>CAZYOL010000142.1:0-11564 GCA_964649065.1 uncultured Spirochaetales bacterium
CGCCTTCCCCACGGACGGCACCATCACGCTGAACATCCCGGCCCAGGGCAACCCGCCCAACCCGGGGCCCCCGATCTGCTGCAACACCGGCGGCGGCACGATGACGATCAGCGAGTTCGGCGGCACGCCGGTCCTCGAGGAATTCGAGGTGACCAACGTGCTCTTCCTGGTCGTCGGTGGAACCACCACGACCGGCGACCCGGGCACCACCGTGATCGTCGACAGCATCACGGGCCTCAGCATCGCCGGCGGCCAGAGCGGCGTTGGCGACACCACCAGCTCGATCAGCTGGGGCACTCTCACGGGCTACAGCCAGACGGGCCGGCTCTTCTGCGACACCCGGCTGCCGCCCTTCGGCAGCGGCTCCTCCTGCATCCCCTTCGTGGGCTTCGAGGGCACCGGCCCGCCGGCTCCGCTCAAGGCATCGGCCTTCGACACCGACCCGTGGACCTTCGACGGCGACGGCAACCTGGTGAGCATCGGCCTGACCTGCTCGGGCGGCCCGGACCTCGGTGTGTCGTGCACCACGGATGCCGACTGCTCGGGAACCTGCAGCTACGACGGCGTCTCGGCGCCCTGCAAGTGCCTGAACACCGAGGAGATCGTGCTGCTCGGCGCGCCTCCGTCGGTGGTGCGCACCAACATCGCCTGGGCGGGTGATGTCGTGAACATGGTCCCGGCCCTGCCGCTTCTGGGCGCTTCGGGCCTGGGAGCCGCGCTCCTCTACCTGGGTGCCCGCGCCCTGCGCAGCAAGCGCGAGGAGTAGCGCCAAGAGAGAGCAGCAGCGCTCGGCCCCAGCGCCGACGGGTTGATGCGCAGCTCAGAAGGGGCTGTCCGGCGAGAGCCGGGCAGCCCCTTCCTCTTCTCCAGTCTCCGTCTCCGAGCCGATGGGTGCGGCGGCCCCGCTCCGGCTCGCTGTCGCCAGCTCGTCGAGCAGCCGCAGCAGCGCTGCGGCGAGCAGCGCCGCCACCGGGAGCGGCGTGCGCAGGGCGCTCGTCTGCAGGTGCCACTGCAGATCGTGCGGCGTCGACAGGTAGATGGCGACCAGGCCCGCGGCGTAGAGCAGCGCGGCGCCCAGGATCATGGCGACGCCGGGCGAGAGCGGTCCGCGCAGCCAATGCAGCGCCGCCCCCGCCGCCGCGATCGCCAGGGCCAGCAGCGCCAGGCCCTGACCGGGCAGCAGGCTGGCGGCCAGCAGAGCCCAGCTCTCGCGCTGGCCGGCGCGCTCCGCGGCCCGGGCCAGCGACTCCCCGGAGAGGGCGAGATCCGAGGCCAGTCCCCAGGCGGCGACCTCGGCCCGCCATACGAGGAAGGGAAGCAGCGCCAACGCCGCGAGGCCCAGGCTCCTCGCGTCCGGCCGTGACCCGCGCCGACGCGCCAGGGCGACTGCGAGGCCGCCCCCGAGCAGGCACAGCGCCACGAGCTGCCCCTCGTTCTTGAGCAGCAGGGCCACGCCCAGCCCGCCGAGGCCCAGCGCACGCTGGGCGGGATCCCCACCCGGTGCGGCCAGCGCGGCCGCCGCCAGCGCGGTGTAGAGGGCGAGCGCGGCATCGGCCTGCCCGTTCCAGAGCAGCGGACCGCAGTGCAGCAGCAGGAAGACGCTCACGCCGAGTCCGGGGAGCCAGTGGCGGGCCGAGCCCAGCAGCCCGAGAGCCGGCGGCACGATCAGCAGCAGGAGGGCGGCCTTGGGCAGGTGCTCGTTCCACAGCCCGGCCCCGCTCGCGACCTGGGCCGCGAGGATCGGGAGGAGCTTCGGGTAGTCCGGGTGACTGAAGGCCAGCGCGGGATCCGCCCAGGGCAGTGGGCCCTCGAGCCCCTGGGCAAAGAACAGGATCCGGGCGTGGAAGAACCAGATCGAACGGGCGTCCCAGTTGGCCAGCGGCTCCGCCAGGGCGCGCAGGCCGATCAGCGCCAGGAGTAGCGCCAGGACCAGCACCGCCAGGCCGGGCCCGAGGGGCGGCCAGGAGACGCCTGCCGCGTAGGCCCTCCAGGCCAGCGCGGCTCCGAGCACGGACAGCGGCAGCGCGATCCAGAAGGACAGCGGCAGGCTCCCCAGCACCAGGACGAGCGATGCGTCGAGGATCAGGCCGTAGCAGAGAGCCGCTGCGAGCGACGCGAGCCCGCTGCGGCACCCGCCGCCGGCCCGGGGGGCAGCTCCCGCCAGCGGAGCCACGACCAGGGCGCCCAGGCCGGCCAGGAGCAGCAGGCCGGCGCTAGGGACAGCGAGCAATCCGGACTCCGCCGGCCTCGAATCCCGGCATCCGCCGCTCGGCCAGCACCGGGCAGCGCGGCGCCTCGGCCAGCAGCGATACGCGCAGACGGGCGTCGGGCGCGGGCCGCAGCGGCCAGGCGCCCTCGACCAGGCGCTGCAGCAGGTAGTCGTCGGCGGCGATGGCCGGCGAGACGGAGTAGCGCGCCTCTCCGCTCTGGCGGAGCAGCAGCACCGCCTCCAGCATCGGACCGACGGCGGCGTCGCCGGCGCCCGGTGTGCGCAACGCCTGGGCGAGAGCGTGGCGCTCCCGCCAGGCCAGCGGGGGCAGGGCCAGCAGTTCGGCCGCCGTGCCGCGCACTCGCGGTGAGGAGAGCAGCACGCTCACGGCCAGAATCGCCACCCCCAGACCGCGCAGGCGAGATCGCCGGGCGCGCCAGGCCTCGATCGCCATCTCCGCCAGCATGCCCCAGGGCGGGCCTCACTGCCGGGAGGCCGGCTCCTCCAGGTCGAAGACCAGGATCGAGCCGCCGACGACGGCGACCGGCTGCCGAGCGTGGAAGACGCCGTAGAAGTCCTTGGCGGGGAAGCCGATGCCCTGGCACTGGTCGCCCGAGCGCGCGACGAAGCGCGGCGGCCGCGCCAGGTCGGAGGGCTGCCGGCGCGGAGGCAGGGCGCTGGTCGCCGAGGGCAGCGCCAGGTAGTCGATTCCGTAGTGGGCGGGATCGGCGGTACCGAAGTAGGCGAGCTGGATGCGCTCGACCCCGTTCTCGCGCATCCACTCGGCGAGCTGCGGGAGATCCTGACCCCAGTCGAGGTTCGAGTCGCCCAGGTAGCGGTAGCCCTGGCGTGAGCCGCCGACGAGAGGGCTGGTGTAGGACAGGTAGTCCGGCCAGGTCGCGAGCGCCGCGAAGGCGATCCAGGCCAGCGAGGCGGCGAGCCCGAGGGCGAAGCCCCGCGAGCGCGCGGCCGGCTGCGTCAGCGCGCCCAGTCCGACCAGCAGGGGTGTGTATACGGGCAACAGGTAGCGGAAGCCGTTGTGGAGGGTGTTGAAGAGCGAGAGGTAGACGACCAGCAGCAGCGCGGGCAGCCAGAGGTAGAGCTGGTCTGCACGGGCCCGCAGGCCCAGCCAGGGTCCGGCGCCCCAGCGCAAGGCGAGCAGCAGCAGGGTGGCCAGCGGCAGCTTGAGCACCGCGACGACCGCGTAGAAGTACCACCAGCCCTGCGTCGAGTGCTGGCCCAGCAGGAAGAAGTCGTGGGGCTGGCGCGACTGGGCCCACTGGTAGAGGACCCCTTCGAGGTAGCGCGGGGCCGGGGCCCAGAGCGCGATCCCGTCGGACACGGAGACGGGCCCGACGCGGAAGCCGTAGCCCGCCCAGAGCAGCACTCCTCCGATGGCGACGAGCCAGAGCCAGTCGCCAGCCGCCGCGCGCAGCAGCCCGGCTGGCGAACGCCCGTCTCGACGGGCCCAGCGGTAGGCCAGGTCGGTCACCAGCAGGATCGCCGCCAGCAGCAGCGCCGTGTACTTGCTGAGCAGCATGAGCCCCAGCGCGCCCCCGGCCCAGCCACGCCGCGCCGGCGTGGGCTCGCGGGCGAGCCGCCAGAGGCGCCAGGCCAGCAACACCGTCGTGCAGGCCAGGGTCGTGTCGGGGGTGATCAGACGGGCGTGCGCGATGACGTTGGGGTCGAAGCAGAGCACCGCCAGCGCCAGGCAGCCGCCCGCGAAGCCGTGGAGCTGGCGGGCCCAGACGAAGGCGATCCAGCCGAGGGCGATGCCGAAGGGCAGCAGCCAGAGCCGCGAGGCGTTGAGCATCCAGTCGTCGTCGCGCAGCGACACGATCGCCTGGGCTCGCGCCGGCCCGGAGAGCTCGCTCCAGTACGCCTCTGGAACCTCCCACCAGAGGAGGAAGGGAAGGCTGTGGATCACGGTCGAGAGCGGCGGGTGGAAGCGCGCCTCGGCCACGGAGAGCCGCGCACCGGTCCCGAGCAGGTACTCGTCCCAGGTCTGCGACTTCTGGAGCAGGCTCGTGGCGCAGAGCGTCGCGAAGGCGAGCGACAGGCCCACGGGCACGAGCCAGCGCAGTCTCGAGTGCACCCCCCGAGGGTAGACCCTCCACGGCCCAACCTGGCCGGGGGTCGACCGATCGACCGCCCGGCAGACGCGTCCGGAAGGGGTCAGCGCTCGCGAATCATCCCCTCGAACCGAACCACCGCCGGCTCCCAGCGCCACTCTCGGGGCAGCGGCTCGGGCTCCCAGGTGTAGGCGCTCTGGGCCACGTCGCCCGCGGGCGCCGTCCGCTCCTCGGGCACGGCCCAGCTCGTGGCGGCGACACCGGCCAGCAGGCCGGCGCCGAAGGCGGCTGCGACGCGCAACCGCCTGCGCCCGCGCGCCGGGGTCGCCCGGCTGCAGGCTCCGGCACAGGGCATCTCTCCCGCGCTGTCGCTCGTCTGAATCCCCATCTGCTCGTCCTCCTGCGCTCCCCGTGGTACCCCGACGCCAACGAGCATCGCCCAACAGAAGAGAATGCCTAGAACCAGTATCGACTAATCTGCTATGCGTACATGCATGGCAAGAAGCACCTCCACGCCTCCGAACGACGCGGATCCCCTGGACTGGGCTGCCCTGCGCGACTTCCTGGCGGTCGTGGAGGCCGGGAGCCTCTCCGCCGCCGCCCGGCGCCTCGGGCTCAGCCAACCCACCCTGACGCGGCGCATGGCCGCACTCGAGCAGCGCCTGCGCACCGAGCTGTTCCGGCGCACGCCCCGGGGCCTCGAGCTCACCGAGGCGGGCGAGGCCGTGGTGGCCCCTGCGCGCCAGATGGAGCAGGAGGCGCGCGCCATCGAGGTGGCGATCACGGGACGCGACCAGGCCCTGGCCGGCACCGTGCGGCTGAGCTCGACCGAGGGCCTCGCCATCGAGTGGCTGACGCCCGAGCTCGCCGATTTCCAGTCCCGCCATCCCGCCATCGAGCTGCAGCTGCTGGTCCGCAACGACCTCGTAGACCTGCTGCGCCGGGAGGCGGACATCGCGGTCCGCCTGGGCCGGCCCAAGCAGGCGGATCTGGTCGCCCGAAAGCTCGGGGAGCTGGAGTACGGCCTCGTCGCCTCGAGCGCCTATCTCGAACGCATGGGTCGTCCTCGCAGCCCCGAGGACCTCGCGACGCACCGGGGCGTCAGCTTCGACGAGAGCCTGCTCCAGCGCGGCCCGGGAGCCTGGCTGGAGCAGCAGCTGGCCGCGACGCGGATCGCCTACCGCTCCAACAGCCTGCAGGTACAGCTGGCGGCCGTCGCCGCAGGCCTGGGGATCGGCGGGCAGGTGCCCTTCGTCGCGCTGCGTCGGCCGGGCATCGAGCGCGTGCTCCCCGAGCTCTCGATCGCGATCGAGGTCTGGCTGGTCACCCACGCGGGTCTGCGTCGCAGCGCCCGCATCCGGGCGGTCTTCGACTTCCTGGTGGAGCGCTTCGAAGCCAGCCGCGAGGAGCTGGCCCGGGGCGGCCGGGAGCCCGCCTCCTGAGTCCGGAGCCGTCCCGTGCGATCTGGGCTCTCGGTCTCCTGGCCACGGTGGCCCTGGCCTGGGGCGTCTACACGCCTGCCCTGGAGGGTCCCTTCTTCTACGACGACTACCAGAACATCGTCGACAACCCGAACCTCGACCCGACGAGGGGCTGGGCGGCCGCCGCCTTCGACGCACCGACGCTCCGGCCGGTCGCGAACCTCTCCTTCGCCTGGAACCGCCGGCTGACCGGGCTCGACGCGCGCGGATTTCGCGCCGTCAACGTCGCCCTCCACGCGCTGGCCTCGCTCGCGGTGGCCGGTCTGGCCCGTCGCCTGATCCCCCGGATCTCGCCGGGCCTCGACGCGCGCAGCGCGACCGTCTGCGCCCTGCTCTCGGGCCTGCTCTTCGCCCTGCATCCCGTCCAGACCCAGGCGGTCAGCTACGTCGTGCAGCGCATGGCCAGCCTGTCCACACTCTTCTATGTGAGCTCCTGCCTCGCCTGGCTGCGCGGACGCGAGGCCGAGGCGGGAGGCCGCGTGGCCTGGTGGTGCGCGGCCGGTCTGCTCTGGAGTCTGGCGCTCGGATCCAAGGAGATCGCCATCACCCTGCCCGGGGCGCTCTGGCTGATCGAGTGGCTGGGCTTTCGGCGCGGCGATCCGCGCTTCCTGCGGCGCAGCGCCATCGGCCTGGGCCTGCCGGCGCTGGTCGGGCTGGGCGCCCTCTGCGTCTGGCTGTGGGCCGAGGAGGCCTATGCGGGGCGCGGCTTCAGCGCGGGCGAGCGGCTGTGGACCGCGCTGCGCGTCCAGTGGCTCTACGCGAGCCTGGTGGCCCTCCCCCTGCCCTCTCGCCTGAACCTGCTCCACGAACTCGAGCTGTCCCGCTCGCTGCTCGAGCCGCCGCGCACGCTGCTCGCGGGCCTGGGAATCGTCACCGTGGCAGGGGTCGGCGTGGCCGCGCGGCGCAGCGCGCCGTGGCTCGGCTTCGCGGTCGCCTGGTGGGCGCTCCACATGGCCCTCGAGTCCTTCCTGCTGCCGCTCGCCCTGGTCTACGAGCACCGCCTCTACCTGCCCATGGTGGGTGTGGCCGCGGCCGTGCCGGCCGCAGCGGCCAGCGCCCTGCCGCGCGCGCGCCCCGTGCTGGCCCCGCGCGCGCTGTTGGCGCTCGCCGGCCTCGGGCTGGCCACGGCCCAGCGCAACGCCGTGTGGGGCGACGAGCTGGCGCTGTGGGCCGATACCGCGCGCAAGAGCCCGGGAGTGGCCGCCGCCCGCGGCAACCACGGCCTGGCCCTGGCGAGAGCCGGTCGCCTGCCGGAGGCCGTCTCGGAGTACCGGGCGGCACTGGCCATCGACCCGGAGGACGCGGAGGCGATCAACAACCTGGGGAGCGCGCTCCTGGCCCTCGGCCAGAGGCACGAGGCCCTGCTGCACTTCCAGCGCGCCGTCGATGCGCAGCCCGACCACGCCCGCGCGCGCTTCAACCTCGGGATGCTGCTGGCCGAGGACGGCGCCCACCGGGCCGGCCTTGCCCACGTCGAGGCGGCGCTGCGACTCCAACCCCACGATGCCTCGATCTGGAACGGGCTCGGCGCCATCCGGGTGTGGCAGGGACGGCCAGAGGCAGGCGCCCAGGCCTTCGAGCGGGCCCTCGCGCTCGATCCGGGCCACGCCGACGCGCGCCGCAACCTGGCGCGGCTGCGGGGTGCCTACTCCCCGTAGCCGAGGGCGTCGAGGCGCTCGCGCAGGTCCGCCGGGATGGGAGCGGTCTCCGACGAGGCATCGCCGGCTTCCGGGCGGCTGTCGTCCAGGGCCTCGCGCAAGATGCGGAAGACCTCTCGGGTGGGCGCGGAGGGCTCGCCGCCGGCGAGGAGATCGCGCCGCTCGGCGGGGTCCGCCTGCAGGTCGAAGAGGGCGTAGGGCTTGCGCCGGGCCAGCTCGGCGTCGCGCTCGAAGTCCTGGCCCAGCGGACCCTCGGGCTCGTAGATCAGCTTGTAGCGGCGATTGCGCAGCTAGCGGTGTGCGCGGGCCATGGGCACGCCCTCCGCGACCAGATAGCGGGGCGCCCCGGGCGCCGCACTCCCGGGGCGCGCCAGCAGGCTGCTCCCGGCCAGGCCCTCGGGACAGCTCACCTCGAGGTAGTCGCAGAGCGTCGGCAGCCAGTCGGCCAGGGTCGTGCCGCAGTCGACCGTTCCGCCCGGGCCCACACCCGGGAGCCGGGCCGCCTGGGGAACCGCGATCTCCTCGTCGAAGAGGGCCCGACCGTGGTTGCCGTAGCCCCGCTCGAAGAGCGCCTCGCCGTGATCCGAGGTGACGATCACGGCGGTGCGCGACCACTCCGGCCGCGCGCGCAGCCCGTCGAGCAGGAGGCCGAGGGCCGCATCGAAGCGCGAGATGCCGCGGTCGTAGGCCAGCTCGATCAAGGCCAGGGTCGGCGGTGCGCCCGTCGCCGCCAGCAGCGGATCGCCGCGCGGCGTGCGCAGCTCCGCGAGAATGCCCAGCCCTTCGCCGGGCAGGGGGCGCGAGTCGGCTTCGAGCCGCTCGCGCTCGGCCAGGATCTCCAGCGGATCCAGCGCTCCGTAGGGGAGGTGCGAGTCGATGGTGTGGAGATAGAGCAGGAAGCGAGCGCCCTCGGGCAGGCCGGCCAGCCACGCCAGGCCCCGGCGCACGAGCTGCTCGCCGGGCTCGTCCCAGCGCGCGCCGGAGTCGTCGTAGACTTCGAAGCCCTGGGCGAAGCCGAACTCGCGACCCAGCCACGGGTTGCTCACGAAGGCTGCGGTGCGGAAGCCCGCGGCCCGCAGGGCCTCCGCCAGCGTGGTCAGCCCCGCACCGAGCACGTCGGTGCGTCCTCCTCCTCGCAGGCCACGCCCCACCATCCGCGGGTCGTCGAGCGCGCCGTGCTGCGAGGGATAGAGGCCGGTGAAGAGGCTGGCCACGGCCGGCTTCGTCCACGGCGCCGTCGAGTGGGCCCGCGTGAAGAGCCAGCCCTCCCGGGCCAGCGCGTCGAAGGCGGGGGTGGGCACCGTCCCGCCGTAGGCCCCGACCCGATCCCGCCGCATCGTGTCGTTCACGACCAGCACCACGCTCGCCTCCGCCGGCACCTGCTGGGCAACCAGCGGCTGGCAGGCGGCCTCGGGCGCGGCGGCCCGTTCGGGCTCGAGGACCTCCGCGCAGCCCAACGCCAGGAACGCGCAGGCCGGCAGCGACCGGAGTCTCATCCGGCTCCGTCGAGCGGAGCTGGAGCGGCCTCGATGGTCCGTCCGGCGGAGAATGCCTCGAGGTGCCCTCGAATGGCCGCCGCCTCGCGCGGGTCGCCGGTGGCCTCCGAGGGCTGCAGGGCGAGACGGGCCGCCTCCACCGCCTCCGGCAGGCGACCCGCCCGGGCGTAGGCGGCGGCCAGCGTGTCGAGGGCGGCCGCGTCGCGATCGATCTCGACGGCGCGCTCGGCCAGCTGGACGGCCAGCTCGGGGCGACGGCGCTCCGCCACCGGATGCGTCGCCAGCACCCAGGCCACGTTGTTCAGCAGCACCGGATCGCCGCCGGTCGTCGAGGCCGGGTCGAGCTGGGCCAGCACCTCGCCCGCCTCGGCGTGCTGGTCCGACGCCGCCAGCGCATCGATCATGCGCCGCCAGATCGGCGCGCGGCCCGGGTCGAGACGCAGCACCTGCGCGTAGAGGGCCGCGGCCGACTCGGGTCGACCGGTCTCCTCGTGGACCTGGGCCAGCAGGACGATCAGGTCCGCACTGTCCTGGCGCGCCGCGACCGCGCGCTCCAGGGGCCCGCGCGCCAGCTCCGCCTCCCCGCGCTCCAGGCGCAACTGGGCGAGGTGATAGCTGGCGGGCAGGAAGCCCGGATCGCGCAGCAGCGCGGCCTGGAAGTGGGCCAGGGCTCTCTCCTCGTCGCCGCTCTCCTGGAGAGCGACACCGAGATGTGTGCGCAGTTCGGCGTCGGTGGGCAGCTGGCGAACGAGGGTCTCGAGCTCCTCCACGGCCTCCGCCGAGCGGCCCAGGGACTTGAGCTGGGTCACCAGGATCAGGCGGCCCTCCACGAAGTCGGGGCGGGCCTCGAGCGTCCGCCGCAGCTGCTCGACCCCCTCCTCGGTACGACCCAGCTTGTGCAGCGCCTGGGCCCGCTGGGCCTGGAAGTCCGGGCGCTCTGGATCCAGCTCCAGGGTCCGGTCGAGCTCCACCAGGGCCCGCTGGTACAGCCCGCGCTCCAGCAGATCGACGATCACGTGCTCCGGCAGGATGGTCAGCCCGGGGAGCCGCGCGTCGAGCCGCAGGGCTGCGACGATCCCGGTTCCGACCAGGGCCGCGCAGAGCGCCGCGCTGGCCCAGCCCAGCCCCCGGTAGCGCCGCGGGCCGACCAACTCAGGCGGCCGTGAAGGTGGGCTGGCCGCCGGGCAGGTCGCGTCCGCCGGCCTCGACGATCTTGCGGTTGCCGTCCTGTCGACCCAGCCGCCAGATGAAGCCGTCCACGATGAAGTGGTGCACGTTGATCGCGGCAGCGGTGAGCAACAGGCTCTGGGTCAGCCCGAAGCCCGCCAGCGCAAAGGCGTAGGGCACGCAGTTGAAGAGGGCGTAGGCCACCGCCAGGCACCAGCCGTAGAAGCGGAGGGCGTGAACCCAGCCCGCATGGCGGCTACCCGGTACGGCCTGCTGGTCCCGCGCGTGGAAGACCAGCACGATCGTCAGGTACTGGATGCCGTGGAAGAAGGTGGCCCAGACGAAGGCCCGGCTGGCGGGCAGCACGAACCACCAGAAGCCGTTCACCAGCAGCAGCAGCGGAACGATGAGCGGCAGCGCGGGGCCCGGACGGGACAGGCTCTTCACGAACAGCACCACGGGCCCCAGCATGCCGGCCGCGATCAGGAGCCAGGACAGGGGCTGCAGAATCGCCGTCGCCTCGGGTCGGGCGTAGAGCGAGTCCGGCAGGATCCAGTGCAGCCCCGCTCCCGAGGTCGTCACGAAGGCATAGAGGAAGGGCATCAGGGAGACCCAGCGCAGCCCCCGCTTCTCGGCCGCGCTGAGGCCGCTCCCGGAGCGGTAGCTGTACATGCAAGCGAGGCCGTAGGCCTGGGCCGCGTAGTGGTACGGCGACCAGGTGAAGTAGATGGAGCGGAGCAGACGCCCGATTGCCTCGGGGTAGGCGATGCTGAAGGCGAGCACCGCGAAGACCACGAGCGGGAAACCCATCGTCAGGAAGGGCAGCCGCTGCGGGGCACCGGGCTTCGTGTAGAGCCGGACCGTAGACGCCGCGAAGTGCGTGCCGGAGATGACGAAGAAGGTCCAGGGCAGGATCTCCGGGCCGGTCAGTCGCAGCAGCTGCGCGGTGATCCCGCCGACCCAGGGGGCCCGGGGGCCCGCCAGGACAAGGGCGATCACGGGCAGGCTGAGCCCGCCGCCGATCAGCAGGAAGTCGAGCCAGGCTCCGAGGAAGGGGCGACCCACGAGCCGCAGGGCCGGGGTCGTCGCGGAGTCGAGCGGGCTGGTGGTGGACGCGGCTGCCATGGAGATCGCTCTCGACCGAGTATATCCACCCGAGACCCGCCTCAGGGCCGCCCGCCCTGGGGCTCCCGATAGGCGCCCCCCGCGGCGTAGAGGGCCGCCCGCGTCGCGATCTCCCCGGCCAGCGCCTGCGCTCCCGCGGCCCGCGCCTCCTCTGCGGCCCGCGAGGCGACCCCCGCCGCCTCCGCGGTCTCTCCCGCGGCTGCAAGTGCCGCCGCAAGGGTGTCGAGTCGCTCGGCATCCCGGGGTGCCCCGGCCACCGAGCGACGCGCCAGCTCCCGGGCCCGCGCGGGCGCGCGCAGGGCCGGGTCCGCGGCCGTCGCCAGGGTCCCCGCCAGGTCGTTCGCCGCCCCGCCGTC
>CAZYOL010000143.1:0-11516 GCA_964649065.1 uncultured Spirochaetales bacterium
CTCGCTGCTGCTGGTGTCGGGCTTCTGGGTGAAGGCCTGGAGCGTGATCGCGGGCATCCCCGACGAGCGCCTCACCTCGGGGCACTTCAAGTTCCTGACCGAGACCGGCCAGCACCTCGCCTGGGTGGACGCGGTCTACCGGGGGGGCCTTCAGGGCCGCGACTTCTTCTGCCTCTACGGACCCCTCAACGAGTGGACCGGCGTGGCGGCCTGGCGGCTTCTCGGCCGCTCGATCGCCGCCTGGGAGCTCTCCTGGGCGCTGACGCGCGTGCTCGGCTGGCTGTCGCTGCTGCTGCTGGCCGGCTCCCTGCTGCGCCACCGCTGGCTCGCGCTGCTGCTGCCCTTCCTGCTGCCGTGGGTGAAGCTGCGTATCGGCCTGGCCTTCTTCGGCCTGCTCTGCCTCGTCATCGGTCTGCGCCGCGGAGCGGTCGCCTGGCTGGTCGCCGCCGGTGCCCTGGGCGGCCTCTCGCTGCTCTACAGCCAGGAGTTCGGCATGGCCTTCTGCCTGGGGGCCGCCGGCGCCCTGGCCCTGGGCGGGCGGGCGCGGCCGGCGCTCGGCTTTCTCGCCGGGCTCGGCGCGACCGCGCTGCCGGTGCTCGGCTACCACGCGGCCCACGGCGCCCTGATCCCCATGCTGCGCGACCTCTACGAGTACCCGCGCTACCTGATGGCCGGCTACGGGAACCTGGCCTTTCCCTCCCTCGTCGCCTCCCTGCCCCTGTCGCCCCTCGCCCTGGTGGAGGACTCGCAGCTCGCGCTGCGCATGGGCTACGGCGTGGCCGCGATTCTGGTGGGAGGAGCGCTGATCCTGCTGCCGGTCTCGGGCTTCGAGTGGCGTCGGCCGCTGGCTTCGCTGGCGCGGCTGCGCGAGCGCCTGGTCGGCGATCCGGAGCGCCTCGCCCTGCTGCTGGTGGCGGTGGTCGGCATCGTCGCCTTCCGCTCCGCCCTCGGCCGCAGCCAGCTCTCGCGCACGCTGGTGGTCGCGCCCACGGCGGCGCTGCTCTGCCTCTGCGCGCTCGACCGGGCGCTCTCGCTGCTCCGTCGCAGCCGCGCCGAGCGCCCGCTCGCCCTGTTCCGCTTGGCGGCTCTGGCTCTCGGGATCGCCGCGGTCGGCTTCGCCGAGACGGCGCGCCCCCTGCACTCCATCGGAACCTCCCTGCACGCCATCCCCACGCTGCTGCGCCGCGGTCACCACCCGCGCGGCGACGCCGACGTGAACCGCACGGCCCGCTTCATCCGCAGTCGCACGCCTCCCGGGGAGCCGGTCCTCTTCCTGCCGAACGACGCGGCCCTCTACTACCTGAGCGAGCGGCCCAGCCCGATCCGCTTCGTGGTCGGACACCAGATGGTGACGGAGGCGCACCGCCGCGAGGCCCTGGCCGCGCTGCAGCGCAGCCCGCCGGCCTACGTGGTCTGGGATCACCGGGTGCTGCGCGTCGATGGGATCTCGGACGAGAGGGTCTTCGGCCGCGCCTTCCTGGACTGGATCGACCGGAGCTACGCCGAGGAGCGACGCTTCGGTCCGCTGACCGTGCTGCGACGTCGGAGCGACGTGGCCTCGTGAGCCGGGCCTTCGACTACGAGGCCGCCCAGTGGGGTGGCGAGGCGCTGCAGCGCGGGGAGCGCAGCATCGCCGGCTTCCGGCTGGAGGAGGCCCTCGCGAGGCTGCCCCCGCGCGGCGCGCTGCTCGAGATCGGCTGCGGCGGGGGGCGCTTCCTTCGCGCCGTCGCCCGCGCGCGGCCGGAGCTTCGCTGCGTGGGCGTCGACGTGAGCCGCAGCGCCCTGGAGAGCCTGCGCCGGGCGGCGCCGGGCGTCGAGGCGCGGCTGGCCGTGGCCGGCGAGGCCCTGCCGGCGGCGGCCGGCGAGTTCCAGGCGGTCTGGATGCTCGACGTCCTCGAGCACCTGGAGGACCCGGACGCCATGCTCGCCGAGGCCCAGCGGGTGCTCGCGCCCGGTGGCTGGCTCCACCTCCACGTGCCCTGTGAGGCCGACGCCACCAGTCCCTGGCGCTGGCTGCCCGGCCGCGGTGCCTGGAAGCGCCGCTACGCGGGGCACCTGCAGCGCTTCCGTCGCCGCGAGCTGCTGGCGCGCGTCGAGAGCGCGGGCTTCGAGATCTCGAGGGTCCGCTACAGCCTGCACCTGGTGGGCGCCCTGGCCGACGTGGCGGTCTTCGCGGGCCTGGCCGCGACCCGGGCCTTCACCGGCGAGCCCCGGACGACCGGCGACTGGGTCGCCCGCGGTGCCGAGGCGCGCTCCGGCGGGGGCGGCCTCTTCGCCCGGGCAGTAGCGGCCGTCGACGCCCTGCTCTGGTGCGAGGCGCGGCTCTTGTCGAGGCTCCCCTCCTGGTCGCTTCACGTCTCGGCCCAGCGCTCACGCTAAGCTCGCCGCCATGAGCAGCGCCCGACCGAGCCGGCGCCGCTACGAGCTGCAGCTCTGGATCGATCGCCGCATCGGTCCGCTGCTGTGTGGGCTGCTGCTCCTCGGGCGACGCCTGCGACGCATTCCCTCCCAGGTGGGCCTCCCGCCCCCCGACGTGCGCAAGATCGCCGTGCTGAAGTTCTGGGGCATGGGCAGCATCGTGCTGGCGACGCCGCTCCTGCGGCAGCTGCGCGAGCGCTTTCCCGAGGCGCGCATCGACTTCGTGACCCTCACCGAGAACGAGACGCTGCTCGGCCTGCTCCCCGACGTCGACCGCACGGTCTCCCTCGACCTCTCCAAGGGCAACCTCCACTTCCTGGCCAACGCAGTGGCCACGGTGATGGAGCTGCGCCGCGAGCGCTACGACCTGCTCCTCGACCTGGAGTTCTTCACCCGCTTCTCGGCCGCCTTCTCCGCCGGCGTGCGCGCCGCCCGCTCTCACGGCTTCAGCTCCAAGGGCAGCTGGCGCGGCCGCCTCCACGACGTGGAAGTCCCCTTCAACGCCTACAGCCACGTCGCCACGAACTTCGAGACGCTGCTCTTCGGCGACCCCATGAGCCGGCGGGCGCGCCAGGAGCCGCGGCTGCCGCGGCTGCGGGTGCCGTCCGAGACCGACCGGTCCTGTCAGCGCGTGCTGGAGGGCGACCCGGCCTGGCGAGCCGGACGGCCGCTGGTGGTGCTGAACCCGAACGCCGGCGACATGGCCGTCGAGCGGCGCTGGCCCATCGAGCGCATGGCCGAGCTGCTGCGGCGCCTGGCCGAGGGGCGCGATCTCAACCTGGTGCTCGTCGGCGCGCCCTCGGAGCGCGCCTTCGTCGAGTCGGTCGCCAGCAGCTCGGGCGTCGCCGATCGCGTCGCCAACCTGGCGGGGCGCATCGACGTGCCGCAGCTCCTGGCCCTGCTGGAGCGGGCCGATCTGCTGGTCACCAACGACTCCGGGCCGATGCACCTGGCCGCCGCCGTCGGCACCTCGACGGTGGCCCTCTTCGGCCCCGAGACGCCGGTCCTCTACGCCCCCCTGGAGTCCGAGCCCGGCCAGCGCCACCGGGTCCACTACCGGGGCCTGGCCTGCTCTCCCTGCATGTTCGTCCACGACAACAAGGTGCTCTCCTGCTGGTTCGCACAGGCGCGCTGCATGATGGGCATCGAGCCCGACGAGGTGCTGCGCTCCGTCGACGCGCTGCTGGCCGATCCCGCCGCGGCCCCGCCGCTGCGCGTCGTCGACTCCTGAGCTCCTAGGGCTCGGCGGGGCGCTCCGGTCCCGGCAGGATCCAGGGGACCAGGCAGCCCAGGGCGAGCGCCCCGGCGCCGCCGAGCAGGTAGGGGGCGTCGACGCCGCTGTGCTCCAGCAGCCAGCCACCGCTCAGGTGCGAGAGCACGCCCCCCAGCGAGACGCCCAGCATCGCCAGCAGGCCCTGTCCGGTGGAGCGCAGGCGCTCGGGGACGACCGCGTCGACGTAGAGCGGCCCGCCGATCACCAGACCCGCCACCGTCACTCCGTGGAGTCCCTGCACCAGGCCGATCCACAGCAGGTCCTCCAGGAGGACGCAGCTGAGCCAGCGCAGCCCGCCGGCCAGCACCCCGATCGCCAGCAGCGCCCGGGCGCCCAGCCGCTCGACGCTGGCTCCGGAGAACCAGATCAGCGGGATCTCGACGGCGAGCATCAGCAGCCACATGTGGCTGACCGTCTCGAGGCTGCCCCCGTGCGCGGTGACGAAGAGCGGCAGCAGTGCCATCGGCGACTGCAGGCACAGGTAGGCGCCCACGCTGAAGGCCAAGAGTCGCAGGAAGGGCGCATGGCCGAGCAGGCGCCGTGCATCGCCCGGCTGCGCCCGGACCTGGAGGGCCGCGGTGGGGCGCAGCCACAGCACCAGCAGGGCCCCGACCAGCACCACCGCACCGGCACTGGGGAACATCCACTCCAGGCCGGGCTCGGAGGGGCCCTGCGGCCCGGGGACCAGGCCCTGCCGCTGCTGGAGGCGGTCGAGCAGCGACGGAAAGCTGAGCATGAACACGCCGAAGCCGACGGTTCCCCACACGCGCACGCGTCCGAAGACGTGGGCGCCCAGGTGCCTGGTCAGCGCCAGGGTCACGGCGACACAATTCGGGATCAGCGCCGTGCTGAAGAAGGCCAGCAGTCCCGTGGCCAGGGCCAGCTCCGGGAAGCCGCGTGCCCCGAAGAGATTGCCGTAGCCGAGGGCGGTCCCGAAGGCGACCAGGGCGAGGACGCGCTTGCGGGAGCCGGTGCGATCGGCCACCAGCCCCCAGAAGGGCTGGGCCAGCAGGCCCGCCGCGGGCACGGTCGCGAGCACCACCCCCAGCTGGGCGCCCGAGAGGCCGGCGTTCTCCGAGAAGTACAGGCTGTGGAAGGGAAACCAGATGCCCAGCCCGCCCAGGACGAAGAACCAGACCAGCGAGAGGGGCAGCAGGCTCAAGCGGGATCCTCGACCGCGCGCACGCGGTCGAGCACCACCTCCACCAGGCGTTCGTCGAGGCCCAGGGGCTCGCTGATGCGGATCGGCAGCCCCGGGTGCCGCTCCGCCGCGGCGCGCACGAGAGCGGGGATGTCCGAGCGGGTGTGGCGTCCCGGTCCCAGGAAGTAGGGGTGCACCACGACGGACTCGGCTCCCTGGGCGACGCAGGCGGCGATGCCCTCCGCCAGCGAGGGGGCGGCCAGCTCCATGTGGGCCACCGCCACGATGTGCTCCGGGGCGCGTCGCCGCAGGCGCTCGGCGACCGCTTCGAGCAGCCGATTGGCCTCGGCGCGCCGGCTGCCGTGGTCGATCAGCAGGATGGCCCGCTTCACGAGAGTCGGGCGGCCCGGACCTCGGCCAGGGCCTGGGCGAGATCGTCGCAGAGATCGTCCGCGTGCTCGATCCCCACCGAGAGCCGTACCGTCGACTCGCGGATGCCCTTGCGCAGCTTCTCCTCGGCGGGGAAGGCGGCGTGGCTCATGGTCCAGGGGTGGCCGATCAGCGACTCGACGCCGCCCAGGCTCTCGCCGAGGGAGAACAGCCGCGTCGACTCGCAGAGCGCCCGCGCGGCGCGCGGGCCGCCGGCCAGGTCGAGCGTGACCATGCCCCCGTAGCCGTCCATCTGGCGCCTGGCCAGCGCGTGCCCGGGATGCTCGGGCAGGCCCGGATAGTGGACCCGAGCGACCTCCGGCCGCTCCTCCAGAAAGGCGGCCACGCGCAGGGCGTTGCGCTCGTGCTCGCGCATGCGCAGGGCCAGGGTCTTGGCGCCGCGCAGGACGAGCCAGGCATCCCAGGGGCCGGGGATGCCTCCGGTGGCGTTGCGCGTGAAGCGCAGCTGCTCGGCCACCTCCTCCTCGTCGACGATCACGGCGCCGCCGATCACGTCCGAGTGGCCACCCACGTACTTGGTCGTCGAGTGCAGCGTCAGCTGTGCGCCGAGCTCGAGGGGACGCTGGAAGTAGGGCGTGGCAAAGGTGTTGTCGACGACCAGGCGCGCCCCGTGGCGCCGCGCGATCTCGGCGCAGGCGGCGACGTCTACGATGCGCAGCATCGGGTTGGTCGGGCTCTCGATCCAGACCAGCCTCGTCTCGCTGCGGATCGCCTTGTCGACCTCCTCGAGGCGGGTGGCGTCCACCCACGTGAAGTCGACGCCGAAGCGGGGCATGACCCGGCTGAAGAGGCGATAGCTGCCCCCGTAGAGGTCGTCGGCGACCACCACGTGGTCGCCCGCCGAGAGCAGCTGCATGACGCCGTGGATGGCCGCCATTCCCGAGCCGTAGGCTACGCCGTGCCGGCCTCCCTCCAGCGAGGCCAGGCACTGCTCCAGGGCGGCGCGCGTCGGATTGTCGCCGCGCGAGTACTCGTAGCCGCGGTGCTGTCCCAGACCCTGGTGGGTGTAGGTCACCGTCTGGTAGACCGGGACGATGGTCGCGCCCGTGGCTTCGTCGGGCTCCTGCCCGTCGTGGATGGCACGCGTCTCGAAACGCCGTCCTTCGCCCACGGGGCTACCAGTGCTCCGCGCCGACCCGCAGGTCGCTCTCGACGCTCACCTGGCAGGCGAGGCGCAGCTCGGGGGGGACGCGGTTGCGGAGCTTGGCGCGGGCCTCGTCGGGCGTCTCGGCGGCCAGCCGCTCGCCCCCGTCCAGGACGCGCAGCCCGCAGCGCGCGCAGAGCCCGGCTCCGTCGCAGGCGCTGCCCAGGGGCAGCTGCGCGCGACGCGCCGCGGCGAGCAGGGTCGTGCGCGCCGGAACGAGCACGCGGCGCTCGCGCCCGGCCCGGCTTCGGAAACGCACCTCGTAGGTCACCGTCCGAGCATACGGGAGAAGCCGGGATTTGGCCGCGGGCAGCCCTCTCCGGTACCTTCGGCGCCGTCATGCCCACGGCCGGCATCCTCGTCATCGGCAACGAGATCCTCTCGGGGAAGGTCGTCGACAGCAACTCGCCCTACCTGTGCCGGGAGCTCCGGGCCCTGGGCGTCGACGTCGAGCGGATCGTGACGATTCCCGACGAGGTGCCCACCATCGCCAGCCACGTGCGAGCGCTGAGCCGGGCCTACGACTTCGTCTTCACCTCCGGCGGCATCGGCCCCACCCACGACGATCTCACCATCGACGGAATCGCGGCGGGCTTCCAGGTGAAGGTGGTGAAGAGCGACTCCATCGAGGAGCGACTGCGACGCGCCAGCGGCAGCGAGCCCAGCGAGAGCCAGCTCAAGATGGCGATGGTTCCGGAGGGGGCGAGCCTGCTCGACACCGGAGACCTCTGGTTTCCCCTGGTCGTCGTCGACAACGTCTACATCCTGCCCGGCGTTCCCGAGCTGCTGCGCAAGAAGTTCGAAGGCGCGCGCGAGCGCTTCCGGGGCGTTCCCTTCGTGCTCAAGCGGGTCTTCGTGAAGCAGCGCGAGAGCGACATCGCCCCCCACCTGAACGCGCTGCTGGAGAAGTTCCCCGAGCTGCTGCTGGGCTCCTATCCCCGGATCGGCGAGGAGTCCTTCCACGTGCTGCTGACCCTGGAGTCCCGCGACCCCGGCTACGTGCAGGACGCCCTCGACGACCTGCTGAGCCGGCTGCCGGCCCCCGCCGTCTACAAGGTGGAGTGACTGGATCCCGTCTACCAGGATCCGTGGCTGCGGGTGCTGGCCTTCCTGCATCCCGTCTGGATGCTGACTTCGATCGCCCTGTGCGCGCTGGCCCTGCGCGCCGGGCTGCAGCTGCGCCGCGCCCGGCGAGGCCGGGCGCGGCGTCGCGCGGAGACGCGCCGGCGCCACCTGCGTCTCGCCAAGCCCGCGGTCGCGCTGATCTGGATCGGCTTCCTCGCCGGCCCCCTCTCCTCCGCCTGGCTGCGCGACTGGACGCCCTTCGGGACCTTCCACGCCTGGCTGGGCCTGGTGGCGGCCCTGCTCTTCGGCTCCGCCGCCTGGATCGGGCGCGGCCTCGAGCGAGGTCGCAGCAGGGCCGTCGAGCTGCACGGCTGGCTGGGGGGCCTGGCCGTGCTGCTGGCCGCCGTCGCCGCCGTGGCGGGCTTCGTGCTGCTCCCCTGAGGCTGCCGAAGAGGCGCGGCGACGGCGCGAGCCGGGCGGAGGCATCCTCGCAGCGATGCTCGGCGGCCTAGTCGAGGACGTCGACGCTGCGCTGCAGCAGCCAGTGGTCGGCCAGCACCAGGCAGACCATGGCCTCGACCATCGGCACGGCGCGCGGCAGCACGCAGGGATCGTGGCGGCCCTTGGCCTCCAGGGTGACCGCCCGGCCCTCCCGGTCGACCGTCTGCTGGGCCTGGCGGATGGTGGCGGTCGGCTTGAAGGCGACCCGCAGCACCAGGGGCTCGCCGTTGCTGATGCCGCCCTGGATGCCGCCCGAGCGGTTCGAGGCCGTGCGCGGTCGGCCGTCCTCGCCCGGGAGGAAGGGATCGTTGTGCTCGATGCCGGTCAGGCGCGTGCCGTCGAAGCCGCTGCCGACCTCGAAGCCCTTCGAGGCCGGCAGGGACATCAGCGCCCCGGCGAGCTGGGCCTCGAGCTTGTCGAAGACCGGGGCGCCCAGGCCGGCGGGCACGCCGCGCGCCACGCACTCGACGACGCCGCCCAGCGAGTCTCCGCGGCGTCGCGCTGCGTCGATGCGCTCGGCCATCTCCTGGGCTGCCGAGGGTTCCGGGCAGCGCACCTCGTTGGACTCGACCTGCTCGAGCAGCACGCTCTCCGGGTCGATCTTGGCCTCTACCCCGTGGACGCGCCGCACCCAGGCGAGTACCTCGATGCCCAGCGCCTGGGCCAGCAGCTTGCGCGCGATCGCGGCGGCGGCGACGCGGCCGATGGTCTCGCGCGCGCTGGCCCGCCCGCCACCCTGCCAGTTGCGGATGCCGTACTTGGCCTCGGTGGTGTAGTCGGCGTGGGAGGGGCGGTAGAGGTCCTTCATCTCCTGATAGGCCTCGGGCCGGGCATCCCGGTTGCGCACCAGCAGTCCGATCGGGCTGCCGAGGGTGCGTCCCTCGAAGACGCCCGAGAGGATCTCGACGCGGTCGTCTTCCTGCCGCGGCGTGGTGAGGCGGCTCTGGCCCGGCCGGCGCCGGTCGAGGTCGCGCTGGATCTCCTCGGTGGAGATCGGCAGGCGCGGAGGACAGCCGTCCACGACCACACCCACGCCGCCCCCGTGGCTCTCGCCGAAGGTCGTGATGCGGAACAGACGTCCGAAGCTGCTGCTCACGGGCGAAGACTAGCAGGAGGCCGCCTGCGCCGAGCGACGCAGCAGGATGTAGGTGGCCCCGGCGCCGCCCCGCCGGGGCGGTGCGGGGGCGAAGGCGAGCAGCTCGGCGGCGAGCGGAGGGGCGGTCAGCCAACCCGGCAGCGCCTCCCGCAGCACGGCCCCGCTCTCGGAGTGGAGTCCGCGGCCGTGGATGACGCAGACGCAGCGCAGGCCGTCGCGCCGCGCCCGGCCGAGCCAGGTGCGCAGCTCCCGCTCGGCCGACGCGGCGTCCAGGCCGTGCAGGTCGAGCTCCGCCTCGACCGGGATCTCCCCGCGGCGCAGCCGGTGCAGCTGCTCGCGGGAGACGCCGTCGACCCGCCCGCTCGCGAGCTCGCCGCTGCGCTCGATCTCGAAGCGGGGCGCCGGGGCGGGCCGGGGCTCCGGCGCCGGCGGCCTCCGGGCGTCCGGAGGCCTGCGCTTGCCGCGGTCTCGCAGCGGCCGGACGCCCCCCAGCGCCCGCTTCCAGTCCTCGTCGTCGCCCTGGCTCACGCCCCCAGTACACGCGCCAGTGCCTTGCGGGTCAAGGCGCCCTGGGGGAGGGCGCGCAGCCCGTCGGGCGAGAGCCAGCGGTGGGCGTCGAAGCCCCGGCGCCGCACGCGGCCCTGCTGCACCTGGCAGCGATACAGGTGGAGTCGCAGCCGGCGATGGGTGAAGACGTGCTCCACGCTACCGGCCCCGGAGATCGCCTCCACCTCCAGGGCCACCGCCTCGCGCAGGCTGCGAACCAACCCCGCCGCCAGCCCCTCGCGCCCCACCAGCTCTCCTCCCGGCAGCTCCCACAGGCCGCCGAGGAGGCCGCGGGGCGGGCGCCGGACGGCCAGGGCCTTGCCGCGTCGCAGCAGCAGGGCCGCCACCGCCCGCACCGGGAGCGGCGGGGGGCGAGGCGCCTTGCGGGGCAGCTCTGCCGCGTCGCCCCGGTCGTACGCATCGCAGTGGCGAGTCAGCGGACAGCCCGCGCAGCGCGGCTGCTTCGGCAGGCAGACCGTGGCCCCCAGCTCCATCAGGGCCTGGTTCAGGTCGCCCGGGTGGGGTCCTCGCGCCAGCTGCGCCGCCGCCTGCCACAGCTGCTCGCTCACCTCGGGTCGGTTCACCTGCGCGCGGATGCCCAGGAGCCGGGCCAGGACCCGCGTCACGTTGCCATCGAGCACCGGCTCCGGACGGTCGAAGGCGATCGAGGCGATGGCGCCGGCGGTGTAGCGGCCGACTCCGGGCAGACGCCGCAGGGAGTCCGCATCCTCGGGCAGCTGGCCTTCGTGCTCCGCCACCAGCTGCTGGGCCGCGCGCCGAAGATTGCGCGCGCGAGAGTAGTAGCCGAGGCCCTGCCAGACGCTCAGCACCTCGTCCAGGTCGGCCGTGGCCAGGGCGCGTGCGTCCGGAAAGCGCTGCAGGAAGCGCTGGTAGTAGGGAAGCACGGTCTCGACGCGCGTCTGCTGCAGCATCGCCTCGGAGATCCAGATGGCGTAGGGGTCTCGCGTGCGCCGCCACGGCAGATCGCGGCGATGGGCTCGGTACCAGCGCAGCAGGGCGGCCCGCAGCGCCCTCACAGCAGCACCGGGAGGCGGCGCTCGACGGCGATCTCCCGCGCCGTCACCCGCGCTCCCAGGGCGATCAGCTCGACGCCGGCCTCGGCGGCGCGGCGCAGCGTGCGCCCGTAGGCCGGGTCGAGGGAGTCCGCCGGCGCGACGGCATCGCAGTCGGCGCGCTGGACCAGGAAGAGCAGGAGGGCGCGGGCGCCTCGCGAGCGCAGCTGCATCAGCTCCTCCAGGTGCCGGCGGCCGCGCTCGGTCACGCTGTCGGGAAAGCGGGCCAGGCGGCCCTCGGCGAGGGTCACGCTCTTCACCTCGAGCCAGGCCGGCTCCGGGTGATCGCGTCCGCCGGCGCTCAGCAGGAAGTCGATCCGCGAGCGCTGCAGACGCACCTCGCGACGGATCTCCCGGTAGGCCGCCAGCTCCGCGACCGCGCCCGCGCGCAGCGCCCCCTCGACCACGGCGTTGGCGCGGCCGGTGTGCACCCCGACCCAGGCCCGGCCGATGCGCACCATCTCCAGGGTGTACGGCAGCTTGCGATGGGGAGAGTCGTGGGTCGAGCAGCCCACGGCGGCGCCCTCGGGCGCGCAGCCCAGCATGCTCCCCGGGTTCGGGCAGTGGACGGTGAGCACGCGCCCGTCGCGGGTCTCGACGTCGGCGAAGAAGCGCTTGTAGCGGCGCAGCAGCCGCCCTCGCAGGCCGGCCTCCCGGCGCAGCCTCACTGCGCGCGCGAGTCGGCCGTGCGGGTCGCCTCCGGTCGGATGCGCGCCTCCACGTGCGTCTCCACCCACTTCGGGTCCCACCATTCGAGGGGGTCGACGTAGGTGCCGCCCACCAGGATCGCGAAGAGCAGGTGGTCTCCC
>CAZYOL010000144.1:0-11508 GCA_964649065.1 uncultured Spirochaetales bacterium
AGATCGTGAAGCGGCCGGTGGTCCGGAGCCTGGGCGGCGAGGACGCGATTGCGCTCCGGCCCATCGTGCACCTGGCACTCTCCTACGACCACCCCGCCGTCGACGGCGCGCCGGCGAATGGCTTCCTGTTCCGGGTGAAGCAGCTCCTGGAGGAGGGTGAGTTCGATCTCTAGTCCCCAGACCGGGCGCCGGGCATCCAAGGAGTCGACGTGATCTCCGCGACCGACAAGCTCAAGCTCTACCGCCAGATGCTGCTGATCCGCCGCCTGGAGGAACGCGTGGCCGAGAGCTACGGCGAGGGCAGCATCGGCGGCTTCACCCACCTCTACATCGGGCAGGAGGCCGTGGCGGTCGGCGGCATCAGCGCCCTCAACCCCGACGACTACGTGATCTCGACCTACCGGGATCACGGGCACTTCCTGGCCCGAGGCGGCGATCCCAGGAAGTTCATGGCCGAGCTCTTCGGCAAGGATACGGGCATCTGCCGCGGCAAGGGCGGCTCGATGCACCTGGCCGAGCAGGAGCACTACTTCTTCGCCGGGACGGGCATCGTGGGAGGCTCGATTCCCATCGCCTCCGGCCTCGGTCTGGCCTGCCACTACCGCGACGACGATCGCATCGTCATGTGCTTCTTCGGCGACGGTGCCACCAACCAGGGCGTTTGGCACGAGGGCCTGAACTTCGCGAAGCTCTGGGAGCTGCCGGTCATCTTCGTCTGCGAGAACAACTTCTACGGCATCGGCACCGACGTCCGCCTCTCCTCCTCGCTCACCGACATCCACAAGAAGGCCCAGGGCTACGGCATGCCGGGCTACAAGGTGAACGGCATGGACGTCCTCGAGGTCCGGCGGGTCTGCGAGGAGGCGGTGAAGTTCGTCCGCGGCGGTGCCGGCCCCGCCCTGATCGAGGCGGTCTGCTACCGCTACCAGGGCCACTCCATGACCGACCCGGGGCGCTACCGGGCGCGCGCCGAGGAGGAGCTGTGGCGCAAGCGCGATCCCATCCCGCGCCTGGCCCGCCAGCTCGTCGACGAGGGCGTGCTGAGCGAGGAGCGGATCCAGCAGCTCGAGCGCGAGGTCGACGACGTCTGCGAGGAGGCCGTGGCCTTCGCCGAGCAGAGCCCCGATCCCTCGCCCTCCGCCCTCTACGAGCACGTCTTCGGCGAGCGCTACCCGAGCGATCCCCATGCCTGAGCTGCGCATGTACGAGGCCATCGTAGAGGCGCAGGCCGAGGAGATGCGCCGCGACGAGAGCGTCTTCGTCATGGGCGAGGACGTGGGCCTGTTCGGCGGCACCTTCCGCGCCACCGAGGGCCTGATGGCCGAGTTCGGGCGCCGCCGGGTGCGCGACACGCCGATCGCCGAGGCCGGCATCGTGGGCCTGGCGCTGGGGGCGGCCCTGGCGGGCCTGCGCCCGGTTCCCGAGATCATGACGCTGAACTTCGCCATGGTGGCGATGGACCAGATCGTGAATCACGTCGCCAAGTTCCGGTACATGTTCGGCGGCCAGTTCGAGATCCCGCTCACGATCCGCGCCGCCGGCGGTGGCGGCACCCAGAAGGGGGCGCAGCACTCCCACTCCATCGAGTCCTGGTTCGTGAACTCGCCGGGCATCCGGGTCGTCATCCCGAGCACGCCCCACGACGCGAAGGGCCTGCTCAAGACCTCGATCCGCAGCAACGACCCGGTGCTCTTCATCGAGCACGAGATGCTCTACTCGGCCAAGGGCGAGGTTCCCGAGGGCGAGCTGCTGGTTCCCTTCGGCCAGGCGGACCTGAAGCGCCGCGGCAGCGACGTCACCGTGGTCGCCTGGTCGAAGATGGTGCACGAGGCGCTGCAGGCGGCCGAGGAGCTGGCCGCCGAGGGCATCGAGGTGGAGGTCTTCGATCCCCGCACGCTGGATCCCTTCGACTGGGACGCCCTCTTCGCCTCGGTGGCCCGCACGCGGCGCTGCGTCGTCGCCGAGGAGGGCTGGCGCACCCTGGGCGTCGGGGCCGAGATCGCGGCCCGGCTCCAGGAGCACCTCTTCTACCAGCTCGACGCGCCGGTGGCCCGGGTGGGCGCCGCCGACGTGCCGCTTCCCTACTCGAAGGGCCTGGAGCAGGCGGCCCTGCCGGGGCCGAGCGACATCGTCGAGGCCGTGCTGAAGATCTGCACCTAGCCTCCGGCACGTGGAAGGGACGCCATGCCGCGCGAGATCAAGATGCCGAAGCTCTCCGACACGATGGAGGAGGGCACCATCAACGTCTGGCGGAAGAGCGAGGGCGACGCGATCGCCAAGGGCGACGTGCTCGTGGAGGTGGAGACCGACAAGGCCGACATGGAGTACGAGGCCTACATGTCGGGCAGCCTGGCCAGGATCCTGGTTCCCGCCGGCGAGACCGTGTCGGTGGGCACGCCGATCGCCATCGTGCGCCTGGAGCGCGACAGCGACGAAGACCTGCAGCGCTTCCTGGCCGATTACGGCCAGGCTCCGGCGGAGAGGGCGGTCCCGGTGGCTCCGCAGGCGGCCGCCCCGGCTCCGAGCGAGGCGGCCCCGCCGCCGGTGGCGGCCGCACCCGCCGCCTCGCCGGCCCCGACGCCGGAGCCGAGCGCGCCGGCCAGCCCCGCCTCCGCCGGCCCCGGGCCGATCGCTCCCAGCTCCCGGATCGCCTTCTTCGTGCCCGACCCGGAGCGCGTGCGCGCCACGCCGCGGGCCCGGGTGCTGGCCCGGGAGCGCAGCGTCGATCTCTCGGAGATCGCCGGGTCGGGGCCCGAGGGCGCCATTCGCGTCTCGGACGTGGAGCGATACCTGGAGGCCCTGGAGAGCTCCGAGCCCCCGCGCTTCGAGGGCGATGTGCCGGTCACCCCGGTGGCTGCGCGCATCGCCGAGGAGCAGGGCATCGATCTGTCGCGGGTCAAGGCCACGGGGCCCGGAGGGCGCATCACCAAGCGCGACCTGCAGGCCCACCTCGAGCAGGAGGCCCGCGAGGGTACGGAGCGCGAGCGCAGCCTCCACGGAGACGAGATCAAGCTCTCCCAGAAGCGGAAGTTCCTGATCCGCCAGATGGTGGAGAGCAAGCAGCAGGTCCCGCACTTCTACATCTCGATGGACGTCGATGCCGAGCCCATGCGGGCGCTGCGCGGCCGCTTCAAGGCCGAGGAGCGGCACGTCACCTACACCCACATGATCGTGAAGGCCGCGGCGCTGGCGCTGGAGCGCTACCCGGACGCCAACGCCACCTACCGCGACGGTCGCATCCTGCGCTACGACCCGATCAACGTGGCGGTGGCCGTGGACGTCCAGGACGAGCTGGTCGCGCCGGTGGTCAAGGACTGCCAGGGGGTGAACCTCGACGAGCTGGCCCGGCGGACCGACGCCCTGATCGAGAAGGCGCGCGAGAAGAAGCTGGCCCCGGAGGACTACTCGGATGGGACCTTCAGCGTGTCGAATCTGGGCATGCTCGGGGTCGATCACTTCTACGCCATCATCACGCCTCCCCAGAGCATGGTGCTCTCCGTGGGAGGCGTGCGGCAGGTGGCCTGCGTCACGTCGAGCGGCGCCATCGAGGCGGGCAGCCGCATCGACTTCGGACTGGCCTGCGACCACCGCGTCGTGGACGGGGCGAAGGCGGCGCGGGTGCTGGAGGCCATCCGCGAGGTCCTCGAGGATCCGGCCCGGCTGGTCGAGGAGCGCGATGGGTGACCTGCGGGTGCGGCGCCTGGGCTGCGTGCCCTACGCCGAGGGCCTCGGTCTGCAGGAGCGCTGCGTCGAGGAGCGCCGCGCCGGTCGGGGCTCCGACACCCTGTTCCTGCTCGAGCATCCGCCCGTGGTGACGCTGGGACGCGGGGCGCGCGAGGAGAACCTGCGCGCGAGCCCGGCGCAGCTGGCCGAGCAGGGCGTCGAGCTGCACCGCGTCTCGCGCGGCGGCGACGTCACCTACCACGCCCCGGGTCAGCTGGTGGGCTACCTGGTCGTCGACCTGGCGGCGCGGGGCCAGCGCGATGCGATCCGCTTCCTGCGCGCCATCGAGGCGGCCCTCTGCGAGGCGCTGCGGGCGCTCGGCCTGCCCGCACGTACTCTGGAGGGGATGACCGGCGTCTTCGCCGACACGCCCCCCGCCGACCCGCCGCGCAAGCTGGCCTCGATCGGCGTGGGCCTGCGCAACTGGATCAGCTACCACGGCTTCGCGCTGAACGTCGATCTCGACCTGACCGGCTTCGAGCGCATCGTGCCCTGCGGTCTGCCCCAGGTGCGCATGAGTTCGCTCGCCCGGGAGCTGGGCGACGCGGCGCCGGAGGCGTTGGCCGAGCGCAGCCGCGACGCCGTCGAGGCCGCCTTCGTGCGGCGCTGGGCCTAGCCGTGGCCGGCGCGGAAGAGCTCCCCGTCCTGGGCTCGGGGCCGCAGCGCCCGGCCCGGCCCCCCTGGCTGCGCGTGCGCATGCGCGCGACGCCCGAGCTGGAGAGCGTCCAGCGAATCGTGCGCGAGCAGCGCCTCCACACCGTCTGCTCCTCGGCGGCCTGCCCGAACCTCGGCGAGTGCTGGTCGCGGGGCACCGCTACCTTCATGATCGGCGGCAACGTCTGCACGAGGCGCTGCGGCTTCTGCGACGTCGCCACCGGGCGGCCGGAGGCCCTGGATCCGGGCGAGCCGCAGCGCGTGGCCGAGGCCGTCAGGAGCCTCGGCCTGGCCTTCGCGGTGATCACCTGCGTGGCCCGGGACGACCTCCCCGACGGCGGGTCCGGCCAGATGGCGGCCACCGTGCGCGCCCTTCGGGAGCACTGCCCCGGGACCGGCGTGGAGGTGCTGATCGCCGATTACAAGGGCGAGGAGTCGGCGCTGCGCGCGGTGCTCGACGCCGGACCGGACGTGCTGAACCACAACCTGGAGACGGTCGAGCGCCTGCAGCGGCAGGTGCGCCTGGCCGGGCGCTACGACCGCTCGCTTCGGGTGCTGCGCCGGGCCGGGGAGCTGCGCCCGGACATCCCGACCAAGAGCGGCCTGATGCTGGGCCTCGGTGAGGGCGCCGAGGAGGTCGATCGCACCCTCGCCGATCTGCGCGAGGCGGGCGTGTCGCTGCTGACGCTCGGTCAGTACCTGCGCCCCTCGCCCGAGCACCTGCCCGTCGCGCGCTGGGTACCGCCGGAGGAGTTCGAGGCCTGGGCCGAGCGGGCCCGGGCCCACGGCTTCCGCGAGGTGGCCTCCGGGCCGCTGGTGCGAAGCTCCTACCACGCCGAGCAGCTGGCGGGTCGGGGCCCCGATCGCGGCTGAGCGGGGCCTCGCCCAGCGGACTCTCGGCGCGTCGCGTTCGCCCGCCCCGGATCCTTCGTCTATTCTCGACTACGTGACGGCACGCGTCGTAAAGGTGCAGCGCAACGAGAAGATCGGCTGGCTCGAGCGGCTCTACGTGCCCGCCATCCTGCAGGGTCTGGCGGTCACCGCGCGCCACTTCTTCCGCAATCTGCGCGGCTTCGTCACCGGCGTCGATCGCAGCGACTTCGTCGTCCAGTACCCGGAGGAGCAGATCGACTATCCGAGCTCCTTCCGGGGCATGCCGGTGCTGGTCCAGCTGGACAACGGCCAGCCCCGCTGCGTGGCCTGCGGCCTCTGCGAATTCGCCTGTCCGACCGACTGCATCAGCATCGTTCCGGGCGAGCTCGAGGGGGCGCGCATCGAGCGCTACCCCGAGGCCTTCGACATCGACATGTCCCGCTGCATGTTCTGCGGGCTCTGCGAAGAGGCCTGCCCCGAGGAGGCCATCGTGATGAGCCGCGAGGTGGAGCTGTCGAGCTACGACCGGGAATCCATGCTCTTCGACAAGGAGAAGCTGCTGGTTCCGGAGAAACTCCTCGAGCGCCGGCTGGGCTTCCTGCGTGACGAGTACGACCGCGAGCACGCCCCCTCTGCGCGTGCGCGAGGCGCCTCGCGCTGATGGAAGACCACGGCTCGGCCGTCCTGCGCCGCCTGATCGAGGGGCTGCCGGAGGCGCTGCGGGGCACCCACGCCGAGCTCGGCGACGCCACCGCCCTGGTCGATCCGAGCCGCCTGCTCGAGGTCATGCGCTTCCTGCGCGACGACCCGGACCTCGAGTTCGAGATGCTGAGCGACGTCACCGCCGTGGACTACCTGGGCGAGGAGCCGCGCTTCGAGCTGGTCTACCACCTCTACTCCGTCGCCAAGAACCATCGGCTGCGGATCAAGGCGCGCGTCTCGGAGGAGGCCGCCGAGATCGACAGCCTGGTGGCTCTGTGGCCCTCGGCCAACTGGATGGAGCGCGAGGTCTGGGACCTCTACGGCATTCGCTTCCGCGCTCACCCGGACCTGCGCCGGCTGCTCCTCTACGAGGAGTTCGAGGGGCACCCCCTGCGCAAGGACTACCCGAAGGAGAGGCGCCAGCCCCTGGTGGGGCCGCGCAACTAGCCATGGCGGGCGATCCCCACTTCCTGACCGAGCGAGCTCCGGAAACCCAGGAGGACGATCTCGAGCGGGACCTCCACACCGAGCACCACGTGCTCAACATGGGGCCCTCGCACCCCGCCACGCACGGCACCGTCAAGTTCCTGATCGAGCTCGACGGCGAGAGCATCGTCGACCTCGACATCCAGGTCGGCTATCTGCACCGCGGCTTCGAGAAGGAGTGCGAGAGCGGCACCTGGTACCAGGCGATCCCCTACACGGACCGCCTGAACTACAACTCCGCGATCCTGGCCAACATCGGCTACTGCATGGCCGTCGAGAAGCTGCTGCAGATCGAGCTCCCCGAGCGCTGCCTGTGGCTCCGCACCCTGGCCAGCGAGCTCTCTCGGCTGGGCGACCACCTGACGCGCACCGGCGCCGCCTGCCTCGAGCTGCAGGCCATGACGCCCTTCCTCTACGGCATCGAGTCCCGCGAGCTCACCTGGGACCTCCTCGAGATCCTCTGCGGCGCCCGGGTCACCTCGAACTACATCCGCATCGGCGGGGTGAAGCACGACATGCCGCCGGACTTCCCCGCCCCCTGCCGCGCCAACATCGCCAAGATCCGCGAGCTGCTGGCGGACTTCGACAAGGTCGTCACCAGCAACCGCATCTTCGTCGACCGCCTGCGCGGCACCGGCCTGATCTCGAAGGAGGACTGCCTGGCCTACGCCGTCACCGGGCCGGTCCTGCGCTCGGCCGGCATCCCCCTCGACGTGCGCAAGGACGAGCCCTACCTGGTCTACGACCAGGTCGACTTCGACGTCCCGATCGGCGAGGTCGGGGACAACTACGACCGCTACCTGGTCTGCGTGGAGGAGATGCACCAGAGCCTGCGCATCGTCGAGCAGTGCCTGGAGAAGCTCGAGAAGCTGGGGCCGGGCCCGGTGAACGCGCTGGATCCCCGGGTGCGCTGGCCCGCCAAGGGTCGCGTCTTCAACCACATGGAAGAGCTGATCCAGCAGTTCAAGTCCGTGACCGAGGGCCCGCGCGTGCCCGCCGGCGAGGGCTACCTGGCGATCGAGTCCGCCAACGGCGAGCTGGGCTTCTACCTGGTCTCCGACGGCTCGGCCGTTCCCTACAAGGTGCGCTGCCGCCCGCCGAGCCTGATCAACCTGGCGCCCATGCCGCTCATGCTGAAGGGCTCGCTGCTGGCCGACCTGATCCCCACCTTCGACTTCATCAACATGATCGGCGGGGAGTGCGACCGGTGAGCCGGACCGTGGGCCGCGGCGCCCTCTGGAAGCTCTTCGGCGCCCCCACCGACCAGGTCGGCAGCGTCAACGATCCGCGCACCCACGAGGACTTCGGCCTGCGCTGGAACGAGAAGTGGCTCTACCGGGGAGAGGACGGCGAGAGCGTCGAGCGGGTCGTGCTCTGGAATCGCTACGACTTCGTCGGCGCCTTCCGCATCCTGCCCGACGGCAGCGCGGAGCCCGAGAAGCTTCCGGAGTCTTGAGCCCCGGCCCGCCTCCGCTCCGGCCCTTCGGCCTCGTCCTGCACCACGACGGCTCCTGGACCCACGAGGGCGTGCCCTTCCGCAATGCGCGCCTGCGCCGGGCCTTCGACCGGGCGGTCCGCTACCTGCCCGACGAGGCCAAGTACGTGGTCCAGCTGGGTCGCTTCCGCGGGGAGATCGAGGTGGAGGAGGCGGCCTTCCAGGTGCGCAGCTACGACCCGGAGAGCGGCCTGCTCGGGCTCTCCGACGGGGCCAGCGAGCCGCTCCGCGTCGAATCCCTGCGCCCCTCGCCGCGCGACGGAGCCCTGCTCTGTCGGGTGAAGCACGGGCTCGCGCCGGAAGGCCTGCCCGCGCGCTTCGGCCACTCCGCCCAGGCCGAGCTCCTGCTGGCGGTCGAGGAGACCGCGAGGGGGCCGGCGCTGCGCCGTGCGGGAGCCCTCGAGCCGCTGCCCGCCGGCGTCCGCTGACGCTTTGGCCCCGGCCCTCGAGGCAGCTGCCCGTGGCCCGGAAGCAGCCGTCCCCCCGTGCAGCCGCCATGCGACCCGGGGACCGCGGGCTATTCTCCGCAGCCCTGGCGCCGTAGCCAAGTGGTAAGGCAGGGGACTGCAAATCCCTCATCCCCGGTTCGAATCCGGGCGGCGCCTCCATTCGGGCCCGCACAGAGGGGCCCCGCACAGAGGCGGCCCCGCACAGAGGCGGCCCGGACGCGAGTCGGGGCCGGCCGCGGGCGCGAGGCCGTGTCGCGTCGGGCCATTGCCGCGTTTCGGGGACGCCTCAGCGGGGCGGGGTCGCGCTGCGCTGCGCCCGCAGGGTCTCGAAGGTGGCGCCGATCTGGCGCGCCATGATCTTGCGCCCCAGGGCGTGCTTGGCGCTCGAGCCGAAGCCGGCCGCCCGGTCGGTGGAGGTGCGATTCTCGTAGAAGACCAGCGCGCCCCGCTGCACGGGCAGCAGGCCGCCGAAGATCTGCACCGCGTTGTGGCTCCGGCTCACGTAGAAGTGTCGCTCCGAGATCACGTGGATGCCGCCTCCGACCGGGGCCGTGAGCCGGTGGTTGAGCACGAAGGTCGGGAGGCCATCGAGCTCGAAGTTGACCCAGAGGAACTGCTCCCGCATGCCCTCCACGGGCGCCTGCGGATAGTCGAGGATCATGCGCTCGAAGGGCGGCGCGCGCTTGCCGAGCAACCCGTGGGTCTCGACGGCCCGGCGCAGGTCGTCCGAGGGCCGATAAGGCCGGCCGCCGCGGTCGTAGGGGGGGATGCCCGCCAGGCCCTGCGAGCGGTAGCTGCGATAGCGGGCCAGGAGCAATCGGCGCAGCTCGGCCTCCACCTCGGCGACCGGGTCGTCGCCCGCGAGCTGGCGGAAGGCAGCTGCCTCGTCGGCCGAGAGATTGAGCTGGGCCGCCGGCGCATCGAGGATGCGCCGGGCCAGCTTCGCGCCGCCGGGAGCGAGGCGCAGCGCCCGGAGAGCCTCGGCGGAGGCCTCGCCCTCGAGCACGCCCCAGGCGGAAGCCGTCGGATCCACCTCGTAGCTCGCCTGGCGGTAGAAGTCCTCGAGGATCAGCGCGGGGGCGGCGTCCACCCAGAAGGCCATCACCACCGTCAGCTCGCGATCCGAGGACTCCTGGCGCTCGGTCGTCACGAGCTCGCCCGCCAGGGCCCGCCGGCGGTCTTCCGGCCGGAAGCCCAGCTCCTCGAAGAGCTCGATCGCGGTCGGCACGGCCTCCTGGGCGGAGGCTGCCGGGGCGAGCCCGGCGAGGCCGACGACGAGCGCGGCGGTCCAGCGCAGCGCCCGGCTCAGGCCGACTTCTCGCCCAGCAGGCCGTCGGGCCCGGCGCCCGGATCCAGGCGGCGGCCCCGGGGATCGAAGAGGCGCGAGCGGCGCAGGCCGGTGCGGTGCAGGAAGCCCAGCAGCGAGGTGCCGAGCACGCCCAGGCCGTAGCGGACCGAGCGCTGGAAGTTGATCGAGGAGGCCTCCTCGAAGTAGGCGGCCGGGCAGCTGATCTCGCCCACCTCGTATCCCGCCAGCAGGATCTGGGCCAGCATCTGGTTGTCGAAGACGAAGTCTTCCGAGTTCTCCAGCAGCGGCAGGGCCTCGAGGACCTCCCGGGAGAAGGCCCGGTAGCCGGTGTGGTACTCGGAGAGCTTGGCCCCGAGCAGCAGGTTCTCGGCGGCGGTCAGCGCGCGGTTCGCCACGTACTTGTAGAGCGGCATGCCTCCGGCGAGGGCGCGGCCCCCGAGGACGCGCGAGGCCAGCACCACGTCGAAGGGGCCGTCGGTCACCAGGCCCACCATCGCGGGAATCAGTCGCGGCGTGTACTGGTAGTCCGGGTGCAGCATCACCACCACGTCGGCCCCGAGGCGCAACGCCTCGGTGTAGCAGGTCTTCTGGTTGCCTCCGTAGCCGCGGTTCCGGCGGTGTACGAGGGTTCGGAGCGAGAGTTGCGAGGCGATGGCGACGGTCTCGTCGAGGCTGGCGTCGTCGGTCACGACCACCTCGTCCACCAGGTCGAGGGGGATCTCCCGATAGGTCTTCTCGATGGTCCGGGCCGCGTTGTAGGCCGGCATGACCACGACGATCTTCTTCCCGTGGAACATCGGTGGTCGCTCTCCGCTCTCCGCCTATCGAGGCTACACTGGACCCGCGCAGCCCGCCCGGGTGGCGGAATTGGCAGACGCGGGCGACTTAAAATCGCCTGGCCTTCGGCCGTGCAGGTTCGAGCCCTGCCCCGGGCACCCCGCCGGCCCCGGCCTGCCCCCGCTCAGTGCCCGAGGGCGACGGCGGGCAGGACGGCACGGACCTCTTCGGTCTCCATCAGCTCCTCCAGGGCCTCGCGGTCGAGGAGGATGGTGCGCTGGTAGCCGATCTCGGGCAGCTCGAGCTCGAGCCGGTAGATCTCGCGCGGCGTCTGGAAGACCTGGCGGATCCGGAGGTTCTCGCCGCCGCCCTCGACGATCTCGTCGCGGAGCGAGGCGAGGATGCGCTGCGTGCGAAGCTCGCTGCGGGCCAGGGCGTGCGGCATCCCGTCGAGCCCCTCGTCCGTGCTCGGCCGGAGCTCACGGCTCCGGCTCGAGATCTTGTACGAGCCCTGCGGCTTCATCACGGGGCGAAAGATACCTGCAGCAGAGCGCCGCCGACAGCTTGCAATCCCGCATGCGGACGTGCTAGACGCCGTCGCGCTCCTCGCTGGCCCGGAGCCAGATGTGGAGGCGCTCGAACTGCTCGGGGGCCCCGCCCAGGAACTCGACTCCGATTCCCGAATCTCCCTCGCTGGTGCCGGGGGTCACCACCCGCTTCGACCAGGCCACCCTGCCGATCGCCTCGATGGCGCTGCCGTTCGGCAGGTCGACCTCGAGCAGAATGCGCCGGCCCGGAGCCAGCGGCTCGTCGGTTCGGACGAAGACCCCGCCGCGCGAGAGGTTCGCGGACTCCTCGCGGGTGGCGCGGAAGAAGGGTCGACCCGTCCAGCGGTCCTGCTCGGGCTCGATCGTCGAGATTCGCACCGGGATCCGCGCCGGAACTCGCGCGTGCCTCCTTCGGTGGCTGAAAACGTCTGCCATGGCTCTGGGGGGGGGGGGGGGGGGGGGGGGGGGGGGGGGGGGGGGGGGGGGGGGGGG
>CAZYOL010000145.1:0-11505 GCA_964649065.1 uncultured Spirochaetales bacterium
CCTTGAAGTAGTCGCCGAAGGAGAAGTTGCCGAGCATCTCGAAGAAGGTGTGGTGACGCGGCGAGCGGCCGACGTTCTCGAGGTCGTTGTGCTTGCCCGAGACCCGCATGCACTTCTGCGCCGTGGTGGCCCGGGCATAGTCGCGCAGCTCCTCGCCCAGAAAGGTGCGCTTGAACTGCACCATCCCGGCATTGGCGAAGAGCAGGGTCGGATCCGCCTCGGGAACCAGCGAAGAGCTGGACACGCGGCGGTGCGAGCGGCTCTCGAAGAAGCGGAGGAAGGTCTCGCGGATCTCGTGCCCGGCCATCGACATCGACGCGAGGGTAGCCGACGAGCCGAGGGGCGGCCGAGGCCCGGGGCTCAGAAGCGCTGGATGAAGTCGTCGTCGGGCTTCTTCTCTTCGGAGATCCCGGGCTCCGTCGAGGCCCCGTCGGACTCGTCCTTTCCGCCCTCGAAGTCGTCCCAGGTGCCGTCCGAGGTCGACTCGATGCCCCGGAAGCGCAGCGCGAAGTCGTCCGGGTTGGAGACGTGCTTCAGGGCCTCCTCGTAGGAGACCAGCCCCCCCTTCACCAGGTGCATGAGCGACTGGTCGAAGGTCTGCATGCCGTAGGTGGTGAAGCCCTTGGAGATGGCGTCGTGCAGCTCCTTGGTGCGGTCCTTGTCGGCGATGCACTCGCGCACCCGGGCCGTGGAGATGAGCACCTCCAGGGCGGGAACCCGCCCCTTGCCGTCGGCTCGCGGCACCAGGCGCTGGGAGATGACCGCCTTCAGGATCGAGACGAGCTGGAGCCGAACCTGCTTCTGCTGGTAGGGCGGGAAGACCGAGATGATGCGGTTGATGGTCTCGGTCGCGTCCAGGGTGTGGAGGGTGCTCATCACCAGGTGGCCCGTCTCGGCCGCCGTGATGGCCGTCTCGATGGTCTCGAAGTCGCGCATCTCACCGACCAGGATCACGTCGGGATCCTGGCGGAGGGCGGCTCGGAGGGCGTTGGCGAAGCTCTGGGTGTCGACGCCGATCTCGCGCTGGTTGACGAGGGAACGGCGGTCCCGGATCAGGAACTCGATGGGATCCTCGATGGTCATGATGTGGGAGGTCCGGCTCGAGTTGATGTAGTCGATCATGGCGGCCAGGGTCGTCGACTTGCCCGAGCCGATGGTGCCGGTCACGAGCACCAGACCCCGCTGCTCCATGGCGATGCGCTCGATCACCTTGGGCAGGTGGAGGCTCTCGATGCTCTTGACCCCGAAGGGAATCACGCGGAAGACGATGCCGATGCTGCCGCGCTGCTGGAAGACGTTCACGCGGAAGCGGCCCAGCCCTGGAATGCCGTAGGCCAGGTCGACCTCGCGGCACTCGTCGAAGCGGCTGCGCTGGAGGGGATTCATGATCCCCATGGCCATCTTGCCGACCTGCTCCGGCACCAGCCGCTCGCCGTTCTTGAGCGGCACCAGGGCGCCGTCCACGCGGAACATGGGAGGCAGTCCCGGCTTCAGGTGGATGTCGGAGGCGCCCCCCTTGAGGGCGATCTTCAGGATGTCGTTGAGCTCCAAGCGCCCCGCCCCTCGCTCGATCGTCCGCTTCGCCCGCGTACTTCGACCGGTCCAGCGGGCACCTTGAGCCGCGAAGGGCCCGGAGACGCGGCTCCGGGCCCCCGGCGAGCCTCAGGTCGGGCCGGGATCCGGTCGAAGGGGAGGCCGAGGGGCGACTCCGAGGAAATCCCGCATGCATCCGAACCGATCCGATCGCGCCCTGCGTCGCGGGCTCCCGGCCCTTGCCGTCGCCGCCGGCCTGGCCTGTGCCCTGCTGCAGAGCGCGTGCCTGCTCCCGGTGCGGCACGCCCCGGCGGCGAGCGGGCGCGTGGGCGACCGCGAGACCGGCCGGCCGGTCGCGGGCGCCCTGGTCGTGATTCGCTTCGAGGCCTGGTACGACGACGTGCTCCCGGATCGCGAGCTGCTGGGACACCGGGAAGTCAGGACCGACGCCTCCGGCCACTTCCGGGCGGGTCCCCTGAATCGGCCCGGCTTCGCCTTCTGGCCCGGCCTACGGACCGGGGCGCGGGTGGTCGGGGTGATGGCGGAGGGCTACCGCTGTCCGGACCCCCAGTCCCCGGCGCGCTCCGAGGCGCTGGCCCTCGACCGGGCGCAGCACGTGTCGGAGCGACGGGCCTCCTGCCGCCCGCTGGCCGCCGCTCCGGGCGAGGCCGAGGCCTACGCCAGCGCCTGGCGAGAGCTGTTTCCGGACCGCCCCCGCGCCCAGAGCCGCCGCGAGCGCCGCGAGCTCGAGCAGCTGCTCGCGGCCCGGGCGGCCTTCGGCTTCGGAGCCAACTGCGAGGGCCCGGTACGCGACCTCTCCCTCTCCCCGACGGGTCGCCACGCGGCCCTGGTCGTCGAGTCCGACGGCCGGGCCCGGATCCAGGTCGCCGATCTGGAGGCGCCCGGGGTAGCTGTCCAGACGCTGGCCGAGGTCGCGCCGACGGCGAGCCAGCGCATCGCCTGGTCGAGCGCCCGCGAGCTGGTGCTCTGGGAGCCCGCCACCCGGGCGCAGCGGCTGCTGTCCGGGTCGCTGTTCGCCGGCGGCGGCTTCCAGGTCGTCTGGACCGCGCCGGAGACCGCGGCCCCTCCCGCCTCGCTGCAGCCGCTCGGAGGGGCTCCGCGCTCCCCACTGGAGCCGAGCGAGCTCAACGACGAGGGCGACTCCCGCTGGCTGGGGCGCTCCTTCGCCATGCGTCGGGAGATCGAGCCGCGCAGCGGACTCGCCCTCGACCGCCTGGTCGTCACCCGGCCCGAAGGCGGACAGCGGGAGATCGATCTGCCGGGAGAGCCCTGCGGGCCCGCGGGCCGCTTCGGCCGGCCCCACTACCGCATCAGCTCCGACGCAAGCCGGGGCATCGACCTGCGCTTCGTCGGGGGGGGCTGCCGCGCCGTGACGATCGATCTGGAGACTGGTGACGCGACTGCGATCGGAGCGGGGGGCCGAGCCCGCTGCCGCACGGCGCGCGGCGTGCCGGCCAGCCAGCTGCAGCTCGGCCTGCGGGGCTACTCGCGCGAGGTGACCCGCGCGCTCGGCCAGGCCGGAGCGGACACCTCCACGGCCTACACGCTGGTGATCGACGCCCAGGGCCGCACGGTGGCCCACAGCCGCGACCTGCTGGGCCGCAAGTACAGCGCCAGCGTGCCCGCCTTTCCCGTCTCGACGCCCCTGCGGCGCATCGATGTCGGAGTGGCGGCCGGCCGCGAGCCGGCGATCCCGGCGCCTGCGCCGCCGAGCGGGCCGAGCCCCCTCTAGCCGAGCGCCCTCCGGCGGGCCGGCCCCGGATCCCCTAGGCTCCCGCGCGTCCCGATGGCAGCCCCCGACGCAGGGCCTCGGGAACGCGGCTTCCGGAAGCGGGGCTCTCCGGAGCCGGGAGGCGAGTCGCTCGGAGCGGCGTCGAGCGACCCGCAGGCAAGTTCGTCGGCGTCGAATGGGTCGGCGTCGAACGGGCCGGCGTCGAGTGGGTCGGCGTCGGGCAAGGTGGAGGCGAGCGGAGTGACGGGAGCTGGCTTCGATGCACCGGGGTGGCGCGAGGTGAGGGCTTCGCGGGGTAGCTTGCGAGCGGCGCTCTGCGCCGTGCTGCTGCTGGCCTGCGCCGGTGGGGGCGGGGGCGACGAGAAGGCGTCGAAGCTCCCGATTCCGGCGGACAGCTCGCTCGCCCAGGTCGAGAAGGGCATGGACGACGAGCAGGTGCGCAAGATCATGGGCTCGCCCGACGGGAGCCGCAGCTACGTCACCGGCAAGGGCTTCATCCCCTACTACTACGGACCGGACACGCGCCGCACCGCGTGGCTCTACAACGGCACCGGCCGGGTGATCTTCAGCCGCAACCAGTACACCGGCGGGCTGAAGGTGATCAACCGCATCTACGACCCGGAGACCCGGGCGGAATAGCACCCGATCCCCGTCGCCCGCGGCGTCGGGAGGCGCCCGGCCACGACTCAATCCGCGGCTTCGATCGGCCGAAGACGCGTCGCGGATGCCGTCCGAGCCGAAAAGCGGGCCTCCCTTCGGGCGGGGCGGGGAGCGGGAGTACCGCGAGGCGCTCTGGGAGCTGTCCCGCGACGGGCTGGCCGTCCTCTCGAGCCAGGCGCGCCTGCTCTACGCCAGTCCGACCGTGCTCGACGCCCTCGGATGCCGGCTCGCCGAGGTCCTCGGGAAGGACATCCGGGACTGGATCCACCCGGAGGACCGCGACGCGCTGCGCGCGCTGCCGGCCGAGACGGATCGCTTCGCGCTGACCGTGCGCCTGCGACACGGCGACGGCTCCTGGCGCTGGTGCGACGTGCTCTCGAAGCCCTGGATCGACGAGGAGGGCCGGCCCTGCTCGATCTGGATCTGTCGCGACGCCAGCGATCGGCATCTGGCGGCCGAGGCCCTGCGCGAGCAGCTGGCCGGCGAGCAGCGCATCGCCGAGCTGGCGATGCACTTCCTGGGGCTGGGCGCCGGGGGCTTCCGGGCCGCCGTCGACCACGGCCTGCGCGAGGCCGGCGAGCTCACCCACGCCGACCGCGTGCAGCTCTACGCGGTATCCCAGGACGAATCCGAGATCGCCTCCTACCACCAGTGGTGCCGGGAGGGCATCGCCCCCCGCGATCCCGGCGACACCCTGCGCACCGGCTTCCGGACCTTCGCGTGGATCGCCCGGCAGCTCGTGCGGGGAGAGCTGGTCCACGCCCCCCGCGTGCGCGACCTGCCGGAAGAGGCGGCCCCCGAGCGCGACGCCATGCTGGCCGAGGGAACGCGCAGCTACCTGGCGATTCCGGTCCTGCAGGGCGGCCGGGCCGTGGGCTTCGTGGACTTCCACCGCATCCGCTCCGAGCGCCCCTTCAGCGACCGGGAGATCGACCGGCTGCGGCTGATCAGCGAGCTGCTGGCCAGCGCCTGGAGCCGGGAGCGCGGGGAGGCGCGGCGACGCCAGGCCGAGCAGCGCTTCTCGGCCCTGGCGGAGCGGGGCCGCGACGCCATCTGCGAGATGTCCCTCGACGGCAAGCTCCTCTACGCGAGCCCCAACGCCGCCCGACTGGTCGGGATGCAGGGGCACGAGATCCCGGTCGACGACCCGCTCTCCCTGGTCCACCCGGAGGACCAGCCGGGGCTGGTGAGCGCAGGCGAGCGGCTGGGCCGGGGCCAGCTCGATGGCGTGCTCTGCTGGCGCGCGCGCCACGTGGACGGCTCCTGGCGTTGGCTGGAGGCCAGCGTGCAGGGCTTTCGCTCCTCCGAAGGCCAGGACCGCATCGTGCTCGTGATCCGCGACGTGACGGAGCAGCAGGAGCACCGCGCCGAGCTCGAGAGGCAGCTCGAGGCCGAGCGGCGCGTCGCCGAGTTCTCGCGTCGCTTCATCGACTCGAGCGCCGCGGAGATCGACGAGGCGATCCACGGCGGCCTCGAGGCCGCGGCCGGTCTGGCCGGTGCCGATCGGGCCTACCTGATCGCGCCGGGCTCCGAGGGCCCGCGCTCCTTCGACTGGCACGCCCCGGAGGTCGAACCCCGGGCCTTCCCCCTGGGCGACAGCTCGGCCGACGAGCGGAGCTTCGTCCAGGGCATCCTGGAGCGGGGAGAGGTCGTGCGCCTGCGCCGCCTCTCGGAGCTTCCGGAGGAGGCCGCCCTGGTGCGCCGACGCCTGGCCGAGCGCGGCGTACGCTCCTATCTGGCACTGCCGATCCGGGCCGGCGGCAGGCTGATCGGCGTGCTGGGCTTTCACTGCCTGCACGCGGAGCGGGACTGGTCGGCCCAGCAGATCACCCTGCTGCGGCTGGTGGGCGAGGTCTTCACCAGCGCCCTGCGGCGCCGGCGGACCGAGGAGCGGCTGCGCCGCAGCCAGCAGCAGCTGCTGCAGTCCCAGAAGCTCGAGGCGATCGGAACCCTGGCCGGAGGCATCGCCCACGACTTCAACAACCAGCTCACCGTGATCCTGGGCAACGCGCGCTACGCCCGCCGCCACGCCGGATCGGCCGGCGAGCTCGCAGAGGTCCTGGACGACCTCGAGCGGGCGGCCGAGCACTGCGCCGACCTCACTCGCTCGCTGCTGGCCTTCTCCCGGCGGGCGCCGATCTCCCCGCGGCCCCTGGACCTGAGCCAGACCCTGAGCGACACGCTGGAGCTGCTGCGTCCGATCATCCCCAGCTCGGTCGAGCTGGTGGCGTCGGGACCGGAACGGAGCTGCCAGGTCGAGGCGGACCCGACCCAGCTCCAGCAGGTACTGGTGAATCTGGCGGTCAATGCCCGCGATGCCATGCCGGACGGGGGCCGGCTGGAGATCTCGGCCCGGGAGCGGCGGCTGAACGAGCGCGAGGCGGGGCGCCTCGGCCTGTTCGCGGCCGGCGACTACGTCGAGCTCTGCGTCAGCGACAGCGGCTGCGGGATCGACGAGGGCGTCCGCCAGCGCATCTTCGAGCCCTTCTTCACCACCAAGGCGCCGGGCGAGGGCACCGGCCTCGGTCTCGCCACCGCCTACGGCATCGTCCGCGATTCGAAGGGGGCCATCGAGGTCGAGAGCGAGCCGGGCTGGGGCAGCCGCTTTCGCGTGCTGCTGCCGCGCAGCGGATCCGGTGAGGCCCCGAGCTCCGCGGGAGAGACCAGCCCGCGATCGCGCCGCGTGCTGCTCGTCGAGGACGAGGCCGCCGTGCGCCGGCTCACGGCCCGCTCGCTGCGCGACCGGGGCTTCGAGGTGCTGGAGGCGACCCACGGCCGAGAGGGGCTCGAGCTCGGGGCCGGCACCGCGCAGCTCGACCTCGTCGTCGCCGACGTGGACATGCCGCAGCTCGACGGCGTCGAGATGGTGCGGCGGCTCACGCAGTCGCGCCCGCAGCTTCCGGCCCTGTTCATCTCGGGCTCATCGACCGTGGATGTGGACGGCCCCGAGGCTCCCGCGGCGCACGCCCGCTTCATCGCCAAGCCCTTCAGCGACGAGGAGCTCGACGAGGCGCTCGAGGACCTTCTCGGGCCCGCCTGGACTCCCGCCTCCGACTAGTCTCGCCAGGTCTTGAGTCGGATACCGCTCGAGGGGCGGCTGTTGGGACAGTCCGAGAAGGCCTCCCCCTCGCTGGTGATCACGACCACCATGTCCGTGCAGGGCCCGCCGCCGCCGCCACCGCCACCGCCCAGGGGACCGACCGAGACGCGCGGGGCAGTGGGAAGGCCGGAGCCGATCGCCAGGCGCCGCTCCTTGGGATCCCCGGAGTTTCCGCTGGAGGGCGGGAAGGTTCCCTCGCCACAGAAGAGGTCGAAGCCGTAGACATAGGCTGAGCCCGTCGCATCGCAGGAGGAAGCCGTGGCCGAAGGCGGCACGTAGGAGCCGGTGAAGACGGCACCGAAGAAGATCACGCTCTGGGTGATGAACTTCTCACCGTCCTCTCCGCTGATGTAGAAGCCCACCGCTCCGCCCGCCAGGCAGGTATTCGGGTTCGTGTCGCTCACCGTGGTCACGTCGACGAAATCGGAGCCGCTCGACGCGTCCGTGTAGGGAAGATCGCTGGAGGGACGCTCCCGCTCGAAGGGGTCGACGTCCTTGAAGACGTAGAAGCGGTTCTTCTGCTCGGTCTGGAGCGGCACGTCGGGACCATCGGCCTGGCCGAAGTCGAGATCGTTGCGTTCGCCGCTCCCCAGCGCGATCCAGAGATTCGGGCCCACCAGGGCCCCGGTGGGCGGGAAGTAGAAGCTCTTGTAGTGCGGAGTCGAGCAGGAGCTGCAGCTCTCGGCCTCGAAGATCTTCACGAAGGGCCAGTCCGCCTGTTGCGTGTCTCCCTGCGAGCCGTTGATGTGGTCGCGGGCCGGCCCGTCGAGGACCCACTTCCAGAGGTTTCCGCCGAGATCCGGGACGTAGACCACGTCCGCGTAGCCGTCGCGATCGAGGTCGAAGACCGCTGGAGCGGCGGCCACCGCATAGCGCATCTCCGGCTCGCCGTCGGAGGCATCCCCGGCCGTCCCGAGCGGGTCGAAGTGCTTGGCCGCCAGCACCTGTCCGCTCTGGATGTCGATCATGAAGATCGCGCGCCCGGCACGGCTGGTGTGGGTCTCATCGCTGCCCGCGTCGTAGACGGCCGGGTCCGTGGCATCGTCCACGTTCTGGCTGTCGCTGTCGTGGCTCAGATTCGGATCGCCCTGGGGGTCGTAGCCCGCGCCGAAGATCGCCACCCAGCGGTCGTAGCTGGGACAGGGATCCGTGCAGCTGCCCACCGTCGCCCGCACCCGCGTCACCACGGGCTGCGACCAGCTCTGGCCCATGTAGGGACGCCAGCTGTCGCAGGCGCTCGCCTCGCAGGGGAACTCCCAGAGGTAGCCGGGATAGTCGGGGCCTCCGGTGCCGGCCTCGCCGTTCGGGCTGTCGAAGTCGGGAGGATTCGTGACGTCCAGGGCCCAGACCACGCGACCGCCTTCGCGCATGCCCCCGAGCAGGACCGTGCGCCAACGATCGACGGAGCCGGAATCGGGGCTCGAGGTCGGCCCCAGACTGCCGGAGGGATAGAGCCAGACATCGGAGGCCGTGGCCGAGCCGTCCATGTAGTAGGTGCTGCGCGGAACGTTCAGGGGCAGGAGCTTCAGATTCTCGCGGGCCGGATAGGCCATGAATCCGAACTCCTCGCGGCCCGCCGTGCTCGTCTCGCGGTCGTAGCCGTCCGGCACGGCGGTCGTCCCGTACTCGCCTGCGTTGAAGCCGTGGACGAAGCCACCGTTCGAGCCCGCGTAGATGACGCGCTTCCGCTGCTTGTAGCGCGCGACGAACTCGCGGTAGGTCTGGCTTCGCACGCCGCGATTCGGCGGGCCGACCACCACCGGGTTCGAATGGAAGATGTCCCAGAGCTTCTGCCCGTCGCCCCGGTCCACGCAGCTGCCCGAGCCGAACTCGCAGCCCCGCGCGTAGCGCACCAGGGCATCGGCCAGCTGTTCGGCCGTGGTGATCCCGCTGGTTCCGTTGCCGAAGCCCGAGTAGCTCGAGATGTCAGCGGAGGTGACGCCGAGATCGGTCGCGCTGACCTCGGTGGTGGTGAAGGTCGGCGGCAGGGCTCCGGCGGTGACCCCGCTCTTGGACACGTAGAGCTTGCGGGCGTTGCTGGATCCCTCGGCAGCATCCGGAATCTCGTTGGCCGCATCCCAGTAGCCCTCGAGCGAGAGATTGAGGGGCCCGCTGCGGCAGCGCGCCGGCGCCAGCGGGTCGAGCAGGGCGCAGTCTCCCTGGGTCTGACCGGTTCCGGCCCGATCGCGCACCTCTCCGAGGGCGTTGTACTCGAAGAGCTTGAGATGGCCCTGCCAGAAGGGGTCGCTGGTCGAGGGGTTGAAGTAGGTGCTGAAGAAGTTGTTTCCGTCGGTGGCGCGACTGGCCGGCACGGTCGCGGCGGTGAAGGCCTTGCTCTTCACGACGATGTCGGCCAGGGCCTTCGAAATGGCCACCGCGAGCTCTTCCGGGTTGTTGCTGCTGAAGAAATCCCCGTTGCCGGCCCGCGCCGTCTCCTCCAGCAGGGTGTTCGCGCCACCGCTGGTGGTGAAGCCCACGGTATAGGTGTCGATGACCTGCTTCGAGGGAAAGCTCGACGTAGGCTGGAAGTCGTTCTCCTGCATGAACTTCGCGATGTCGTCGAGGTAGAGGCCGACCTTGCAGGAGGAGGGCCCTCCACAGCTCGAGGCGTCCATGGCGGGCGAGAAGAAGACGTTGGGCGGGGTCTCGTCGGCCGAGTCGAAGGAGATGTCGTTGTAGTCGCCGATCAGCTGCTTGTCGAAGGTCGAGAAGTCCATCGACTCGAAGGTGTCCTTGGTCGGCTCACCGTCGGTGATCAGGATGACGAAGTTCAGCTGGCAGTCGTGGGTCAGCGGGGAGGGGGGTGCGCTTCCCGAGCTGCCGCTGGTCGAGAGGTCGTAGACCGGGAAGCGTGTGGTGCCGTCCTTGCCCAGGGCCTGCTCGCCGCTGCTGCGGCTCTGGAAGTAGCGGTAGACGTTGTAGAGGGTCTCGCCGAGGGGAGTCCACTGCTCGCCTTCCAGCTCGTCGATGCGGCTCTCGAGGAGCGAGGCGTGCGCCGGCGTGTAGTCTTCGACGGGGACTCGGATGTAGCCTCCCTCCGGATCGCTGTTGGTATAGAACTTGGCGAGGCCGTAGCGGATGTCGGCCAGCTGGCTGGTCTCGCAGATGACCTGGCGCAGGATCCCCTTCGCCGCGGTGACGCGGGACCGCCTGTACTTGCTGTAGGTCGCCGGCTTCGTCGGGTCCTGGGCGAGCACGCACTGCGAGGTCTGCCCGTTTGCGCTGGCCAGGATCTCCTCGAGAATCGTGCTCCCATCGCCGTCGTGGTCGACCTCGACGTTCTCACTGAAGTACCACTGCAGGTAGTGGAGGGGCCAGCGGGTCTGGTTGCCCTCTGCCTGCACCTCCGGGTCGACCCAGACGTCTCGGGTGTTGCCGCACTTCGAGATGCCGGTTCTCCCGTCCCGCGTCCGGAAGGTGAGGTCCGTGTTGCGCCAGGTATCGCTCGAGCCCCCGTCGAATCCGGACTCGGCATAGGACAGGTTGCAGAGGGGCTCGGGCAGGCAGCGGGGATCGTAGTCGGGATGGTCGGGCGCGTAGACCGGACAGCCGGTGGGGTCGTAGACCCGCTCCGGCACGTAGGCCGGGTGCCAGACGACCTGGTTCATCGATCCGGAGTTGTCGATCACGATCACGACGTTCGGGGCCACCGCGTTGGCGAAGAGAGCCGTGTCGTCCGCGCGGCCCGGGCTCGGGGCCATGGCTGTCAGGTAGGCGATGCCCGCCAGGAGGTCGAGGCAGGGTCGCAATCTCATGGCGGCGTCTCCGAGATCTCGCCCCGGTCGGAAGCGCCCGGGGACAGCCACGTATCGGGGTATCGGCCGAACGCCTGAGCAAGCTGCGTGCCGATCCGGCGGAGGCTTCGGGGCCGGCGCCGAGCCGGATGCCGCGGGCCGCGGGGGCCCCCGAGGACCCCGCAGGGAGCGCAGGAGTCCCCCTCCGCGCTCCAGGCCGAGCCCGCAGCGCGCGGTCGCGAAAGGCAGAGGAGTGGCCGCCACGCAGGAAGCTGCGCGGGTCCGCAGCTTCCTGCGCCCCGGAGACGGCTGCCGCCCGGGGGACGCCAGCCCCGGGACGGGTGGGAAGGGACGCGCAGAGCGGCCTCCGCGCCCCCCGCTAGGCGCTGGCGGTCTGACCCTCCTCCTCGCTCTCCCCGCCCTGGGCCGGCACCGCGCGCTTCAGGCCCTTCGCGGCGTAGACGGTATCGGCCAGGCGCTCGCGGATGTCCGGATTCTCGATCAGGAAGCGACGCGCATTCTCGCGACCCTGACCGATCCGCTCCCCCTCGTACGAGTACCAGGAGCCGCTCTTCTCCACGGCGTCGCAGTCGACGGCGAGATCCAGCAGATCTCCCTCGAAGGAGATGCCCTGGTTGTAGAGGATGTCGAACTCGGCCTGCCGGAAGGGCGGAGCCACCTTGTTCTTCACGACCTTGACCCGCGTTCGGTTTCCCATCACGGTC
>CAZYOL010000146.1:0-11493 GCA_964649065.1 uncultured Spirochaetales bacterium
CGCCGACGACACGCGCATCCGGGCCTCGCTTCCCACCCTCGAGAAGCTGCGGGCGGCCGGGGCGCGGGTGGTGCTGGTCTCGCACCTGGGGCGGCCCAAGGGCGAGCGCCGGCCGGAGCTCTCGCTGCGGCCGGTCGCTCCGCGGCTGGCCGAGCTGTTGGGCGCCGGCGTCTCCTTCTGTGAGGAGTGCACGGGCCCGAGCGCCGAGCAGGCCGCCGAGCGGCTGCGCCCGGGCGAGGTGCTGCTGCTCGAGAACCTGCGCTTCCACGCCGAGGAGACCGAGAACGACCCGGACTTCGCCGCCGCGCTCGCCGCCCTCGCCGACGTCTACGTGAACGACGCCTTCGGCACGGCCCACCGCGCCCACGCCTCGACGGCGGGCGTGGCAGAGCGCTGTGGGCGCGTGGCGGCCGGCGATCTGCTGGCCTCCGAGCTGCAGCACCTGGAAGCCGTGCGCGACCCGGAGCGACCGCTGCTGGTGATCCTGGGCGGCGCCAAGGTCTCGGACAAGATCGCGGTGCTCGATGCCCTGGCCCCCCACGCCGACGCCATCGCCATCGGCGGTGCCATGGCCTACACCTTCCTGCTGGCCCGCGGCGAGCCCACCGGCAGCTCGCTGGTCGAGCCCGAGCGGGTGGAGGACGCCAGACGCGTGCTGCGCGTCGCCGAGGAGGCGGGGCGGCGGGTGCTGCTGCCCCTCGACCACGTGGTGGCCGAGCGCGTCGAGGAGGGCGCCCCCTCCCAGAACGTCGAGCGCATCCCCGCCGGCTGGGCCGGGGTCGACATCGGCCCCCGCACCGCCAGCGCCTACGCGGCCGAAGCCCGCTCCGCACGCACCGTGTTCTGGAACGGCCCGATGGGCGTCTTCGAGATCGCGGCCTTCGCCGGCGGCACCGAGACCGTGGCCAAGGGCGTCGCCGAGTGCGGCGGCACGACCGTCATCGGCGGCGGCGACTCGCTGGCCGCGGTGGCCAAGACGGGCGTCGCCGATCGCATCAGCCACCTCTCGACGGGGGGCGGCGCCTCTCTCGAGTACGTACAGGGGCTCACGCTTCCCGGCGTGGCCGCCCTGGAGCGCAGAGCGTGAGACGCCCCATCCTGGCCGCCAACTGGAAGATGCACATGACCCGCGAGCAGGCGCGAGACTTCGTCGGGCGCTTCCTGCCGCTGGTCGCGGACGCCGAGTCCGTGGACGTGGTGATCGCCCCGCCCTTCACCGCCCTCGAGACCGTGGGCGCGGCCCTGTCCGGCTCGCGGGTGGAGCTGGCCGCGCAGAACGTGAATGCGGAGGCGAAGGGCGCCTTCACCGGGGAGATCGCGCCCGGCATGCTGGCCGATCTCGGCTGTCGCTACGGGATCGTCGGGCACAGCGAACGCCGCAGCCTCTACGGGGAGACCGATGCCGGCGTGGCCGCCAAGGCCCGGGCGCTGCTCGACGAGGGCCTGCTGCCCATCGTCTGCGTCGGCGAGACCGACGAGCAGCGCGAGGCGGGCCGCACCACCGAGGTCGTCGGCGGACAGCTCGAAGGAAGCCTGGCGAGCATCCCGGAGGAGCGGGCCGCCGAGGTGGTCGTCGCCTACGAGCCGGTCTGGGCCATCGGCACGGGCAAGACCGCCACGCCGGAGATCGCCCAGGACGTGCACGCCTTCATCCGCGGCCGCCTGGTCGAGCGCTTCGCCTCCTCCGGGTCGGCCATCCGCATCCAGTACGGGGGATCGGTCAAGCCCGACAACGTCCACGCCCTGATGTCCCAGCCCGACGTGGACGGGGCGCTCGTGGGCGGGGCCAGCCTCGACCCGGCATCCTTCGCGAAGATCGTCCACTTCCAGGCCCAGGGGAGCTCCGCATGACGGCCGCACTCGTCGTCCTCCACGTTCTCGTCTGCTTCTTCCTGATCGCCGTGGTCCTGCTCCAGAAGGGCAAGGGCGCCGAGATCGGGGCCGTCTTCGGGGGCGGCGCCAGCGGCACCGTCTTCGGCAGCCGCGGGGCCGGCAACTTCCTCACCAAGCTCACCACCGCGTCCGCCGTGATCTTCATGGTCACCAGCCTGGGGCTCTCCTACATCTGGACCAGCGGCGGCAGCCGCCTCTTCGAGGACGGGGCGCAGCCCGCCGCGCCCGCGCCGGCCGACGAGTCGCTCTTCGAGGAGCTGGGCGCCTTCGAGGCCGAGGGGGGCCAGGCCCAGCCGTCCGAGCCGAGCTCCGAGGCTGCGGGCGAGGCCGCCGAAGGCGCCCCGCCCGAGGCGCCCTGATCGGGCCTTCGGTACCCTCGCGATCCGCGCGGCAGTGGCGGAATTGGTAGACGCACCAGCTTGAGGGGCTGGCGGGGGCAACCCCGTGGAGGTTCGAATCCTCTCTGCCGCACCACCCCTCTCCCCCGTGCCATACTGACCGGCATGCGCGGCGGGTCCCCATGGCAGACGACGGCCGGGGAACGCGCTGGCTCTACGGGCCGGTCTCGGACCTGACGCTCGGCTGTGGGCTCGGCTACGGCCTGCTCTTCGCCGTCTTCCTGATCGGCGGCACGTCGCTCGGCGCGGTGCTGCCGTGGATCCCGCTGATCAGCGTCTTCACGGGCACGCCGCACTACGGGGCGACCCTGCTGCGCGCCTACGGCACCCGGAACGACCGCAGCCGCTACGCCTTCTTCACGCTCTGGCTGACTCTGCTGGTGCTGGTCTGGTTCTACGCGAGCCTCTACCACGCGCTGCTGGGCTCGCTGCTGCTGACCATCTATCTGAGCTGGAGCCCGTGGCACTACAGCGGCCAGAACTACGGCATCGCGGTCATGTTCCTGCGGCGCCGCGGCGTCGACCTGAGGCCCGGCGCCAAGCGCGCCCTGCACCTCTCCTTCTTCCTCTCCTTCGTGCTGGCGCTGCTGGCGATCCACGGCTCGATCGGGGCGGGCGAGTACGCGGCCGTCCAGCCCTATCGGGGCGGCTCCTTCCAGATGCTGCGCCTGCGCATTCCCGAGCCCTGGTGGCAGCTGGTCTTCTTCTCGGTCCTGGCCGTCTACCTGGGAGCGCTCGGCACCGCGGGCGCCTCGCTGCTGCGGCGCGCCCGCGCCGTGGACCTGCTGCCCACGGCCACCCTGGTCGCGACCCAGGCGCTCTGGTTCTCCCTGCCGCCCCTGGTGCGTCACATGGGCTGGCTCGGGGAGCAGCTGCGCACGGATGCGGCCTACGCCTTCTTCTGGGTGGCCACGGGACACACCGTCCAGTACGTCTGGATCACGACCTACTACGCGGTGGGACGCAGCGGCGCCCCCCGACGCTGGGCCTTCTTCCTCCGGTCGCTCTGCGCCGGCTCCTTCATCTGGGCGGTGCCGGCCCTGCTCTACACCTGGACGCTGGAGGGCGGCGGGCTCGGCGGGGTCGCGCGCGGACCCGACGTCGGGGTGCTGGTGGCCGCCGCGGTGAACGTGCACCACTTCCTGCTGGACGGCGCGATCTGGAAGCTGCGCGACGGCCGGGTGGCGCGCATCCTGATCCAGCCCGTGCCGGAGACCCCGGAGCCGATCGGGCCGGGCCGCACCCGCTGGGCGGGCGCGGCCGTACTGGTGACCGGCGGGCTGGCCACGCTGGCGGTGCTGCTCGCCATCGGCGAGCGCGAGCTGCGGCTGGGCCCGGCCCTGGAGCGCGGCGACCTGGCCGGCGTGCACCGCTCGCTGCGCTGGCTCGAGACCATCGATCAGGTCGGTGCCGACGACTACCGCCGCGCCGGCGTCGTCGCCATGGACAAGCAGAGCCACCAGGCGGCGCGCCACTACCTCGAGCTCAGCCTGCGCGAGCACGACAACCCCCGCACCTGGATCCTGCTGGGCCAGCTCGAGAACCGCCTCGGCCACCGGGAGGCGGCCCGGCGCAGCTTCGAGCGGGCCCTGGAGGCGAATCCGAACTCCCCGGACGCCCTCTACCTGCTGGGCCTGGCCTGGCTGCGGGAGGACGAGGCCGAACGCGCCCTCGACTATCTCGCGCGGGCCGAGGTCCTGGTCCCCGACGATCCGCGGGTCGCCGCCAGCCAGGAGCGGGCCCGCCGCCTCCTCGATCGAAAGCGCGCGGCGCGCGGCGAGCCGCCGGCGGGGTTGGCCGCCGAGCGCCTCTGAGCGTGCGCGCACCGCCCAGCGACCTCGGCGTCGCGGCCCGGCTGGCACTCGCCTGCTTCCTCCTGCTCGGCGCCTTCCACCCGGGACACTTCCGCGGCACCGACGAGGTCGGCCTGCTCCAGACGACCCGCGCCCTCTTCGACACCGGAAGCCTGGCCGTGCCGCGCATGGTGCACACCGGGCTGGGAGCCGACGGCCGCTACTACAGCCACTTCTCGCTGGGGCTGCCCGTGCTGGCCCTGCCCTTCTTCGCCGCCGGGCGCGGGGCCGAGGCCCTCTTGCCCGAGCCCTGGAGGCAGCGGCTGGCGGGCCCCGACCGCATGCTGCGCCAGCTGCGCATGGGCGGCAGCCTGGAGATCAGCGCGGTGGGCTTCTTCGGCACGGCGATGACCAGCCTGCTCGTCGCCCTCTTCTTCCTGTTCCAGCGCGCCCTGGGGACCTCCGCGCGCAGCGCCGCCCTGTGCGCCCTGCTGCTGGCCTGCAGCACCCACGTCGCCTCGCAGTCCACCTTCTTCCTGCGCCACAGCGCCGAGGCCACCACCCTGCTCGGCGCCCTCTTCTTCTACTTCCGCTGGAAGCGGGGGGGCCCCCTGCGCGACCTCTGGATCGGGAGCGCGCTCGCCTCGCTGACGCTGCTGGTGCGCTTTCCCGCGGCCGTGGCGGGGCCGAGCCTGGCGGCCTACCTGCTCTGGTGTATCGGTGAGCGCTCGGGCTGGCGCCTCGACGGCCCGCTGCTGCGACGCGCCCTGCCGGCCATCCTGGTGCCGCTGGCCGTGGCGCTGGCCCTCTCGGCCGGCGGAGACTGGCTCAAGTGGGGCCGGCCCTGGAACGTGCACCAGCTGCGCACCGCCTCGAGCCTGCACACCCCGCTCTACGTCAGCCTCTTCGGCTTCCTGCTCTCGCCCGGCCACTCGGTCTTCGTCTACTCGCCGCTGCTCTTGATGGCGCCCTGGGCGCTGCGACGCCTGTGGCGGGAGCGGCGCGCGGAGACGCTGGTGATCCTCGCCCTCTGCCTCACCTTCCTGCTCTCCTTCGCGCGCTTCAGCGGCTGGACGGGGCTCTGGTCGGCACCCGGGCCGCGCTACCTGCTGCTCGCCGTGCCGCTGCTGCTGCTGCCCCTGGGCCTGGCCCTCGATCGCAGCGGCTCGCGGGCCGCCTGGGCGTGCGTCGCGGGCCTCGCGGTGCTGGGCGTCTGCATCCAGCTCGCCCTGATGAGCGTCAGCTGGGGCGGGCTGGTGGAGGAGATGCGCTACCGGGAGAGCCAGCCCAAGTGGGCCTTCCTCTTCATGCCCGACCGCAGCCCGGTGCTCGGCGCCCTGGGCCTGGCCCTGCGCGGCGAGCGCATCGACCTCTGGATCCACACGCTGGCCCAGGGCGCCCCGGGCTATCCGGCGGCGCCGGCAGCCGCGCGCTGGATCGGCGGGCTGTGGCTGGCGGCCCTGGCGGCCTCGCTGCTCTGGCTGGCCCGCGGGCTGCCCGCTCAGACGGCGGTCCAGCCTCCGTCGACGGCCAGGACCTGACCGGTCACGTAGCTGGAGGCCTCCGAGGCCAGGAAGAGCAGCGGGCCCACCAGCTCGCCCTCGGCTCCCGGCCGGCCCATGGGCGTCTTGCGCCGGATCCAGCGCAGGGAGCGGGGATCGGCGAACATGCTCTCGGTCATCTCGGAGGCGAACCAGGCCGGAGCCAGGGCGTTCACCCGGACCCCGCGGCGCCCCCACTGCACGGCCAGCTCGCGGGTCAGGTTCACGAGCCCGCCCTTGGAGGCCGCATAGGAGGCCTGCGGAATCTGGCCGCCCCCGACCAGGCCCAGGACCGAGGCGACGTTCACGATCGAGCCGGCCCCGGCCTCGAGCATCACGCGGCCACAGCGCTGGGCGCACAGGAAGGCCCCGGTCAGGTTCACGCGCAGGACCTGCTCGAAGCTCGCCGCGCTCTCGGACTCGGCCGGCACCACCTCGTTGATGCCGGCATTGTTGACGAGCACGTCGAGGCGGCCGAAGGTCTGGCGGGTCTCGGCCACCAGCGCATCCACCGAGGCCTCCTCGGCCACGTCACAGGCCACGGGAAGCGCCTGGCAGCCCCGGGCCCGCAGCATCTCGGCCAGCTCCACGATGCGGTCGCGGCGCCGGGCGGCCAGCACCAGCCGGGCGCCTGCGTCGGCCAGGCCCAGGGCGAAGCTCCGCCCCAGGCCCGAGGAGGCGCCGGTCACCACGGCCACGCGCCCCACCAGGCCGAAGCGCTCCTCCAGGGTGCTCACGCCGCGTCCTCCGCATCCAGCCGGGCCCGCGTCCGCCGGTACCAGCGGCGGTAGAGCTCCAGGGGCTGCGCACCCACGATCAGCGGCTCCTCGCCCGCCAGCCGCAGGGCCGGCACTCCGGTGACGCCGCTCTCCACGGCCTCGCGGTGCTCGGCCGCCACCCGCTCGGCCAGCTCCGCCTCGTGGATTCGCTCGAAGGCCTCGGGCGGCAGCTCCAGCTCGAGCCACAGCTCGCGCAGGGTGGCGAGCTCCGAGATGTCGCGGGACTCGGCGAAGTAGGCCCGCAGCAGGCGGTCGTGAACGGCTCGGAAGGCCTCCTCGGAGTGCTCTGCCGCCGCCTTGGCGACGAGCTGCGCGGGCAGGCTGTGGCTGGGCGGCCCGGCCGTCCCCTGCCAGACCCGGAAGTGGCCCGCGTCCGGCTCCCGGGCCGGTCGCTGCCACGACTCGGTGTAGGCGCGGAAGCGCTCCAGGTCGCGGCCCGGCCCGGGACGCGGGCGCAGCAGATAGCTGCGCCACTCGAAGTGCACGGCCCGGCCCAGCTCGCCCTCGAGCGTGCGGATTCGCACCGAGGCGTTGTAGCACCAGGGACACAGGTAGTCCGAGTAGACCTGGAAGCGCACGGGCCGCATGCGGCGCAGGCTACCGGAAGCGCGCGAGAGTCGCCGAAGCGACAGCACCCCCGCAGGGCCCTTCTGCTAGAATCCGCGCCCGAAGAGGCCCCAGGGCCCTTCCAGCGTCTTCCGCTCCACCTTCCCTACACCTGACAGGAGTGCCAAACCCCATGTCCGATCTCGCGATCTCCCTCGAAGAAACCGCCCGCGCGATGGTGGCCCCCGGCAAGGGCATCCTGGCCGCCGACGAGAGCTCGGGAACCATCAAGAAGCGCTTCGACTCGATCCAGGTCGAGTCGACCGAGCAGAACCGCCAGGCCTACCGGCAGATGCTCTTCACCACCGACGGGGCCGAGCAGCACATCAGCGGCGTGATCCTCTTCGACGAGACGATCCGCCAGAGCGCCGACGACGGCACGTCCTTCTCGAAGCTGCTGGAGAGCAAGGGCATCATCCCCGGCATCAAGGTCGACAAGGGCGCCAAGCCGCTTCCGCACGCGCCGGGCGAGAAGGTCACCGAGGGTCTCGACGGCCTGCGGGAGCGGATCGCGGAGTACCGGGAGCTGGGCGCGCGCTTCGCCAAGTGGCGCGCGGGGATCGCCATCGGCGACGGCATTCCCAGCCACACCTGCATCGACACCAACGCCCACGCCCTCGCGCGTTACGCGGCCCTGTGCACCGAGGGCGGCCTGGTTCCGATCGTCGAGCCCGAGGTCCTGATGGACGGCCCGCACTCGATCGAGCGCTGCTACGAGGTCACCGAGCACGTGCTGAAGCACGTCTATCAGGCCCTCTTCGACCAGCGGGTGGTGCTCGAGCAGACGATCCTCAAGCCCAACATGGTGATCTCGGGCACCGAGGCGGCGAACCGCGCGGACGTGCGCACCGTCGCCGAGCAGACGATCCGCTGCCTGAAGAGCGCGGTGCCGGCGGCGGTGCCGGGCATCGTCTTCCTCTCCGGAGGGCAGAGCGACGTCGAGGCCACCGAGCACCTCAACGAGATGAACAAGATCGGCGGCTTCCCCTGGGAGCTCTCCTTCTCCTACGGTCGGGCCCTGCAGGCACCGCCCCTCAAGACCTGGGGCGGCAAGGCGGAGAACCTGCCCGCGGCCCAGCAGTCCTACCTGCACCGGGCGCGCTGCAACGGCGCCGCCCGCTCGGGGAGCTGGACCCGGGAGATGGAGGCCGCCTAGAGCGGCCCCGAAGGCTCTTCTCCCTTCCGCCGCACCCACCCGAGCCCCGCCGCCGAAGGCCCGAGACCTCGGCGGCGGGCTCAGTCCCCGGGCTCGAAGGAGCCGTAGGCGCGATCGCCGTAGACCAGGGCCGCGCCCTGGCGGCGGCGCGCCTCCTGCACCTCTCCCACGTAGATCACGTGGTCTCCGGCCTCGTGGGCGGCGTGGACGCGGCAGTCGAGCTGCACGATCGCGCCGGGAATCAGCGGCGCCCCGGTGGCCCCGGCCTCCCAGTCGAGGCCCTCGAAGCGGCGCCATTCGTCTCGCCTGGAGGCGAACTTGTTGGACAGGGCCTCCTGATCGCGGCCCAGCACGTTGACGGCGAAGACGCCGCCCTCGCGGATCACCGCGTGGGTGTTCGAAGCCTGGTCGGCACAGACCAGCACCAGGGGCGGCTCCAGGGAGACGGAGCAGAAGGCCGAGACCGTCATGCCGTGGATGCGCTCCCCGACGCGGCCGGTCACGATCGTGACGCCGGAGGGCCAACGCGCCAGGGCCTCGCGGAGCTGCTCGGGGGGGGTGGGCATGGGCCGGGGAGTCTCGGCGGCCGGGGCTACTCGGCGGCCGCCACGGCCCCGCCCCGCCCCTGCCCCTTGCGGGCGCAGCGCGAGGCCTCGTCGCGCTCGTCGGGCACCCAGTAGACGACGACCGGCGCATCCATCGGAATGTCGGAGAGCCTCGCCGGAGCGTCGTCGATCGAGACGGTCGTGCGCGTGATCACGGAGCCCTCGGGCTGCACGCGGTACAGCACCCGCTTGCCGGGCTCCTCGACGACGATGGTCTCCGACTCGGCGTCGAAGTCGACCAGCCGGCCCTCGGCCCGGGCCACGCGGGAGTCCGGCTGGCCGAGGGCCGGCACGGCGACCAGGGCCGCGGCCAGGGCCACGAGCGCGGCGCAACAACGGAATCGGCTGCCCAGACCGCGCGATCGCCGCATGTTGCTCCTCCGCACCTCCGACGCGCCCCTCGTGGCGAGGGCGTGAGCCTACCCGCTTTTGCCGGCCTCGGGTACGACGTGCGCGAGCACCAGGTCCATCACGTTGGTCCCGGTCGGCCCCGTGAGCAGCAGGCCGCCCTCGGCCGCGAAGAAGCCGTAGGCGTCGTTGTCGGCCAGCGACCGCTCCGCCCGCAGCCCGCGCGCCGCCCCCCGAGCGACGCTTCCCCCGTCTGCAAAGGCCCCGGCGGCGTCGGTGGGACCATCGCGCCCATCGGTACCGGCCGCGAGCAGCGTCACGCGCTCGTCTCCGCGCAGCTCCAGGGCCGCCGCCAGCGCGAGCTCCTGGCTGCGCCCACCCCGGCCGGCCCCGAGAACCCGTACGGTCGTCTCCCCGCCGGCGACCAGGCACAGCGGCACGGGGCTCCGGCTCGCCCGTGCCAGCGCGGCCAGCCGGCGTCCCGCGACTCGGGCCTCGCCGCGCATTGCAGCGCTGGCGACGGCGGCGCGCAGGCCGCGGGCCTCGGCCTCGCGGCGGGCCGCCGCCATCGCCACGCGATTGCTGGCCACGACGGTGTGGCGCACGCACTCGAGCGCCGGATCGCCGGGCTTGGGGGTCTCGGAGCGCTCGCCCCGGGCCCCCGCCTCGAGATGGGACCGCACGCGCCCCGGTGCCTCGATGCGCCGCTCGCGGAGGACGCGCAGGGCGTCGGCGTAGCGGGTCGGGTCCGGCGCGAAGGGGCCCGACCCGATCACGTCGAGGCGATCGCCGGCCACGTCCGAGATCGCCAGCACCTCGATGCGGCGGCAGCGGGCCCGCAGGGCCAGGCGTCCACCGGCGACCGCGCTCAGGTGCTTGCGCACCGCGTTGGTCTCCGCGATGTCGGCGCCGCTGGCCAGCAGGCCCGCCGTGATCCGCACCAGGTCCTCGAGCCGAAGCTCGCCGTCGGGGCAGCAGAGCAGGCTGGAGGCGCCGCCCGAGAGCAGCACCAGCAGCACGTCCTCGGGCCGCGCCCGGGCCACCAGCTCCAGGGCCTGCCGGGCGGCCGCCGGGCAGCGCGCGTCCGGCACCGGATGCGCCGCCTCGACGAGCCGCAGCCGGGCCAGGGGCTGCCCGTAGCCCTCCGCCGTCACGGCCATGCCCTCGCGAATCCACTCCCCGGCCAGCTCCTCGAGCGCCAGGGCCATGCCGGCGGCGGCCTTGCCGACCGCCAGCACCACCAGCCTTGCGCCGGGCGCCAGCATCTGCCCGGCGAGCTCGAGCTGGCCATTCCGGCGGCGCAGCGCGCGGCGCAGCGCCCGGCCGGCGTCGACCGCCGAGACGGCCGCGCGGAAGATGGCGGCGAGCTCGGCCCGGGGCGGGGCCGACGAGCTCACGGCGCGGGCGGAGCTTCGGCCTCGGCGGCGACCTCGGGCGCGGCGCCCTCGGCGGGCTCGAGCCGGATCTCGATGCGCCGGTTGTGCAGCCGGCCCTCGGGAGTCTCGTTGCTGGCGATCGGGTGGTGCTGTCCGAAGGAGACCGCCCGCAGCCGCGCCGGGTCGACCCCGCGCTCGGCCAGCAGGCGCACCACTCGGGTGGCCCGGGCCGCCGCCAGCTCCCAGTTGCTCGCGAAGCGCGAGCGGGCGGAGGACGCGATGGGCACGTCGTCGGTGTGGCCCTGCACCTCGACCGTGTGCCGGAGGCGCTCGAGCTGGCTCGCGACCTTCTCGAGCACGGAGCGACCGTTCGGGTTGAGCTCGGCGGAGCCCGAGGCGAACAGGATCTCCTGCGAGACGTTGAGGCGCAGCCCCTCGCGCAGCTGCTCGATCTGGATCTGCCCGGAGGCCACCTCGGCCTGCAGATCGTGCACCAGCTCGTCGTAGGTGCCGCGCAGCCGCTGCACTTCCCGGCTGCGCTCGGCCAGCTCGGACTGGCTCTGCTCCAGGCGCTGGGCCAGCTCGGCCTCCACCCGGCGCAGCTTCTCCACGTCCCGGTCCAGCTGCTCGCGCTCCAGGCGCAGGGTCTCCATCTCGTCCAGCAGCACCACGCGCTCCTGGTCGAGGCTCTCGGCCGAGGCCTCGAGGAGCCGCACGCGCTCGGCCAGGGCGTCGCGCTCCCTCGCAGTGTCGGTGTAGAGACCGCGGCTCACGCAGCCGGCCAGCGCGGCGAGACCGGCCAGCGCCAGCGCCTGCCTAGCCCGCCGAGAGGGTGTGCCGAAGCGCGTCATCGACCGTCTCGACGTAGCGCAGCTCGAGGCCGCTGAGAAGCTCCGCTGAGACCTCCTCGACGTCCCGGCGGTTCCTCTCGGGCAGCACCACGCGGGCGATCCCGGCTCGCTTGGCGGCGAGGACCTTCTCCTTGATGCCCCCGACCG
>CAZYOL010000147.1:0-11492 GCA_964649065.1 uncultured Spirochaetales bacterium
CACGCCCCGGGCCTCCTGCCCCACGCCGTCGTGCTCGGCGGCGACCCGCCCGGGGCCCCTGCGGCGGGCCTCGAGAATCCAGTGCGGCAGCAGCGCGACGGGCTTCAGGACCCCGGAGAGCTTGGAGGCCAGGGTGAGCCCCAGCGAGAGCCCGACGACCAGCAGGCGCGCAGGAGAAGGGCGCCGACAGTGACGCCAGAAGGCGTAGAGCGTCTGGAGGAAGAAGATGCTCACCGGGAGATCCGAGTGGGCCAGCGCCGAGTGGGCCAGCACCAGCGGCGAGAAGCTGTAGAGCCAGAGCGCGATCCAGCCGGCCCGATCGCCGGCGAGCTCGCGGGCCCAGAGGAAGCAGAGCAGCGCTCCCCAGCCGCCCAGCAGCGCGAAGGGCAGCCGACTCGCCAGGCGGACCCAGCGCGGACCCGGCTCGTCGCGGCGCAGCAGCTCGGGGCCGAGATAGGGCTCGGCGGGGAGGTCGCTCCACGAGAAGGCCAGCAGGGGAAGGCCCGCCAGGTGGTAGGCCAGCGGTGGGTGCTGCCGCAGGCTGCGGGCGAAGTGGTAGTCGCCCGTCTCCCACAGGTAGAGCGCCGTTCCGATGTAGTGGGGCTCGTCCACCGTCAGCGAGGTGGAGTCGGCCACGTGCAGCAGCCGGGCCAGGAAGAAGGCGATCAGCAGGGCCGCCGCCACGAGCGACCAGGCCCCGCGCGAGCCGGGCTGCATGGCCTGCGAGGGTACCGCCCTTCGCTGCAGCCGGGAGCTCAGCGGGGGTAGTGCACGAAGACCTGGGTGTAGATCAGGCTGCCGCCCGGGGCCCTGGCGATGCCGATCCCCGTGGCGTTGAAGGCGGGCCCCAGCAGGTTGCGCCGGTGGTCCGGCGAGGCGAGCCAGGCCTCGAGGATGCGCTGGTTCGGCGGCTGCTGGTCGGTGCGGCCCACGTTCTCGGCCGCCAGGGTGAAGCCTTCGAGGCCGGCCGCGTCGAGGCGGTCGACGGGATTCCTGCCCTCGGGCGAGAAGTGGCTGAAGTAGCCGCGGCGCGCCATGTCTTCGGCGTGGGCTCGGGCCACGGCGTCGAGCTCGCCCCTGCGGCTCAGGGCCACCAGGCTGCGCTGGCCGCGCGTCCGGTTGACGGCCTGCAGGAGCTCGGCCTCGAGCGCCGCTGCGACCGGCTCCTGCCCGGCGGCCGCCCGCCCGGCGCAGCCGAAGGGCGAGAGCTCGAAGACCAGCCAGAAGCCCAGCAGGAAGCCCGCCGCCTGGGCGGCGTTGCGCGGCACGCCTAGGGACCGGTCGGCGCGTCGAGGCTCGCGTCGAGCAGCTCCCGCCGCTCCAGGCGCCCTTCGCGGTAGTGCGAGATGGTGTCGATCCGCCCGTCGCCGTTCGTGTCCTCGGCCCGGCGCTCGACGCGCTCCTGCGCGTCGAAGCGCAGCTCGACCTCCACGTCGCCGTCGCCGTCGTTGTCCTGCTCCTCGCGGGTCAGGAGGCCGGCGTCGTAGAAGCGGACGCGGTCGCGGAAGCCGTCGCCGGTCGTGTCGCTCTCGTGCCGGGCCAGGGCGTCGTTGCGGAAGTAGGACCAGGCGTCGACCTGGCCGTCGCCGTTCGCGTCCGCCCGTCGCCGCACGACCTCGCCTTCGCGGTACTCGGTCCAGGAATCGAGGGCGCCGTCCCGGTTGGTGTCCTCGTCGACGCGGGCGATGCGGTGCGTGCTCGGGTCGTAGTGGAGGAAGCGATCGGGCTGGCCGTCGCCGTCGTTGTCCTGCAGCTTGCGGACGATCTGTCCCTTCTGGCGGTAGATCCACTGGTCGATGCGACCGTCCTGGTCGCGATCGACGATGCCGTCGGCGTCCGCATAGGCGTCGGCGGGCGGGCTCGGCACCGGGGCGCTGGCGACGGCGGGCAGCGGCGAGGGCGCCGGCGGGCCGGAGCCGGGCGCGCGCTGGAGCGCCGCCAGCTCGTCGGCGATCGACAGGGAGCCTCCGCCGAGCGGCCGCGTCGCGACCGCGGCCTGCGCGCCGGCCGCAGCCCCGCGCTGCTCGAGCTCGCGCTCCATGGCCTGTAGGCGCTGCGTCTCGTAGTCGATCGGCGGCGGGGGCGGCGGCGCCGTGCGCTGGGCGTGGGCCCGCTCGGGGATCTCCGGGCCGGGCTCGGGCTCGCCGCGCAGCTTCTCGGCAGCCAGGGCAAAGGGAGCCGCCAGCACGAAGAAGGGCGCCGTCAGGTACTTGTGATAGATCGGCGACTCGCGGACCTCGAGGTGGTTCTCGATCTCCTGATCGCCGCCGCCGATGAAGGTGACCGAGCCGCCGCCCCCTGCGGGCCCGCTCGCCCCCGGGACCGCGGGTCCCCCCTCGGGCCCCGCGCCTGCGCCCGCGGGCTGCGTTCCGGGCATGGGCGCCGACTGGCCGGGATAGAGGATCGTCGCGCCGGCCCCGGTGTCGACGGTCGGCCGCCGATCCGTGTCGCGACTCTGGTAGCTGTAGGCACAGCCGAGCGCGAGCGGGAGCCCGGCGGCCAGGGCGCCGAGGGCGTGAAGCGGTACGCGAAGCTTGGACATCGGCTCCTCGATCTAGCAGTGTTTCCACCGGCCCAACCCCTGGCAAGGCTTTGCAAGAAGCGTGCGCGGCTGCTTCGGATGTGCAGCGACGGGCGATTGCCGCGCGGGTCCGCGCGCCTGGAAGGCCGGGCTGCACGCGCGCTGCGCGTGGATTTTTTTCGGTGGGAGGGAAGCGCTCTACCCTCGGAGGGCAGTCGGAGGGGGAGACGGGTCGGAGTCTTCGCGGCCGCGGGGATTCAGGCGCCCGATCAGCAGGGTGGCGCCGAGGCCGAGGCCGATGCAGGTCATCGAGAGCGCCGCCTGGCCCCCGTTGGGATCGAAGCGCGACAGCCGCCAATCCTCCGGGTCGATGCTCGCGAGGCTCGCCGCCGTGACCACGCGCCCCTTGATCACGTCGCCGGGAGCCGGGGCGCGGGGCTCCTGGAAGGGCCAGAGACCGACCACCGAGCCGAGCAGGAGGCCCAGCAGCACGCCGAGGGTGGGCTTCTCGAAGCGGGCGAGCAGCCAACGCAGCAGGTTGCTCACGCCGACCACGCCGACGGCCACGCCGAGACCGAGCGGGACCAGGACCTGGAGGGCGTCGAGCACCACGGCCCAGTCGAGTGGCGCGTTCTCCGTCCCGCGCAGCTGGGCCAGGGCGGCCAGCAGCTGGCCCTTGAGCCGGTCGACGGTGCCGAGGATGGCCTCGTACTGGCCGAGCAGCAGCAGCAGATAGGCCCCGCTCACCCCGGGCAGGATCATGGCCGAGGAAGCCGCCAGGCCCGACACGAAGATCAGGGCGTAGCTTCGCCCCTGCGCGTCGCTGGCCCCATCTCCCAGCAGCGCCATGCCGAGCATCAGGCCGAAGGCCAGGGCCGCGGCGGCCAGCAGGCCCGGCGAGGCGGGGCGGGCCATGCGCCACAGCAGGGGGACGCCGCCCAGGGTGAGACCGATGAAGAGGCTGTACATGAGCCAGCGGTGGGCCTCGACGAGATCCTTCACGGCTCCGGCCAGCGCGAGGACGGCCAGCCCTGCCGCGCCGACGATGGACGCGAGCAGCACGATCGAGCGCGTTCGGAAGCGCAGCGTGGTGAGATCGGCGATGGCCGCGATGAAGCCCGGATAGACGCCGGCTGCGAGCAGCATGGTGCCCCCGCTGATCCCGGGCACCAGGTTGGCCAGGCCCATGAGCGTGCCGCCGATGGCCCCGCGCGCGACGAGCAGCGGGGACAGCGGAGCCGGGAGCTCGGGCTCGCCGGCGGGCGGACGAGGCTGGCTGGACTCGCTCACGGGTGCGCTCGGCTCTCCTGGGCTCGGCGGACGCGGTACTGTAGCAGCCGGAGGATCGGCGCTTCGTGTGCGGCCGCTTCAGCGTTACCGCGTCGCCGGAAGAGGTGGCGCGGCACTTCGATCTCGCGCCGGGCGCCGAGAAGCGAGCCGACCTGCTGCGGCGCCCCCGCTACAACGTCGCCCCGGGACAGGAGATCGGGATCGTCCGGCGCGGGCCCGATGCGGCGAGCCGGGTGCTCGCCGCCGCGCGCTGGGGCCTCGTGCCCCCCTGGGCCGAGGACGCCCGCATCGGCTCGCGCCTGATCAATGCGCGGGTCGAGACGGCGCGTCACAAGGCCGCCTTTCGGGTCGCCTTTCGCGAGGGGCGCTGCCTGGTGCCCGCGAACGGCTTCTACGAGTGGTCGCGCGACTCGGCTCCCTACCACGTCACGATCGCGGGGAGCCCGCTCTTCGGGATGGCGGCGCTGGCATCACGGTGGAGCGCGCCGGACGGCGGGCTGCTCGAGTCCGCGGCGATCCTCACGATGGAGGCGCGGGGGGCGCTTCGCGAGATCCACTCGCGCATGCCGGTGCTGGTGCCGCGCGACGGCTTCGGAAGCTGGCTCGAGGCGGGGCCGCGCAGCGACGCGGAGCTGTCCGACTGGCTGGCCCAGCTCCCCGAGCCCGGCTTCGAGCTGCGGCGGGTGAGCCGGCGCGTGAACCGCGTCGAGCACGACGACGCGGAGCTGCTCCGGCCGGTGCCGGAGGGCGCCGAGCCCGCTCAGCTGGGCCTCGGTCTGTGAGGGCGACGCTGCGGCGCGCGCTGCTGGTCGGGGTCGCCGCCCTGTACGTCCTCTCGATTCCCTGGTGGGCCTCGACCCAGGCGGCGCCGGCAGGCGAGCCGCGCTGGCTCTTCGGCCTGCCGGACTGGGTGGCCGTGGCCGTGGGCTGCTACGCCCTGGCGGCCGTGCTGAACGCCCTGGCCTGGCTCCTGGCCGACGTGCCCGACGCGGGCTCCGACGAGGGCCCGTGAGCTTCCCGCAGGCCGGCCTGCTCGCCATCGTCCTGTACCTCCTGGTGCTCGCCGTGATCGCCGAGCGCGCGCGCCGCGCGCGCCGCGATCTCACGCCGGCCGATCACTTCCTCGCCGGGCGGGAGCTCGGGGTCTTCGTGGTCTTCCTGACCCTCTACGCGACGGCCTACAGCGGAAACTCCCTGCTGGGCTATCCCGGCGAGGGCTACCGGCGCGGCTTCTCCTGGATCATGGCGACCGGCTTCATGCTCTCGATCGTCGTGATCTTCCACGCCCTGGTGCCGCGGCTGCGTCCGATCGCCGTGGCCCAGGGCTTCGTGACGCCGGGCGACTGGCTGCGCCACCGCTTCCGGGGCGAGCCCGGAGCGCGGGCGCTGGCCCTGGGCGTCGCCGTGCTCATGAGCCTGGCCCTGGCCAACTTCCTCTTCGCCCAGCTCAAGGCCATGGGAGAGCTGGCGGAGCAGGTCACCGGCGGCGTCATCCCCTATGCCTGGGGCGTGGGCCTGCTGGCGGCCGTGGTGCTGGTCTACGAGACCCTGGGCGGCATGCGCGCCGTGGCCTGGACCGACGCCATCCAGGGCCTGTTGATGATGTTCGGCCTGGCGGCGCTGCTCTCCTGGGTGATCGGCGACGGAGGACTGGCCTCGCTGACGGCCCAGGTCGCCGCGGCCCGGCCGGAGGCGGTGGCGGTCCCCGGCCTCCGGGAGCGGATCAACTGGGCCAGCAGCATCGCCCTGATGGGGCTCGCGAGCGTGGTCTACCCGCAGGCCATCCAACGCGTCTACGCCGCCCGCAGCGGTCGCGTGCTGCAGCGATCGCTGGCGCTGATGAGCTTCATGCCGCTGGCGACGACCCTGGTGGTGACGCTGATCGGCGTCGCGGCCATTCCCCGCTTCGAGGGACTGGGGGCCGTCGAGGCGGACCGGGTGATGCCGCTCCTGCTCGGAGCCTGGTCCGAGTCGGGACCGCTCCAGATGGCGGCCGGCGTGGTGGTGCTGATCGGTGCGCTGGCGGCCATCATGTCCACCGCCGACTCGGTGCTGCTCTCCCTGGGCTCGCTGGTCGCCTCGGATCTGCTGGGCCGCGACCGCCGCGACCCCGGCACGACCGCCCTGGGCAAGCGCATCGCGGCGGGCATCGTGCTGGTGGCCGGCGCCCTGGCGATCCGCGCGCGCGGGATCACCCTGTGGGGCCTGATCGAGCTGAAGATGGAGCTGCTGATCCAGTGCGTGCCGGCCTTCCTGCTGGCCCTGCACTGGCGGGGGCTGAGGGCGGCGCCCTGCGCGGCCGGGCTGCTGATCGGCGCCGCCATTGCGGCCGGCGGAGTGCTGTCCGGCACGGCCCGCCTCTACGGCCTGCATCTGGGGGTGCTCGGCCTGGCGGTCAACGCCACCGTCGCGGGCCTGGGATCGCTGCGGCGCCGGCCCGCACTCGCCGGCTAGCGCTCCCGGCCTGCAGCGATTGCTCGGACTCGGGGGCTGTGCCAGCTTCGCCCCGCCTTGTCGGACGCAAGCGAGTCCCCGGGCCGGGCGCCTCGCGCCCTGCTGGCCCTCTCGGCGCTGCTCTTCGTCGCGATCCGCATTCCCTTCCTGTCGGTGCCGCTGGAGCGGGACGAGGGAGAGTATGCCTACATCGCCCAGCGCGCCTTGCTGGGAGAGGTTCCCTACCGGGACGCCTTCGACCAGAAGCCGCCCGGCATCTTCGCGATCTACCTCGCGGCCTTCCGGACCACGGGCGCCAGCGTCGAGGGAATCCACGCCTTCCTCTACCTCTGGACGGCGGCGACCTGCCTGCTGCTCTACCAGCTGGGCCGGCGCTGGATCGGCGAGCGGACGGCGGCTCTCGCCACCCTGGCCTTCGCCGTGGCCTCGATCGACCCCTCGCTCGCGGCAAGCGCAGCCAACACCGAGATCTTCATGCTGCTGCCGGTGGTCGCCAGCACGCTGCTGTTGCTGCGGGCGCTCGAGGAGCGGCGGCTGGTGCTCTGGATCGGCTGTGGGGCCCTGGCCGGGGCGGCCTGCTGGATCAAGCCGGTCGCGATCGGCCACGGGGTCTTCCTGGCGGCGGCCGGGCTGGCCCAGGCCCGGCGCGATCTCCGCGAGGCCACCGGCGTCGTGCTCGGTCTGCTGCTCGGCGTGGCGCTCGTCTCGGCTCCGGTGCTCGCCACCTTCCTGGCGCTCGGGGCCTGGGAGCCCTTCGTCGACGCCGTCTTCCTCCACAACCTCGCCTACACCGGACGCGTCGGCCTCCTGCAGGGGGTCCGCAACGCCCTCTGGAGCTGGATCGACCAGCTGCCGAGCCTCGGCGTGCTGTGGCTGCTGGCCGGGGTGGGGGCCTTCGTGGCGCGCCGGCGGCTGGCGCGCCGCGACGCCTGGCTGCTGGCGGGCTTCGGCCTGGCCTCGGCCGTAGGCGTCTCCTCCGGCCTCTACTTCCGCCCCCATTACTTCATCCAGCTCCTGCCCCTGCTGGCGATGCTGGCCGCGCTGGGCGCCGAGGCGCTGGCGGGCCTGCGCCGCCGCGGCCTGGTGCCCGCGGCCGTGGCGGTGGCCCTGCTGGCCGGTCCGCCGCTGCTGGCGAATCGCAGCCTGCTGCGGGCCTCGCCCGAGGCGATCTCCCGCGAGATCTACCGGCTGAATCCCTTCGTCGAGTCGGCGCGCATCGGCGAGTACATTCGCAAGACCAGCCAGCCCTCCGACACGGTCTACGTGATCGGCTCCGAGCCCCAGATCCTCTTCTACGCCGAGCGCCGCAGCGCCAGCCGCTACATCTTCTTCTATCCGCTCACCGGGGCCTACGCCAACGCACTGGAGCGTCAGCAGGAGCTGATGCACGAGGTGCAGGCCGCGGATCCCCTCTACGTGGTCTGGGCCAACATCCCGACCTCCCACCTCACGGGTCCGGATTCCGAGCTCTGGGTCTTCGAGGCGAGCCGGGAGCTGGTCGAGGAGCGCTACTTGCTGGAGTTCATCGCCCGACCTCCGGAGCGGGACGGGGGCGAGTCCTTCGACTTCGTGTACGGTAGGCGAGCCCGCGAGCTGCTGGCGGAGGCGCAGGATGCGGGGCGGCCGATTCCGTGGATCGCCGTCTTCCGCAGGGTTGGCTGAAGGCCCGGTGCATCCGCCGCGGGAGCCTCGATCGCAGCGGCAGGGCAGAAGGGGAGGGAGCATGACTCGAGCAACGCGGATGAGCGTGGGATGGGGGGCGCGCATCGCGGCCCTGCTGGCGGTGGCCTGGGTCGCCTCGGCCTGCGTGGTGATCGACGATGGCGAGGTCGGAGTCTCGAAGAGCTTCGGTCGCATCTCGGACGAGCCGGTGGGGCAGGGTGTCACGCCGCAGTTCCCGATCGTGCGCACGGTCGAGATCTGGAACGTCAAGCTCCAGGAGCTCAAGGAGACCGCCACGCTGCCCTCCTCGGAGGGGCTGATCGTGGGCCTGGACGCCTCGCTGCTCTTCCGGGTGCGGCCCGAGGAGGCCCCCGCCATCCGCAAGACGATCGGGACGCCGCCCGAGTACATGGCCAAGCTCGTGATTCCCTACTTCCGCTCCTCGCTGCGCAACGCGGTGAGCGGCTACCCGGTGCGCGAGATCTACAGCCAGACCGGCCGGGAGAAGATCTCCAAATCGGTGAACGAGGCCCTGGTCCAGGCGCTGGCCGCCGACGGCTTCGAGATCCAGCAGGTGCTGCTGCGCGACGTCAAGCTGCCCCAGCGCTTCAAGGAGAGCATCGAGGCCAAGCTCACGGCGGAGCAGCGCGTCCAGCAGAAGCAGTTCGAGCTCGAGCAGGCCGTCAAGGAGGCCGAGATCGAGGTCGCCCGGGCGCGCGGTGCCGCCGAGGCGCAGCAGATCGTGCGCTCGACGCTCAGCGACTCCTACCTCCAATACCTCTGGATCAAGACGCTCAACGAGAACCCGAACGTCATCTACGTGGCGACCGAGGCGAATCTGCCGATCTTCAAGCCGGTCGGCGTCGCCCGCTGAGCGGCGGCCCGCGCCGTGCCGCGCGTGCCCGGCGGCGCGCCCGCCTGGGCCGGTCCCCTCGGGCTGGCCGTCGGCTTCGTGGCGCTCGCGGGCTGGAGCTGGGGGCGCTGGACCGACGTCCACATCGACTTCGGGGGAGAGCTCTACACTGCCTGGCGGCTGTCCGAGGGAGACGCGCTGTATCGCGACGTCGCCTGCCGCCACGGTCCGCTCTCTCCCCACGTCAATGCGCTGCTGTTCCGGGTCTTCGGCGTCTCGCTGCAGACCCTGGTCGCGGCCAACCTGCTGCTCTTCGCGGGCATCACGGCCGCGGTCTACGCCCTCTGGGCGCGGGTCTGCGATCGGCCGACGGGCACGCTGGCCGCTGGCGTGCTGCTGGGGCTCTTCGGCTTCTCGCAGTACACCGGGATCGCCAACTACAACTACGTCACGCCCTATACCCACTTCCAGACCCACGCCGTGGCGCTGACGCTGGCGATGCTCGCGTCGCTGGGAGCCGGGCTCCGGGGCCTGCGTTGGGGCTGGCAGGTCGCCGGACTCTGCCTCGGCCTGGTGCTGCTGACCAAGGCCGAGCTCTCGCTGCCGGCCCTCGGCAGCGCCGCGCTGGCCTGCGCGCTGGCAAGCCGGTCTTCGTACCGCAGGGCGGCCGGCGCTGCGGCACGGCTGCTGGCCGGGGCCGGGCTGCCGGTGGTCGGCTTCGGGGCCTGGCTCCTGCGGGAGCTCCCGCCGCGGGAGGCCTGGCGGGGCCTGCTCGGAAATTTCGCGCACCTGCAGGGGCTCGGCGACGACCGCTTCTACGCGGGCGTGACGGGCTTCGACGAGCCCCTGGTGAACGCCCTGCGCGCGCTCGTCGCCCTGGCCGTGCTGGTGGGGGCGGCAGGCGCCACGGCCCTCGCCGATCGCGCGGCGCCCGCGAGCTGGCGGCGCCCCGGTCCAGCCCTGGCCCTGGGCGTAGCCCTGGCCGCGGTGCTGGTGCTGGCGCTGCCGCGCGTCGCCTGGCTGCCGCTGGCGCGGGCGCTGCCGCTGGCGACAGCCGGCGTGGCGGCGGGCCTGCTGTTCGCCTGGTGGCGCACCCGCCACCAGCCGGAGCCCTCCGTCCGCCTCGAGCTGGCCCTGCTGGTCGCCAGCTGGGCGCTGCTGCTGCTCGCCAAGACGCCCCTCAACGCCCGCTTCGGGCACTACGGCTTCGTCCTGTCGATGCCGGCCACCCTGGTCTGGGTGGCGGCCTGGGCCTACGCGCTGCCGGCGCTGCTGCGTCGGGCCTATGGGGGCGGGGGGCTGGCCCGGGCCCTCGCGATCGCGGCGGTCGCCGCCGTCGTGATCCTGGCGCTGCGCCAGTCCGACGCGATCTACCGGCGCAAGACCCTGGCCATCGGCCCGCCGGGCGAGCGGGTGGCGGCCGAGGCGCCGCCGCTCTCGCGCCGGGGGGTCGTCCTGGCCCGCGCCCTGGAGCGCCTCGAGGCGCTCGGGAGCCCGCAGGACAGCCTGCTGGTGCTGCCTCAAGGGGTCATTCTCAACTACTGGCTGCGCTGGAAGAATCCCGTCCCGCACTTTCTCTTCGTGCCGACCGAGATCGAGGCCTTCGGGGAGGGCGCGATGCTCGCCGCCCTGGAGGTCCATCCCCCGGACTGGGTGGCCGTCGTGGACCGTCCCTACGCCGAGTTCGGCGTGGGTCCCTTCGGCGTGGATCCGGCCTGGGGGGCTGCCCTGCTCTCGTGGGTCGACGCGCACTACCAGGTGGTGGAGACGCTGGGCGCCGAGCCTTTCGGCGGTCGGGGCTTCGGGGTCCAGCTGCTCCGGCGGGCTGCGCCGCCGTGAGGGCTGCTCTCGCGGCGGGCGGGGTGTTCCTGCTGGCACTGGCGGTGCGGGCGCTGCCCTGGCGTACCGTGCTGGTGCCCGGCAGCGCGATCCCCTTCGGTCAGGACTCGTACTACCACCTGCGTCGCATCGCCTACAGCGTGGCGCGCTTCCCGGCGTCGCTCGAGCGTGATCCCTACCTCCGCTTCCCCGATGGCGCCACGCCGATCTGGACGCCGGTCTTCGATTGGCTGGTGGCCGCGGCCCTGCGGCCCTTCGTGGAGCCGGGCGATCTGCCCGCCCTGGAGCGGGCCGCCATGTGGGTACCGCCCGTGGTCGGCGCTCTCACCTCGGTCGCGATCTTCGGCGTGGCGCGCGCGCAGCTCGGGAGCCGGGCGGCCTGGGCCGCCGGCCTCGGCCTGGCGCTGCTCTCGGCGCACTTCTGGTACTCGCAGATCGGCTTCCTGGATCACCACGCCGCGGTCGCGCTCGGCGCAGCGGGGCTGCTGGCCGCCGGCTGCGCATGGGCCATGCGCTCCGGCGGGCTGCGCGTCGACCTCGCCCTCGGGGCCGCCTGCGCCGCGGCGCTGGCCGTGTGGCCCGGGAGCCTGCTGCACGTGGCCCTGGTGCAGCTCGCGTGTGCCGGTCCGCTGCTGGCGGAGCCCGATCGAGCGCGCGCGCGGCGCGGCGCTCGCGGCCTCGCCCGGGCGAACGCCCTGGCGGCACTGCTGCTGCTGCCGCTGTCGAGCACCTTCCATCCACCGCAGTGGGGGGCCCTCAGCCCCGTGGTGCTCGGGGCCTTCCAGCCGCTCCTGCGCGGCGGCCTGGCGCTGTGCGCGGCGGGCGTAGCGGCAGCCTGGAGCTTCGATCGCTGGGGCGCGACGCCCGCGCGCC
>CAZYOL010000148.1:0-11441 GCA_964649065.1 uncultured Spirochaetales bacterium
CGGGCGCGGATCGTACTTCGCCCTCGAGGGTCAGTCGGTGCGGCGCGCCTTCCTGCTGGGTTTGGGGCGTTTCTCCGCGGGTGGGGGGTCTGGGGCTAGCCGGCCGCCACAGCAGGGGGACGCGGATCTGGTCCAGGCCCAGCGAGTGGCCGTGGGCGAACCAGTAGTCGTCCTCGCCCAGCGCCTCGCCGTGGTCCGACGTGAGCAGCACCGCCGGGGGGCTGCCGAGGGAGTCCAGGCCCCGGAGCAGGCGTCCCAGTTCGGCGTCCACGAAGCGCACCTCGTCCAGGTAGGCGCGCGTGTAGGCCTCGCGGCTGTAGACCCCGGGGAGCTGCTGGTAGGCCGGGAGCCGGCCGCGGCCGGAGTGGTCCTCCTGGACCGGGAGCCGCTCGGCCCCCGCGGCGTCGGCGGCGGCGCGCGCCGGCGGCGCCGCGTAGGGGCCGTGGGGGTCCTGGTAGTGCATCCACAGGAACCAGGGCTCGCGGGCCCCGACCCGGGCCCAGGCGAGGGCGGCGTCGGTGGCCTGGCGAGCGTCGCGCTCGCGGAAGCCCGGTCGATTGCGCTCGCTGCGCGGCATGTCCTGGTCGTAGATCGCGAAGCCCTGGTCGAGGCTGCGGCCGCGCTCGAGCACCGGATTGCAGACGAAGGCGGCGGTGGTGTAGCCGGCCTCGCGCAGCACCTCGGCCACGCTCAGCGCGTCGGCGGCCAGGAAGGAGAGGGCGGACTGGCTGACCCCGTGCTCGGCGGGATAGGTGGAGGTCAGGATCGAGGCGATCGAAGGAGCCGTGTAGGGGGCCGCTGCGATGGCCCACTCGAACTGCGTGCCGGCGTCGGCCAGTGCGCAGATCTCGCGCCCGACGTCGGGCTCCCCTCCGTAGCAGCCGAGCACGTCGGCCCGCAGGGTGTCGATCGTCACCAGCAGCAGATTGGGCCCGGCGGCGGCTCCCGCGGGTCGCTCCCCTCCCTCGCGACAGGCCGGCCCGAGCGCGGGCAGCAGTAGCAGCAAGGAGATCGCGCGCAGCCTGCGGGCTCGGCCCGACCGCGACACGCGCCCCGGCATCCGCCACGGTATAGCGCAGCATGATTCACGCCCTCGATCACGTCGCCGTCGCGACCCGCGACCTGCGCGTCGCCGCGCGCCGCACGTCCGCCCTGCTCGGCCGATCGCCCTGGTGGCAGGGCAGCATTCCCTCCGAGGGCGCCGAGACGGTGCGCTTCCGCCTGGCCAACACGACCCTGGTGCTGCGCGCCCCCGCCGAGCGCGAGGGCGTGGCGGGCCTCGCCTTCGCCAGCGAGGATGTCGATGCCTGCGCCGAGCGCCTGCGCGCCGCGGGGGTCGCCGTCGGCGAGCCCTGCCGCGTTCTGGCGCACGACGCCGGGTCCGGGGGCTGGCTGCGCTGGAGGCAGCTGGCCCTGCCGCCCGGGTCGACGCGCGGCCTGCCCGTGGTCCTGGTCCAGCGCCTCGATCCGGACCCGGAGGCCGAGCCGGCAGGCGCCGCCGGCGTCTCGGCCATCGACCACGTGGTGGTTACCTGTCCCGATCTCGACGCCAGCCGCGCCGTCTACGCCGGGCGCCTGGGCCTGCGGCTGGCCCTGGACCGCAGCTTTCCGGACCGCGGCCTGCGCATGCTCTTCTTCCGGAGCGGCGGGCTCACGGTCGAGCTGGTGGGCTCGCTGGGCGCGTCGGCCCGGCCCGACTCCGCCGACGGCTTCGGCGGCCTCGCCTACCGGGTGGAGGACGTCGAGGCCGCCCGGCTCCGTCTGCAGGGCGCCGGCTTCGATCTCTCGGAGCTGCGGCCCGGGGCCAAGCCGGGCACCCGGGTCTGTACCGTGCGCGACGCCCCCTGCCAGGTGCCGACGCTACTGATCCAGCCCGCGCCTTAGCTAGTCTGTGGCATGGCAACCGAGCCCCGCGACACCTTCCCGAGCGACCTCGAAGCGGCCATCGAGGATCTGAAGCGCGAGCGCAACGCCATCGTACTCGCGCACTACTACCAGGAATCCGAGATCCAGGACCTCGCCGACGTCGTCGGCGACTCCCTGGCCCTGGCGCAGGCGGCCAAGCGCGTCGACCGCGACGTGATCGTCTTCTGCGGCGTCCACTTCATGGCGGAGACGGCGAAGATCCTCAACCCGAAGCGCACGGTGGTGGTTCCGGATCTCGAGGCCGGCTGCTCGCTGGCCGACGGCTGTCCGGCCGAGGAGCTGGCGAGCCTGAAACGGGCCCACCCGGGCGCCAAGGTGCTCTCCTACATCAACACCACCGCCGAGGTGAAGGCCCTGTCGGACCTGATCTGCACCTCGTCGAACGCGGTTCGGATGGCCGCCGAGTTCGAGGGGCAGGAGCTGATCTTCGCGCCGGACCGCCACCTGGCCCGCTGGGTCGCCCAACAGGCGGACCGCCCCGACATGATCGTGTGGCCGGGCACCTGCATCGTGCACGAGCAGTTCAGTGCCAAGGAGCTGGCCAAGCTGAAGATCCGGCACCCGGAGGCCGAGGTCCTCGCCCACCCCGAGTGCGACCAGGCGGTGCTGGCGCAGGCCGACTTCGTGGCCTCGACCACCGGCATCATCCGGCGCGCGGTCGAGTCGCCCGCCAGGACGCTGATCATCGCCACCGAGGACGGCGTCTTCCACCAGATCGAGCAGCAGGCGCCGGAGAAGCGGCTGCTCCAGGCGCCGGGTATGGACGAGAGCTGCGCCTGCAACCGCTGTCCCTTCATGCGCCTCAATACGCTGGAGAAGCTCTACCTGTGCCTGCGCGACCTGCGGCCCGAGGTCACCCTCGACGAGGAGCTGCGCCGGCGGGCTCTGCGCCCGATCGAGCGCATGCTCCAGCTCTCGGCCTGAGGCCCGTCGCGCTCGCCGTGGCCGGAGCACGCGCGCGCCGTCGCGCCCGCTGGCGGGCCCTGCTCGCGCTGCTCTGCGGGCTCTCGGGCGCGCTGCAGGCGGCCGCCGCGCCGGAGGCGCCGCCCGACGTGCTGCTGATCACCGTCGACACCCTGCGCGCCGATCGCCTGAGCGGCTACGGCTACCGGCTGCCCACCTCACCGGCCCTCGATGCCCTGGCCCGGCGCGGCGTGCGCTTCCGCAACTGCAGCGTCCAGTGGCCGAAGACCTGGCCCAGCATGGCCTCCCTGCTGACGGGCGCCTACCCGAAGACCATCGGCATGAAGCTGCGCCCGCGACGCATGCCCGAGTCGAACCTGCTGCTGGCGGAGATCTTCCGCCAGCGCGGCTACCGAACCGGGGCGGTGGTCGCGAACTTCAACGTCGGGCGCCAGCTCGGCTTCGACCAGGGCTTCGACCACTTCGTGGAGTCGTGGCAGGAGGCCTGGCGCCGCGAGGCCGGCGACCGGCCCTTCGCGAACGCCCCCGGCAAGGTGAAGCGCTACACCGACGCGCGCACGGTGGGCCAACAGGGCCTCGCCTGGCTGCGTCAGGGCGACGCGCAGCAGCCCTTCTTCCTGTGGCTCCACTACATGGATCCCCACGGTCCCTACCTGCCGCCGCAGGCCTACCGCGGCCACTTCGAGGGCCGCTATCCCCCGGAGCCCGTGCCCCTGGCGGCCCTGCCCGCGTACCAGCGCCAGAGCCGGCCCGGCGGAGACGCCCCGATCGACGACCTGGCCCACTACCGCGCCCAGTACGACCGGGAGATCCGCTACCTGGACGACGAGCTCGAGGGGCTGCTCGAGGCCGTCGAGGCGCTGGGGCGCCAGCGCAGCCTGCTGCTGGCGGTTACGGCCGATCACGGGGAGAGCCTCGGCGAGCACGGCTACTACCTCGAGCACGGGCTCTTCCCCTACCAGGCCACTGCCCACGTGCCGCTGATCCTGGTCCAGGAGGGGCGCCTGCCGGCGGGGAAGCGCATCGACCGGCCGGTCGGCCTGATCGACCTCTCGCCGACCCTGCTCGAGCTGGCGGGGATCCCGGCTCCGGAGACCTTCGAGGGACGCTCGCTGGTCGGGCTGCTCGACGGCGAGGACGAGTCCGGCGGGCCCGAGTACGTGTTCCTCGAGTCCGGCATCCGGGAGCAGACCCAGCTCGCGGTGCGCCACGGTCGCTGGAAGCTGGTCCACGTGCGCTCGCCCGAGGACCGGGCGCTCATGACCGGCCAGGAGTACGAGCTCTACGACCTCGAGAGCGACCCCGCCGAGGAGCGCAATCTCGCGGCCCAGCACCCGGAGCGCGTGCGCCGGCTGGCCGCGGTGCTCAGCAGCTGGTTCGAGGGCGGGCCGCGCTGGGCGCGGGGCCAGGTCGTCGACCCGGAGGCCTTGGCTCCCGCCGAGCGCGAGATGCTGCGGGCCCTCGGCTACCTGGAGTAGAGCGCCTCCAGGACGTGCTGGGCGACGGCCTCCGCGCCGTCGCTGCGGGGCGGAGGGGCGGGCGCCGGGCGGGAGAAGAGGGCGTCGAGAGCCGCGCGCCAACGGCCGCGCTCGAAGTCCGAGCGCGGGATCTCCGCGGCGCAGCCCAGGCGCTCCAGGCCCTCCAGCAGCGGGCCCACCTCCCGGAACTCCGGCCGCGGCAGGTAGAGGTAGCGGGTGCCGTGCGCCAGGGCCTCGGCCACCGTGCTGTAGCCGGGCTTGCCGATCACCGCGTCGGCCGCGCAGACCACCTCGTGGTGCGGGAGCCGCAGCGAGGCCGCGTCGCGCAGCAGGCGATAGCTGCTCAGGTCCTCCGCCGGATCCGGTCCGTCGTCGAATCCGCCCAGGCCGCCGAAGGAGAGGAGCACCAGCCGGCGGCGCTCCTCAGGGGGCAGGCCGAGCGCGGCGCGGCAGCGCTCGCGCGTGTCCCGCGCGCGATTGACCAGCAGCGGGACGTCCACGATCTCGCGGAAGGCGCTCATCTCTCCGTGCAGCGGCAGTCGCAGCAGCCGCGTGGCGCGCGCGTAGGCCGCCCGGTAGCGCTCGACGATCGGCCGCCAGCGCGGCTCGTCGCGCCCGAAGGGCTCGAGGATCCAGTCCCAGGAGAAGTTGGCCACGGAGAGCGAGGGCCGGCCGGCGCGCGCCGCGGCGGCGAAGGCGAGAGGGGGGACGTCCCCCACGACGAGGGAGGCGCCGATGCGGCCCAGCCACTCGGCCTCGCCGTCGACCCGGGCCTGCCAGTCGGCGACGAAGCTCTCGTGGGCCTGCAGGCTCGCGCCCCGGTCGATGTCGAGGGCGTTGTGCTGGCGCAGCCCCGGATCGATCGGGGCGACGGAGAGCCGCAGGCCGAGGCGCTCGGGCTCGAAGACGCGGGCCGGGGCCTCGCTGCGCAGCCACACCGCGAGCTCCCGAGGTGCCCGGGCGCGCAGGGCCTCGAGCCAGGCCCGGGTGCGCGTGGCGTGGCCGTAGCCGTGACCGGAGACGTAGACGGCGAGCAGGGCGCCGTCTCCCGGCTCAGGCCTCCGCGAGATCGGCCTCGCCGAACTCGTAGGCCTGCGCGTACTCGGCGTCGTTGCGGGCGATGGCCTTGGCGTAGCCCACCATCACCTGGCACTGCTTGTAGGTGGCGTCGTCCTGCATCTTGCCGTCGATCATCACCACCCCGCTGCCGTCGCCCATCTCGGCGATCACGCGCTTGGCCCACAGCACCTCGTCGACCGGCGGGCTGAAGACCTGGCGGGCGACCTCGATCTGCGCCGGGTGCAGCGACCAGGCGCCGACGCAGCCGAGCAGGAAGGCGGCGCGGAACTGGTCCTCGCAGGCCAGGGTGTCCTTGATGTCACCAAAGGGCCCGTAGTAGGGGTAGATCCCGTTCGCCGTGCAGGCGTCGACCATGCGGGCCAGCGTGTAGTGCCAGGGATCCTGCTGGGCCGTGATGCGGGGCGCGTCGGGCTTCTCCGGGTCCGGATCGGTGCGCACCAGGTAGCCCGGGTGCCCGCCTCCCACGCGGGTGGTCTTCATGCGCCGGCTGGCCGCCAGGTCGGCGGGGCCGAAGGAGAGGCCCTGCATGCGCGGGCTGGCAGCGCAGATCTCCTCGACGTTGACGACACCGAGGTGCGTCTCCAGGATGGCGTGCAGCTGCAGCGGCCGCTGCAGGCCCGCGCGGGCCTCGAGCTGCGCCACCAGCTGGTCGACGTAGTGGATGTCCCAGGGGCCCTCCACCTTGGGGATCATGATCACCCGCAGCACGTCCCCGATCTCGGTCACCAGCTGAGACAGATCGTCCAGCACCCACGGGCTGTCGAGACTGTTCACCCGGGTCCAGAGCTGGCAGCCGCCGAAGTCCGTCGCGCGGGCAATCTTGATCAGGCCCTCGCGCGCGGCGACCTTGTGCTTGGCCTGCACCGCGTCCTCGAGGTTGCCCAGCAGCACGTCGCAGCGCTTGGCCAGCTCCGGAACCTTGGCGGCCATCTTGGGATTGCTGCCGTCGAAGAAGTGGATCATCCGCGAAGGGGCGAAGGGGATCTCGCGCGCCGGCTCGGGCGCGCCGATGGCCTTGGGTCGAAAGAAGTCCTTGGGGCTTCGCATGGCTCACCTCGCTGGGGGGTCCGGGGCCGGCCGGTGGCCGGCGCTTCTCAGGGAGCGTTTTCGTCGTAGAGCTTCACGACCTGCACCGTGCCCTTGGGCGCGGCGTCGAGGCAGAGGTCGCAGAGGGTGCACTCGTCGAGGTTCTCCTCGACGATGCGCAGGCCGCCCTCCTGCGCGTCGAAGATGTCCACCGGGCAGGCCTCGGCCAGCTTGGCCGCCAGGCTCGGGTCGCTGGCCACCTCCGCGGCCACGCGCACGTCGATGAAGGTTCCCGGCATCAGCCCGCCTCCGCCATGCGCTTGCGCAGCAGGTCGGGGATCTCCTCGATGCGCTCGGCCACCGAGATCCCCGCTGCCTCCATGCGCGCGATCTTCTCCGCCGTCGTGTCTTCCTTGCCCTCGACGATGGTTCCGGCGTGGCCGAAGCGCATGCCCTTCATCTCGTCCATGAAGCGGCCGGCCATGAAGGCCACGATGGGCAGGCGGCTGTCGTTGGCCTTCACCCACTCGGCGAGCTCCGCCTCCATGCGGCCCCCGGGCTCGGAGTAGATGGCGATGGCCTCGGTGCGGGGGTCGGCCTCGAACAGCGGCATCAGCTCGGCGTAGGTGGTGCCGATGATGGCGTCGCCGCCGATGGAGACCGCCGTCGACTGGCCGAAGCCCGCCGCCGTGAGGGTGGAGGCGATCTCGGTGGTCATGCCGCCGGAGCGGGACATGATGCCGATGTTGCCCGGCTTGTAGGCCTGGCGGGTGTTGGCGGCGGGCCCGCCGATGCCACCCATCTTGGCCTCGCCCGGCGAGATCAGGCCCAGGCAGTTGGGACCGATGATGCGGGCGCCCCGCAGCTTCGCCAGCTCGACCGCCTGGGCGACCTCGCGCCGCGGCACGTTCTCGGTGACCACCACGATCAGCTTGACGTCGTTCTCGATGGCCTCGAACAGGGCGTCGCGGGTGAAGGCCGGCGGCACGCAGATCACCGAGCCGTCGACCGCGCCCTCCTTCTCGACCACGTCGCGGACGCAGTCGTAGACGGGCACGCCGTAGACGTCGCGCCCGGCGCGGCCTGGCGTCACGCCGCCGATGATGCGGGCGCCGTAGTCGAGGTTCTCGCGGGTCAGGTTCACGGCCTCGCGGCCGGTGATGCCCTGGACGATGAAGCGGGTCTCGCGGGTGATGAGGATGCTCACGGCGGTCCTACCCGGGCTGGATCTTCGCCACGGCGCGGCCCGCGGCCTCGTACATGGAGACGCTGCGGTCGCAGTACTCGACGCCGTACTTCTCGAGGATCTTGAAGCCCTCCTCCTCCCAGGCGCCCGGGATGCGGAAGATCGCGATGGCCTCGGACGGGTTCACGCCCGACTCGAGGCAGCCCTTGATGACTCCCCGCGCCACGATGTCCACGCGGGTGTTCGAGACCACGTTCATCATCACCGCGATCTTCTCGACGCCGGGTTTGGCGAGGATCAGCTTGGTCAGCTCGCAGGCCTTCTTGACGCTGGGGTTGCCGCCGATCTCGCAGTAGTTGGCCGGACGCCCGCCGTGCTTGCGCACCGCATCGAAGAGGGTGAGGGAGCCGCCGCCGGCGCCGATCACCAGGCCTAGGTCTCCGTCGAACTCCACGACGTTGCCGGCGACTCCCCGGTGGTCGACTTCGTTCACCTGGCGGCCGCGAATCTCGAAGTCGCTGGGCTCCCGGGCCTGGCGCGTCTCCTCCTCGCGAATGCCGAGCTCGGCGAGCAGCGCGCGGTGCTTGCCGCGGGCCTCGGCCTCCAGGTCGATGTGCCCGTCGAGCACCACGAAGCGCCCGTCCTCCAGGCGCGCCAGCGGGTTGATCTCGGCCAGGGTGAGGTCGTAGGCCAGGAAGATCTGCATCAGCTCGAAGACGATGCCGGTCAGCCGGTTCAGGGCGGAGCCCGAGACCCCGGTGGCCCCGACCGCCTCCTTGGCGATGCGCGGCGTGATGGGCAGGATCGAGGAGAAGTGGGTCTTGGAGACGTGCTCCGGATGCTTCTCGGCCACCTCCTCGATGTCGATGCCGCCCATGTCGCTGAAGAGGATGACCGGACGCTTGCGCCGGCCGTCCCAGGTGACCGAGGCGAAGTACTCCTGGGCGATCGGACTCTTCTCCTCCACGAGGACCGAGCGCGCCTTCTGCCCGGACACGAGGATCGGCAGGATGGCCTCGAAGTGGGCCGCCGCCTGCTCGGGATCGTCGGCGAACTTCACCGCGCCGGCCTTCATGCGCCCGCCCGACAGCACCTGGCTCTTGAGGACCACGGGGCCGCCGATCTCGGCGGCCGCCTCGCGGGCCTCGACGGCAGTGGTGACGACGCGACCGCGGCAGAGCGGCAGGCCGTGCTTGGCAAACAGCGCCTTGGACTCGTACTCGTAGAAGCGCATGCTCGTAAGGTGCCGGACGGTAATCGCTTTTCGGAGCCGCGGCAAGCGTCGGGGCGGACTCCCGGTCGCAGCCGCGCGTCACCGCTCTCGCGGCGGCAGACGGCCCGGGCTGGAAGGGCCCCGGGACGCCGGCGATTCGCGGCCGGTGGAACCGGACTTCGCGCGCGACCGCCCGCATCGGGCCTTCGGCTACGCTCGGAGCGTGGACGCGCTCTTCCCCAACGCGCAGCGCGTGCTGCGGGCGCGCTACCTCCAGCGCGACGCCTCCGGGCGCAGCGTGGAGGATTTCGAGGGCCTCTGCGGGCGGGTCGCAGGCGCCGTGGCCCAGGCCGAGGCCGAGCTGGGGGGCGAGGTCGGGCGCAGCGAGGAGCGCTTCTTCGCGCTGCTGCGCAGCCGGGAGTTCCTGCCCAACAGCCCCTGCCTGATGAACGCCGGCACGGCCCTCGGGCAGCTCTCGGCCTGCTTCGTGCTGCCCCTGGAGGACGACCTCTCCAGCATCTTCGAGGCCGCCAAGCGCATGGCGGTGATCCACCAGTCCGGCGGCGGTACCGGCTTCTCCTTCTCGCGCCTGCGTCCCCGAGGCGACCTGGTGCGCCGCACCCACGGCATCGCCTCCGGCCCGATCTCCTTCCTCGGCGTCTTCGACGCGGCCACCGGGGTGATCGTCCAGGGAGGCCGAAGGCGCGGGGCCAACATGGGCGTGCTTCGCGTCGACCACCCCGACGTGCTCGACTTCGTCCACGCCAAGGACCGCCCGGACCGCGTCACCAACTTCAATCTGTCCGTCGCCGCTCCCGATGCCTTCTTTCGCGCCGTCGAGCGGCGCGGGAGCTTCGACCTGGTCAATCCCCGCGACGGCAAGGGGGTGCGGAGCCTGGATGCGCGGAGTCTGCTCGACGAGATCGCCCGCTGCGCCTGGGCCGGCGGCGACCCGGGCCTGATCTTCCTGGACGCCCTCGAGCGGAGCAATCCGACGCCTCGGCTCGGCGCCCTGGAGGCCACCAACCCCTGCGGCGAGCTGCCCCTGCTGCCCCACGAGAGCTGCAATCTGGGCTCGCTCTGTCTGAGCCGCTTCGTCGCGCGGGGAGCCGTGGACTGGGAGCGCCTCGACGCGGCCGTCGACAGCGCCGTGCGCTTCCTCGACGACGTGGTCGAGGTGAATCGCTACCCCTTCCCGGAGACCGAGCAGATCACCCGCGCCAATCGCAAGATCGGTCTGGGCGTGATGGGCTTTGCGGATCTGCTGGTCGAGTTGGGGATCCCCTACGACGACCCGGCGGCGGTCGCCTGTGCGGATCGCCTGATGGCCCGGATTCGCGCTCGCGCCGAGCGGGCCTCGGCGGCGTTGGCGCAGGAGCGGGGCGTCTTCCCGAGCTACCGGGGCTCGCGGCTCGAGGCCGCCGGCAAGCCGCTGCGCAACGCGACGCTCACCTCGATCGCGCCCACGGGCACCCTGTCCATCCTGGCCGACTGCTCCGGCGGGATCGAGCCTTTCTTCGCACTGGCCTTCGTGCGCAACGTGCTGGACGGGCAGCGGCTGCCCGAGAGCAATCCGCGCTTCGAGGCGGCTCTCGAGCGCGCCGGCCTGCGCAGCGAGGCGCTGCTGGACGAGGTGCGTGCCACGGGATCCGCACGCGGCCTCTCCGCCCTGCCGGAGAGCCTGAGGCGCCTGTTTCCGACGGCCCACGACGTGGCCCCCGAGGCGCACCTGGACATCCAGCAGGCCTTCCAGCGCCACGTCGACAACGCGGTCTCGAAGACCATCAACCTGCCGTACGACAGCACGCCGGAGCAGGTCAGGGAGATCTACGTGTCGGCGCACCGACGCGGGCTCAAGGGCATCACGGTCTTTCGCGAGGGCAGCAAGGGCGTGGCCGTGCTGACCCGCGGCGCGCAGGGGGTCGAGGTCTCGGCCGACGAGGCGGGCGACTGCGGCCAGCAGATCTGCGGCTGAGGCAAGCGCCGAAGGCGCGCGCAGCTCGGCGGAGCCGAGCGGAGCCCAGTGACGCCCTGCGCAGGCGAGCGGAGCCCAGTGACGCCCTGCGCAGGCGAGCGGAGCCCAGTGACGCCCTCGCAGGCGAGCGGAGCCCAGTGACGCCCTGCGCAGGCGAGCGGAGCCCTAGTCCGAAAGCGCGCAGCGAGCCGCCCTTCGGCGCAGCGGGCAGTCCGCGGCGAGCGGGCAGCGCTCGGGTCGCTCGTGCAGACAGGCGGCCCGGCCCAGGCGCTCGAGCGCGCCCTCCACCTCGGCCAGCGGCGGCGCGTCCGGCTGGCGGGCCAGGGCGGCACGCAGCGCGCCGGGCTCGCCGTCCAGATCCTCGGACGCTCCGATCCAGCCGAGGTGCAGGGCCGCGGCTCGCGCCGCGGCCGACAGCGGCAGCCCCGCGGCAGCGGGCCAGTGGTCGCGGAGGGGCCGCAGCAGCCGACTGATGGTCGCCGAGCCGACTCCACGGGCCAGCGTGGCCAGCCGCGGTCCCAGGTCTTCCAGGCCGTCGGCGCCCGCGGCGGCGGCGTCCAGGCTGCCGGCAAAACGCTCCTGGAGCCCGCGGGCCGCGCGCAGGACGGCGGCCGCCCGGCGCTCGGGCTGGGG
>CAZYOL010000149.1:0-11419 GCA_964649065.1 uncultured Spirochaetales bacterium
AAGTGCTTCGCCCTGCGCATCGCCTCGGCCATGGCCCGCGACGAGGGCTGGCTCGCCGAGCACATGCTGATCCTCAAGCTGACCAGCCCCGAGGGCCAGAGCCACTATGTCGCGGCCGCCTTCCCGAGCGCCTGCGGCAAGACCAACCTGGCCATGGTGACGCCCACGGTGCCGGGCTGGAAGTGCGAGACCATCGGCGACGACATCGCCTGGATGAAGTTCGGGAAGGACGGGCGTCTCTACGCCATCAATCCCGAGGCGGGCTTCTTCGGGGTGGCGCCGGGCACCAGCATGAAGTCGAACCCGAACGCCATCCTGACGCTCGGGGAGAACTGCATCTTCACCAACGTGGCGCGCACCGACGACGGCGACGTGTGGTGGGAGGAGATGACCGACGAGCCGCCGGCGCACCTGATCGACTGGAAGGGCCGGGACTGGAGCCCCGCCAGCGGCGAGAATGCCTCCCACCCGAACGCCCGCTTCACGGCGCCCGCCCGCCAGTGTCCGGTCATGGCGCCCGAGTGGGAGGACCCGGCCGGCGTGCCGATCAGCGCCATCCTCTTCGGCGGCCGGCGGGCCAGCGTGGTGCCGTTGGTGCACGAGGCCCGCAGCTGGCAGCACGGCGTCTTCCTCGGATCGATCATGGGCAGCGAGAAGACGGCCGCCGCCGCGGGCAAGGTGGGGCAGCTGCGCCGCGATCCGATGGCCATGCTGCCCTTCTGCGGTTACAACATGGCCGACTACTGGGCCCACTGGATCTCGATCGGCCAGCGCGAGGGCGCCGTGCTTCCCCGCATCTTCTACGTGAACTGGTTCCGGAAGAGTGAGGGCGGCGACTTCCTGTGGCCGGGCTTCGGCGAGAACAGCCGCGTGCTGAAGTGGATCTTCGAGCGCTGCGAGCAGACGGCCAAGGGGGTCGAGACGCCGATCGGGACCATCCCGACGGAAGGGGCCCTCGACGTCACGGGCCTCGACATCGATGCCTCGGACCTGGCGGAGCTGCTGCGGGTCGACCTCGACGGCTGGCTCGGGGAGCTCCCCGGCATCGCCTCCTACTACGAGAGCTTCGGCGAACACGTGCCGGCGGAGCTGCAGCAGGAGCTCGAGGCCCTGCGCGAGCGCCTCGAAGCCGCCAAGAGCTGACGCGCGGGGCTCGTGCCCGTCCTCGGGCCCCTGGCGGGCACGCTCGTGGTCGATCTCAGCCGCGTGCTCGCCGGCCCCTACTGCACGCTGGTGCTGGCGGACCTCGGGGCCCGCGTGCTCAAGGTCGAGGTGCCGGGCCGTGGCGACGACGCGCGCCACATCGGGCCCTTCGTCGAGGGTCGCTCGGCCTACTTCGAGTCGCTGAACCGCGGCAAGGAGAGCCTGGCCCTCGACCTCAAGGACGCCGGCGATCGGGCCTGCTTCGAGCGGCTGCTGGCCCGCGCGGACGTGCTGGTGGAGAACTTCCGCCCCGGCGTGATGGAGCGCCTGGGCTACGGCTGGGACGAGCTCCACGTGCGCTACCCGAAGCTCGTGATGGCCTCGACCTCCGGCTTCGGCCAGACCGGACCCTACGCGCCGCGCGCCGCCTACGACGTGGTGGTCCAGGCCATGGGCGGGCTGATGAGCCTGACCGGCCACCCGGGAGCTCCCCCGACCCGCGTGGGCACCTCGCTGGGAGACCTGGCCGCCGGGCTCTTCACGGCCATCGGCATCCAGGCGGCCCTGTTGGCGCGGGAGCGGGGCGCCGGCGGCCAGCGGGTGGACGTCGCCATGCTGGATGCCCAGGTGGCCCTGCTGGAGAACGCGATCGCCCGGCTGGCGGCCTCCGGGCGCATCCCCGGGCCCCTGGGCAGTCGCCACCCCTCCATCGCCCCCTTCCAGGCCCTGCGCACCGGCGACGGCTTCGTGGTGATCGCGGCCGGCAACGACGAGCTCTTCCACCGGCTCTGCGAGGTGCTGGAGCGACCCGCGCTGGCCGGCGACCCGCGCTTCGCGAGCAACGAGCTGCGCAGCCGCCACGTCGACGCCCTGCAGGACGAGCTGGAGTCCGCTCTGGCCGCCCGGCCCGGTGGCGAGTGGTGCCGGCGGCTGCTCGCCGCCGGCGTCCCCTGCGGTCCGATCCAGAACGTCGCGGAGGTCGTCGCGGATCCGCAGGTCGCCGCCCGCAACATGATCGTGCGCGTGCGCGGTCCGAGCGCGCTTCCCGTCGCCGGCAATCCGATCAAGCTCTCGGCCGCGCCGGATCCGCCCAGCCGGCCTCCCGCCCCGGAGCTCGACGCCGACCGCAAGGCCATCGAGTCGGAGATCGGTCGCGCCGAGAGCCCGGGCCCTCCGCGCTTCGAGGACGTAGTGGCGGCGCGCCGCGAGGTCGGACGCCACCTGCGGCGGACGCCGCTCTTGCGCCACGCCGGCCTCTGCGAGCTGCTGGGCACCGAGGTCTTCGTCAAGCACGAGAACCACCACGCCGTGGGCTGCTTCAAGGTGCGCGGCGGCGTCTGGCTGGCCGCCCACCTGGACGACCGGGAGCGACGGGCGGGCCTCTTCACGGCCTCCACCGGCAACCACGGCCAGTCCATCGCCTACGCGGGCCGGGTCTGCGGAGCTCCGGTCACCGTGGCGGTGCCGGAGGGGGCGAATCCGGAGAAGGTGGCGGCCATCCGCCGCCTCGGGGCCGAGGTGGTGGAGCACGGGCGCGACTTCGACGAGGCGCGCGAGTGGATCGCCGGCGTGGCCGCCGAGCGCGGTGCGCGCTTCGTCGGTCCCGCCGAGCCCGAGCTGATCGCCGGTGTCGGAACCTACGCCCTCGAGATCCTGGAAGACCAGCCCGACCTCGACGTGATCCTCGTCCCGGTGGGATCGGGGGGCGGCGCGGCCGGGGTCTGCCTGGCGGCGAAGAGCCTGCGCCCGAGCCTGGAGGTGATCGGCGTGCAGTCGGAGCGCGCCCCGGCGGCCTTCCAGACCTGGAGCTCGGGCCAGGCGGCCGGTGCCCGCGCGGAAACGCGCCACGAGGGCATCGCCACGCGCGTCGCCTTCGACGAGGCCCAGCGCATCCTGCGCCACCCGCAGCTGGGGCTGGACGGCTTCGAGCTGGTCGGCGACGAGGCCATCGACGAGGCCGTGCTGCTGCTCCTCGAGCACACCCACAACCTCGCCGAGGGGGCGGGTGCGGCTCCGCTGGCCGCGGCCCTGCAGCTCCGCGAGCGACTCGCCGGCCGCAAGCTCGCGCTGGTGCTGACCGGGGGGAACCTCTCGCGGGGACAGCTCGCCCGGCTGCTGCATCCGGCGACGGCGGGCCTTTCACGCTAGCGTCGCGCGGCCATCCGGAGGGCTCCATGCTGATCCTGCACGAGATCCACGAGGTGTGCGGCCGCCACGAGGATGCCTTCGAGGCCCTGCTTCGCGACGAGTGGCTGCCCGCCCTGGCCAAGGGCGGCGAGGCGCGCCTGCTCTACTACCTGCACCACGCCCACGGCAGCGGGGTCTCCTACAACGTCATCACCCTGACCGCGCTGCGCGATGCCAGCGCCTGGGGTGCGTTGGCCCGGCGGATCGACGGGGGAGATCTGGGCGGACTCGCGGAGCGGCTCGATGCGCTGCGGCACGACGTGACCGGCAAGCTGTTGGTGCCGCTGCCCTGGTCGCCGCTGCGCGAGATCGAGCTGGAGGCGGTGCCGGAGCAGCCCGTCGACCACGAGCCGAGCGTCTTCATGGAAGACACGGTCTGGCCCTTCGAGGGCAGCCTGGAGCGCTACGTCGAGCGCTCGGGCTCTCACTATTCGGAGGAGATGCGCCGGGCCGCCGAGAGCGGACGGGCGCTGCTCCGGATCCAGGCCAGCTTCCGCACCGCCTACGGGGCGGGGCGTCGCCGCGAGATCGTGCTGTGGCAGAAGGTGAGCCGCCTGGAGGCGCTGGGGCCGCTGCTCTCCTCCGAGGTGCCGGAGCGCTACAAGGCTCCCGGAACCTGGATGCACGATGCCCTGGAGATCCGCGACCGCTGGGAGAGCAAGCTCCTGCGCAGCGCCCGCTGGTCGCCCTGGCACTAGCAGCCGCTCGGCGGGCTAGCGGCCCGGGAGCCGCTTCGGGATGTGGTCGAGGCCGTAGAGCTCGACGCAGTTGCCGTGGAGCATCTTCTTCACCTGCTCGCGCGGCACGCCGCGGAAGACCCGCTCCAGCGAGAGGCGCGAATCCGGCCAGTCCGTGCCCGAGTGCGGGTAGTCCGTCGACCACATCAGGTGGTCGATGTTCATGCGGTGGCGCAGGTCCATGCCCACGGTGTCGATCATGAAGGTGGCCCAGAAGTTCCGGAAGAAGATGTCGCTGGGCATCTCCTTCTGCTCGTCGACCGCCTGGGTGTACCAGCGGTAGCGGCGGAACATGTCGTCGCTCTGCTCGAGCAGGGTCGGGATCCAGCCGATGTTCGCCTCGACCAGGACGATCTTGAGCCCCGGGTAGCGCTGGAAGATCCCGGAGAAGAGGATGTCGCAGACCACCGGAAGGGTCTGACCTCCCGCCTTGGTGAGGGCGGCCAGGCCGACGAAGGCGAGAGAGGACCAGCTTCCCCCGCCCTCGCGTCGACCGGTGAGGCCTCCGCGCACGAAGCTGCCGATGTGCACGGCGATCGGATAGCCGGCCTCCTGGGCCGCGCTCCAGAAGCGATCGTCCTCGGGCTGCGGATCCAGGCTGCCGTTCGGGAAGGAGGAGATCACCGCCCCGCGGTGTCCGCTCTTCATGGCCCAGTCGAGCTCGGCCAGGATGTCGTCGCTGCCGGTGGTGGGGAGGATCGCCTGCGGGATCAGCCGACCGCCCGACTCGCTGCAGAAGTCGAGCAGCCACTCGTTGTAGGCGCGCACGCAGGCCAGCTGCAGCTCGCGGTCCTCGCTGTAGATCCGGGCTCCGCGCAGCGTGACCGAGGGGTAGAGGACCTGGGCGTAGATGCCGTCGGCGTCCATGTCCGCCAGGCGCGCCTTGGTGTCGAAGCTGCCCGGCCGCATCGACTCGTAGGTGATGCCGATGGGCCGGTAGTCGAAGTAGGAGAGCCCGGCCACGGCCGTCAGGCCGATCGGCCACTTCTGCTTGCCCCCGTCGAAGACCCAGATGTCGCCCTGCTCGCCGTGCTCGACGCGGGGCGCCCGGTCGCGCAGCCTGGAGGGGAGGCGCTGGGTCCACAGGTCGGGCGGCTCGTTCACGTGGGAGTCGGCGTCGACGATCGGATAGTCGATGCTGGCGGCGTCGTAGAAGGCTTCGGACATGGCGGGCTCCTCGCTCGGGCCCATTCTACTCCGCCGGCGCGAAGAGGGGGCCCAGGACCTCCCCCTCGACCCCGGCGAAGCGCAGGGGGCGGAAGACCACCGCCAACGGCATCCCGATCCGCAGCGCCTCCGGGGCGCAGTCGACCAGGCGCGTCACCAGACGAAGCGCGGGATCCTCGTCGAGACAGACCAGGCCCGGCGCGTAGGGCGTCAGCTCGGCGAAGCCCGGGGCCAGGGGCCGGCGCACGACGGTCCAGGAGAAGAGCGTTCCCCGACCGCGGACGCGGGTCCAGGCCAGCTCGCCCGCGCCACAGGCGCGGCAGGCCTCGGCCGGATACCAGCACCAGCTCCCGCAGGAGCCGCAGCGGGGGATGCGCAGCTCGCCGCGGGCGGCCGCCTCCCAGAAGGGCCGGGTCGGCTCCCAGTCGAGCTCGGGCAGCGGAAAGGCCGCGCGGGAGGCGACGTCGAGGCTCACGCGTCGCTCCGCAGCACCAGGGTGCTGGCCATGGCGCCGGTGTAGCCACCGTAGACGCCCACCCGTGCGTCCGGAACCTGGGCCGCGGCCTCGCCGCGCAGCTGGCGCACCACCTCCACCACGTGGGAGATGCCCAGCACGTAGGCGTGCGAGAGCAGTCCGCCGTGCGTGTTGTAGGGCAGGCGGCCTCCGTCGTGGTGGAGGGCCGTGCCCTCCACGAAGGCGCCGCCCTCGCCCTTGGGGCAGAAGCCCATGTCCTCGATCTGCATCAGCGCCACGATCGTGAACGGGTCGTAGAGGGTGAGCAGGTCGACGTCCTCGGGGCCCAGGCCCGCCATCTCGAAGGCGGCCGGCGCCGAGAAGACCTGGGGAGTCGCGGTGAAGTCGGCCTGCTGGCTCCAGTAGCCCCCGGTCGCGGCATGGCCCTCGCCCACGCCGGCCACCCAGACCGGCGGCTTGGCGAGGTCGCGCGCCCGCTCGGGGCTCGTCATCACGTAGGCCGCCCCGCCGTCGGAGATCAGGCAGCAGTCTTCGACGCGCAGGGGATCCGCCAGCATCGGTCGCGCGAGGTAGGCCTCGAGGCTCAGGGCCTTGTCGTGCATCACCGCGCCGGGATGCAGGTTGGCGTGGCGCCGGCAGGCCACGGCGATGGCGCCGAGCTGCTCGGGCCGCGTTCCGTACTCGTGCATGTGTCGGCGGGCGATGGTGGCGAAGTAGACCGGCTGGGGGAACCAGCCGAAGGGCACCTCCAGGTTGCGCTTGAAGCGCTCCGCCGCGTGGAACTGGCCCGGCCCCCCCACCATGGCGCCGCGCTGGGAGGCCCAGGAGACCGCGAAGACGTTCACCAGCACGCGCGCCCCGCCGCTGGCCCGGGCCCGGGCCGCCCGCTCGGGATCCGTGGCGGCCCAGACCATGGCGCCGCCCTGGCCGGACTCGAAGATCGCCTGGTCGGTGCCGAAGCGGGCGTGGAAGTCGGCCGCCGTGAAGGGCGCGACGCCACCGCTGTAGAGCAGCCCGTCCACGTCTCGCGGCTCCAGGCCGGCATCCGCGAGCGCCCGCTCGATGGCCTGGCCCGCGATCTGAACGGGAGGCCGTCCCGAGGCGCGGCTCTGGTCGGCCTCGCCGACGCCGACGATGGCGACCCGATCGCGCAGGTCCTCGATCTCCCGGGCCTGGCCCCAGCTCACGCCGCGCGCACGCTCCAGATGGCGGCGCCCAGCCGCACGCCCTCGGCCGTCTCGTGGGCGGCCAGCGCCCGGCGCATGGCGGCGACGGCCGCCTCGCGGGTCTCGCCCTCGACCCCGGCCAGGGCCCGGGCGGCCGGGCCGATGCGCAGCAGGAAGTCGACGGCCTCGTCCACCGCCCCGCCGCCGCCGAGCACGATGCTCGACTCGAGGCCCTCGATCTGGATCTCGGTGAAGCCACCGGCCTGCAGCAGGCCGCGCAGCCGCTCCGGGTCGCCCAGCGAGAAGGGACCCGGCTCGCCGGGTTCCGGGGGCGCGGGCAGCTCCACGTGGCTCGCGATGGCGGCCATCGGGACCTTCACCCAGGGGTTCGCGGCGAGCCCCTGCCAGCAGGCGAAGGCCAGGCGTCCGCCGGGAGCCAGGGCCCGGCGCAGGTTGGCGAAGGCCGCTGCGGGATCGGCGAAGAACATCACGCCGAAGCGCGAGAAGGCCAGGTCGAACTGGCCCGCCTCGAAGGCCTCGGTCTGGGCGTCGGCCAGCCGGAAGCCGAGCTGCGTCGCGCCGGCCTCCCGGGCTCGGCGCTCCGCCAGCGCCAGCATCTCGCTCGAGAGGCCGACGCCCAGCACGCGACCGGCGCTGCCGACCCGGGTCGCCAGCGCCAGGGAGGTGCTCCCACAGCCGCAGCCCACGTCCAGCACCCGCTCCCCGGGCCGCAGCTCCGCGGCATCCATGACGGCCTCGCCGAGGGCGCCGACGTGTGCGTCGAGGCGATCGGCCATCTCGACCCAGCGCGATCCCGCCTCGTCGTTCCAGTAGCGGATCTGCTCGGCGTTGGGACCGCTGTGGTCGAGCGGCTTCACGACGCCAGCTCCGGGCCGAGCGGCAGCGGGTCGAGCCGCCAGGGACCGCGGCGCGTCGGGCGCTGGCGCGAGCGCAGCAGCAGCTCCAGGAAGCGCGCGCGCGGCCACTCCTCGGCCCCGAAGCGGGCCAGGTGCTCGGTGTGGACCTGGCAGTCGATCAGGTCGAAGCCCCAGCTCGCGAGCTGACGCACCAGCGCGACGAAGGCGACCTTCGAGGCGTCGGGCCGAAGGGCGAACATCGACTCGCCGAAGAAGCAGCCGCCGAGCGACACACCGTAGAGTCCCCCCACCAGGCTGCCGTCCTGCCAGGCCTCGGCCGAGTGCGCGAAGCCCAGCTCGTGGAGACGGCGATAGGCCCCGATCATCTCCTCCGTGATCCAGGTGCCGTCCTGCCCGGGTCGCGGGACGTCGGCACAGGCCCGGATGACCCGCTCGAAGGCGCTGTCGAGGCGCAGCTCGTAGGGAGGGCGCCGCAGCCGGCGGCGCAGGTTGCGGGAGACGCGCAGCTGCGCCGGGCGCAGCACCATGCGCGGATCCGGCGAGTGCCACAGGATCGGCAGGTCTTCGCCGTACCATGGAAAGATGCCCAGGGAGTAGGCGAGCAGCAGCCGCTCGGGAGTCAGGTCGCCGCCCACTGCCAGCAGCCCGCCGGGCTCGGCCGCCTCGGGGGGCGGGAAGCAGAGGTCGTGGTTCAGGCGGTAGACCGGCACGTGGGCCCGACTCTCAGCTCGCGTCCGCGAGCAGGCCCTTGCCGGGCACGAAGTTCACCTCGAGGCGGATGCCGTCGGGATCCTCGAAGAGCACCGAGTAGTAGCCGGGCGCCCAGGCGCCCTCTTCCGGCGGGTGCACGACCTGGGCGCCGAGCCGCAGCGCCAGCTCGTGGGCCGCGTCCACGTCCTCGCGGCTGCGCGCCCGGAAGCAGACGTGGTGCAGGCCACAGCGGCCCTGCTGGAAGCCCTCCTGCTGGAAGCCGGCCTCGGCGGCGCGGATGCCCACCGCCGTGCGTCCGCCCACGCAGTAGAAGAGACCTTCGCCGTCGAGCACGGGCCGCAGGCCCAGCGCGGGGAGCAGCTCCTTGTAGAAGGGCAGGCTGGCCTCGAAGTCGCGCACCGTGAGGAAGAGGTGCGCGACGCCGTTGATCTCCATGCGGCTCTCCTCGTCGCCCCGGGGCCGGGCTCTCTAGCTTAGCGGGCCCTCCGCGTGGCGGAGGGCGCGAGGCTATGCTCCGCACTCCCCGGCAGCAGGAGGGCCGCGTGATCCTGGATCGCTTTCGTCTCGACGGCAAGGTGGCGCTGGTAACCGGCGCCGGACGGGGCATCGGCGAGGGCTGCGCCCTGGCCTTTGCCGAGCAGGGGGCCGACGTGGTCTGCGCCGCGCGCACCGCCGAGCAGATCGAGGCCGTCGCGGAGAAGATCCGGGCGCTGGGCCGTCGCGCCCTGGCCGTGCCCTGCGACGTCATGGAGACCGCGCAGCTCGACGCGCTGGTCGAGCGCGCGCACTCGGAGCTGGGGCGCATCGACCTGCTGGTCAACAACGCGGGCGGCAGCCCTCCCTCGGCCATCGAGCACACCAGCGAGAAGGCCTTCGAGGCCGCCCTGCGCTTCAACGTCACCTCCGCCTTCCTGCTCTCCCAGCGCGTGATCCCGCGCATGTCCGAAGGGGGCGGTGGCTCGATCGTCAACATCTCGTCGGCGGCGGGCCGGCTGCCCCAGGCCCACTTCGCCGCCTACGGCACCGCCAAGGCCGCCCTCTCCTTCCTGACGCGACAGCTCGCGGCGGAGCTGGCGCCGGCCATCCGCGTGAATGCGATTGCCGTCGGGGCCGTGAAGACCTCGGCGCTCATGCCCTTCCTCAACCCGGAGCTGGAGCAGGCCATGTGCGACCTGACGCCGATGAAGCGCCTCGGCGAGGTCGAGGACATCGCCCTCATGGCGCTCTACCTGGCCTCTGCGGCCTCGAGCTGGGTGACCGGCAAGGTGGTCGAGGTCGACGGGGGGACGGAGGCGACGAACTGGCCCTTCTGAGCGCCGACCCGGGCTGGTCGCGGCCCCTGGACTGGACGGCGGATGCGCCGGCCGCCCCGCTCGAGGGACAGCTGCCCGCCCTGCGCAGCCTGATCCTCACGCACTGGCTGGTGCAGAGCTGGGCCTGGGTCATCCAGCCGCTGCCCACCCCCGCCACCTTTCCCGTCGCCTTCGCCTGGGGAGCGGCCGGCCTCCACTCGCTGGCCTGGCTGGGCGGCTTCCTTCCGGAGGGCCGCTGGGCCTGCCGGCTGGCGCTCCCGGTGGCCGCGCTGCAGGCCTTCTGGCTGCTGCCCTTCACCGCCAATCACACCGTCCTGGCCCTGGCGGTGCTGGCCCTCTTTGCCGCCCTGGATCCGCGCGACGAGCAGGAGGGCGCGCTCCTGCTCCAGACACTGCGCTGGATGGCCGTGCTGATCTTCTTCTGGGCGGGTCTCCAGAAGGCGCTGCACGGCTGCTACTTCCGCGGCGAGTTCCTGGCCTGGATGATCGGCCAGGGCGTGGAGCTCTGGTCGCAGACCTTCGCCTGGTTCGTGCCGGCCGACGAGATCGCCCGGCTGCGCAGCCTGGATCGCTTTCGGCCGGGCGCCGGGCCCTTTCGCGCCCAGGCCCCGCTGCTCTGGGGCCTCTCGAACGGCGTCTGGGTCGGCGAGATCGGTCTGGCCTTCGGCCTGCTGTGGAGGCGCACCCGGACCTGGGCCGCGCTGGGCGCCATCGGCCTGGTGGTGACGATCCAGCTGGCTCCCCGCGAGTGGATGTTCGCGCTGCTCTACGCCCAGCTGCTGCTGCTCTTCGTGCCGGGCGCCTGGAATCGACGCCTGCTGCCGCTCTTCCTGCTGACCTTCGCCGCGCTGCTGGTCGCGCTGCTCGGGGGGCCGGGTCGAGAGCTCTTGCTGAAGGCCGGGGGCGGCCTGTGAAACGCTGGCTCGCGGCCGGCTTCCTGATCGCCTTCGGCCTGTGGCCCGCCGTCCAACACGGCCTGTCGCTGCGCTACGGCGTCGACCCCTGGAAGCTGGCGGGCTGGGCCATGTACTCGGTCCCCGCACCGCGGGTCACGGTGCGCATCGCGGGCGTCCGCCCCGACGGCAGCCGCCGGCTCCTCGACTACCGCCGCTATCGCGCCGACGAGCAGCTGGTGGTGGATCGCTTCCGGAATCGGCGCCAGTCCCTCGGGCGCCTGGAGCCCGCCGGCCGACTGGCCCGCGACTTCCTGGCGCTGCATCCGGAGTGGTCGGAGATCGAGGTGCGCGTGATCGAGCTGCGCCTGGAGCCCGCCAGTGCCTCGTTGCGGGCCTGGGTCGACGCCTACCACCTCGAGCGCGAGCCGGCCCCGCCCCCGCCCGGCTAGACCAGACCGAGCTGCCGGTCCTGCTCCTCGGGGTCGAAGTCCTCGAACTGCAGGATGCCCAGCTCGTCGAAGGCCGTGCGCACGCGGGGGCTCAGCAGGCCGAGGCGCTTCAGGTTCGGGACCACCCGCGCGAAGAGCATCTGGCGGAACTGCGCCCCGACCGGCGACTCGATCACCACCCGCCGCACCTCGTCGCGGCTCCAGCCCATGGCGTCGGCGATCTGGGTCCCCACCAGGCGGTTCCGCATCAGCTCGCAGGCGTAGATGATGAAGTCCTCGCGGTCGCGCAGCTCGTTC
>CAZYOL010000150.1:0-11327 GCA_964649065.1 uncultured Spirochaetales bacterium
AGCGAGGCGGTCCAGAAGGCCGAGCGGCTGGCGCGGATCGTGATCTCCGACATCGTCCTCTACAACCCGGAGAAGTTCCAGCAGGCGCTGCAGTCCCAGGACGTGGTCGCCGCCATGGCCGATGAGCTGGAGGAAGGGCGAGCCCTGTTCCAGCAGCGCGTCGATTCTGGCCTTCGCGAGTCGCGCGACTTCCTCGCCGAGGAGCTGAGGCGGGTGGCCCAGGAGCGGCGCTCCAGGTGAGTGCCCGGGTGCCCACGCGCGAGCAGGCCGAGCTGCTCGCGGACCTGGCGAGCGCCGACGCCGAGGTGCGACGCCTGGCCGTGGAGCGCTTGACGCTGCTGCCCCTGGACGAGGCCCTGCCGCGCCTCGTGGACTGCCTCGGCGATCCGAGCTGGCGCGTCCGCAAGTCGGCGGTGGAGCGCCTCGCGGACTGCCCGCTCGAGAGCGGCAGCGTGGAGCTGCTGATCTGCTCGCTCGCCGACGGCGACAACCCCGGGCGGCGCAACGCGGCCGTGGAGGCCCTGGTGCGCTTCGGTCCGAGTGCCGTGCCCCAGCTCGGTCGGGCCGCCGGGGACTCGGACGCCGACGTTCGCAAGTTCGCGATCGATGCCCTGGCGGGAATCGCCGCCCCGCTCTCGCTGCCGATCGTCGTTGCGGCCCTGGCCGATTCCGACGCCAACGTGCGGGCCGCGGCGGCCGACGCCCTGGCGGCGGTGGGGGGAGAGGGCGCCGCGGCACCGCTCCGGGAGGCCGCCCTGCGCGACTCGGAGGACTCGCTGGTCCGCTTCTCCGCCGTTCGCGGCCTGGGCTCGCTGCAGCTGCGGCTGCCCGCCCGGGAGCTGGCCCCGCTGCTGGGCGATGCCGTGCTGCGGGCTCCGGCCCTGCGTCTGCTCGGCGCCGAAGACGATGCCGAGGCCTTCCCCATCCTGTTGAAGGCCCTCGGGAGCGGCCAGCGAGCCGCCCGCGAGGAGGCCGTGCGCTCGATCCTGCGCATGCTGAGCGATGCCGATGCGGAGGCCGCGCAAGGGCTGGCCGAGCAGCTGCGGGAGGCGGCGCGCGCCACGCCCGAGCTCGTCGAGGAGGGACTCGAGCAGCTCGGCGCGGGGGCCCTGGGCACGCAGATCCACTGGCTGCAGCTGCTGGGCCTGATCGGCAGCGAGGCCGTGGTGCTGCCGATGCTGCGCGCCGCCCGCGACGAGGCGCTCTCGGAGGTTGCCCTCGGAAGCCTGGCCGCCCTCGGCGAGCTCGCCGAGCGCGTGATCGAGGCCGGCTGGTCTCGGCTGGAGCCCGAGTCGCGCCGCGCCGCCTGCCTGCTGCTCGCGCGCACCCGAGGCGAGCCCGGGTCGCGACGTCTGCTGGACGCGCTCGAGGATGCCGATCCCGAGGTCCGCTCCGCGGCCGCAACCGCCGTGGCGGCCCGTGGCCTGGGCTCCGGTCTGCCGCGGCTGGTGCGAGCCCTCGAGGCGGTCGCAGACTCCGAAGACCCCGATCGCGAGCTGGAGGTGGCGGCGATCGTGGCGGCCCTGGCCCGGCTCGCAGCCTCGGGGACCTCCGAGCTCGGCCGTCGGACCGTCGAGCTCCTGGCCTCGACCCTCGAGCGGACGGGGGAAGGGATGCGCTGCGCCGTCGCGCGCGTGCTCGGGAGCGTCGGCCAGCCCGAGGACGTGGAGACGGTGACCTTCCTGCTGAAGGACCCCAGTCCGGCGGTGCGCCGCCGGGCCGTCGAGGCCCTCGCGCAGATCGAGCCCGGCTCGGCCCCCGAGCCGCTGCGACTGGCCCTGGCCGACGAATCCCCGCTGGTGCGGATGGCCGCCGCCGCCGCGCTCGGCAGCTCGGCCCGTGCGGAGGCCTTCGAGGGCCTCTGCAGCCTGGCGCGCGACGAGGATCCGCTGGTCCGGGCCGCCGCGGTGCGGGCGGTCGCCACCCACTTCACCGACGCCGCGGATCCCAAGCGGCGCGCCGCCGCCGAGGCGCTGTGCTCCGCCGCGCTGCAGGACGAGGTCCCGGCGGCACTGGCCGCGCTGGAGAGTCTGCGCAGCGCCGGTCCGGTCTCGCGTCTGCTGCCCGTGCTGTCGCGACCCGAGCCGGAGCTGCTCCAGGAGGCGATCCGCTGTCTGGCGGCGATCGGGCGGGGCGCGGAGCTCGACGCCCTGCTGCCCTTCGTCGGCCACCCGGAGTGGAGCGTCCGCGCCGAGGCGATCCGAGCCCTGGGGGAGCGGGGCCGCGTGTCGGCCCTGCCGGCGATCCTCGAGGGCCTCGACCAGGAGCAGGACGAGTTCGTCCGCGAGGTACGCCTGGCCGCCCTGAAGAGGCTCGAGGCCTAGCATGCCGGAGGCCTGGGGCGGCTCGGAGCTCGAGCTGACGGACGCGCAGCTCCGCATGTTCTCGCGCCTGCTGCGCGAGCACTGCGGTCTGCACTTCGGCCCGGAGTCGCGCTTCCTGCTCGAGAAGCGCCTGGCGCGCCGCCTGCGCGCCCTCGAGCTGGAGCACTTCGCCGCCTATCACTACCTGCTGCGCAGCGGGGCCTCGGGCGAGCGGGAGCTGACCCAGCTCGTCGACGAGCTCACGACCAACGAGACCTACTTCTTCCGCGAGATTGGTCCCCTGAACGTCCTGGTCCGCGAGATCGTCCCCGAGCTGCGCTGCCGCAGGCCCTCCGCCCGGACCCCTGCCTGCATCTGGTCGGCGGGCTGCTCCAGCGGCGAGGAGCCCTACAGCATCGTGATCCAGGCCCTCGAGGCGGGCCTGGCGCCCGGCGTCGACCTGCGCGTCTACGCCTCCGACATCTCCACGCGGATGCTGCGCAAGGCGCGCCAGGGCGAGTATCGGGAGGCCTCCTTCCGGGAGACGGAGCCGCGGCTCCGGGAGCGCTACTTCGCCGAGAAGGAGGGGCAGTGGCGCATCTCCGACGAGGTCAAGCGCCACGTCGACTTCATCCACCTGAATCTGATGGACCGGGCCAAGATGGGCCTGCTCGGCACCTTGGACGTGATCCTGTGTCGCAACGTCCTGATCTACTTCGATGCGGAGGTCAAGCGGCGCCTGATCGAGACCTTCTGGGAGAAGCTCAGACCGGGCGGCTACCTGCTGCTGGGCCACTCGGAGTCGCTGGTCAATCTCTCGACCTCCTTCGAGCTGTGTCCCCTGGGCTCGGAGCTCGTCTATCGACGGCCCCTGCCCGGCGCCCTCCACGAAGATCCCTGGCAGGCGGCGGCAGAGGCCGCCCTGGGCGACGAGATCCGGGAGCTCGAGTCGTGAGGCCGCAGGACCTGATCCGCGTGCTGGTGATCGACGACTCGGCCTTCAGCCGCAAGACGATCACGCGGCTGCTCCAGAGTTCTCCCCTCGTCGAGGTGGTCGGCGTCGCACGCGACGGCGAGGAGGCGCTGCGCAAGACCTTCGAGCTGAGTCCGGACCTGGTGACCCTCGACCTCGAGATGCCGCGCATGGACGGCTTCACCTACCTGCGCCTGGTGATGGCGCGCCAGCCCACGCCGGTGATGGTGATCAGCTCCCGCAGTGCCAACAGCGAGGTCTTCAAGGCCCTCGAGCTGGGGGCCGTCGACTTCATCGCCAAGCCGACTCCCCGCGCCGGTCCCGAGCTCGAGACGATCGAGCAGGAGCTGATCCGCAAGGTGCACTCGATCCGCGAGCTGCGCATCGACAAGGTGCGCGAGCGGCTGGCCACGCCCCCGCTGCGGGCTCCCACCCACGCCGCGGAGCTGCCTGCCACGACGCGGGTCGTGGTGGTCGCCTCCTCCACGGGCGGACCCGCGGCGTTGATGCAGATCTTCAGCGCCTTCCAGGAGGTTCCGCCCTGCGCCTTCCTGGTGGCCCAGCACATGCCCGAGGGCTTCACCCAGGGCTTCGCGGAGCGCGTCGACCGCTTCACCGTGCTGCGGGCCGCCGAGGCGCGCGGAGGCGAGCCGGTGGAGGCGGGTCGGGTCTGGGTGGCGCCGGGGGGCAGCCACCTGACCGTGGAGAGCGAGGCCGGGAGCATCTGCACCTGCCTGCTGCCCCGCTCCGCCTCGGACAAGTACGCGCCCTCGGCGGATCGCCTCTTCGCCTCCGCGGCCAAGCACTACGGGAGCCAGCTCCTGGCCGTGGTCCTCACCGGCATGGGGGACGACGGGCGGCTGGGCGCGCTGGCGGTGAAGGAGGCCGGGGGCAGCGTCCTCGCCGAGTCCGAGGAGACCGCCGTGATCTTCGGCATGCCCCGCCAGGCGATCCGCAGCGGCAGCGTCGACCGGGTCCTCCCGCTCCCGGAGATCGCCGCCGCGATTCGGGGCGTCGGGGGCGCTTCGGCGGGAAGAGCGTCCGGCCGATCCAGCCGAAAGGGGTCTGCATGAGCGACGATCGCGGCAGCCTGTTCCACCGGGGCGAGGAGTTCCTGAAGCTCTTCAGCCGCGGCGTGGACTTCACGCGCGAGCTGATGGGCGAGAACGAGCGCCTGCGCAACGAGCTGGTGGACCTGCAGAACCAGCAGAGCCTGGCGGCGCGAGACCCGGAGGACTGGGGCCGCCTGCGCCACGACCTGCTGAAGCGCATCCACACCCTGGAGGAGGCCTACCAGGGCGTGCGCGAGCGGCTGCTCCAGGTGGAGGAGGAGAACTCCCAGTTCGCGGGCCGCTACCTGGAGATCGAAGAGGAGAACAACAACCTCGCCAACCTCTACGTCGCCAGCTACCAGCTCCACTCGACGCTCGACCTCGAAGAGGTCCTCAAGATCATCATCGAGATCGTGATCAACCTGATCGGCGCCGAGCACTTCGCTGTCTTCCTGCTGGACGAGCACAGCCGCGAGCTGCATCCCGTGGGCTGCGAGGGCGCCGAGCTCTCGAGCTTCCCGAAGGTCGCTCTCGGCCAGGGGACCATTGGCAAGGTGGTGGAGTCGGGGGAGACGGCCTCCTGGAGCCGCTCCGAGTCCGAGAGCTCCGAGCCCATGGTCTGCATTCCCCTGCAGGTGCAGCGCTGTCCGATCGGGGCCATCGTGATCTACCGGCTTCTGCAGCAGAAGGACGGCTTCACGCCGCTCGACCACGAGCTCTTCACGCTGCTGGGAGGGCACGCTGCCACCGCGGTCTTCGCCGCCAAGCTCTACTCCCAGTCGGAGCGCAAGCTGAACACGATCCAGGGCTTCATCGACCTGTTGACCCGTTGAGGCGCACGCCGTCGCCCGAGGAACCGCCATGGAACGCCGCCAGATCCTGATCGTCGAAGACAGCCCGACCATGCGGCAGCTGCTGGTCTTCGCGCTGCGTCGGCTGAAGAGCGTCGAGATCGTCGAGGCCGTGGACGGGATGGACGGCCTGCGCAAGATCTCCAACGATCACTTCGATCTGGCTCTGATCGACATCAACATGCCCGTGATGGACGGGCTCAAGCTGATCCGCCTGATCCGCAGCGAGGAGAACCTGAAGCAGGTTCCCATCTGCGTGATCACCACCGAGGGCGCCCAGGAGGATCGGGAGCGGGCCCTGACGCTGGGGGCCGACGAGTACCTGACCAAGCCGATCCAGGCGAACAAGGTGCTCGAGATGGCCCGCGGCCTGCTGAAGATGGAGTAGGCCGGGGCGGGGCGGCCGCCTGCGCTATCCCTCCGGGCGTGCAGGGGAGGCAGCTGCTGGCACTGGCGTTGACGGCCTGGGCTGCGACGGGCTGCGGTTACCAGCTCGTGCGCTACGGGGGCAGCCTGGGCGACGTGGCCAGCCTCGCGATTCCCACCCTGCGCAACGACTCCTACGAGCCCGGCGTCGAGGTCGTCGTCTCCGACGCCCTGCGCCGCGAGTTCCTGCGGCGCGGCGCCGTGCGGCTGCTCCAGCGGCCCGGAGATGCCGATCTGGTGCTCTCCGGAAGCGTGGAGAGCGTCGAGATCTCGGGCGAGGCCTTCTCCTCCGTGCTGCAGGCCCTGGAGTACGAGGTGCACCTGGCCCTGCGCCTGGAAGCCGTCCGCCGCGACGGGCGGCCCGTGCCGATGGACGCCCGCTCCCTGCGCGAGAGCGAGCGCTACCTGGCCAGCGCCGATCTCGAGGCGGAGCGCAAGAACCGCGAGGAGGCCGTGCGCCGGGTCGCGGGACTGCTCGCCGGTCGCGTCCACGACGCCCTGGCCGAGGCCCTGCGCCCGTGACCCCCGAAGAGCTGCGCGACGAGATCGCCGGGGGCCAGCTGCGCCCGGCCTACCTGCTGGCCGGCGAGGAGCCGCTGCTGCGCGACGACGCGCTGGCGGCGCTTCGCCGGGCCGCGCTGGCCGGGGCGCTCGAGGACTTCAACCTCGATCGCCTCGATGCGGATGCGACCCCGCCCGCCCGGCTGCTCGACGCGGTGCGCACGTTGCCCGTGATGGCGACCCGGCGCCTGGTCCTGCTGCGCGACGCCGATGGCGCCCGGGTGGCCCGGGGTCTGGGGGACGCCCTGATCGCCGCCCTCGAGGAGCTCCTCGAGGGCGAGGGCCAGACGCTGCTGGTGGTGACCGCGAGCCGGGTCGACTCCCGGGCGCGTTGGGTCAAGGCCTTCGGGGATGGGGTCGTGCGCTGCGATCCGCCGCGGCGTGGCCGCGAGCTCGCGGCCTTCATCGCCGCCGAGGCCGGGCGGCAGGCCGTCGAGCTGGAGCGCGGCGCAGCCGGGCTGCTCGCCGAGCGGATCGGCCCGCAGCTCGGCGTGCTGCGCCAGGAGATCGCCAAGGCGGCGCTCCTGGCCGGCCCCGACGCGCGCGTGACCCGGGCCCACGTGGCCTCCGGAGCCATCGACGTGGCCGAAGAGCCGATCTGGGACCTGACCGACGCCATCGGCGAGGGCAGGGTGGCGGACGCGCTGCTGATCCTGGCCCGGCTGCAGCGGGCCGGGGCCCCGCCGCCGGTGCTGCTCGGCTCCCTGGTATCCCACTTCCGCCGGCTGCTGCGCGTGGCCCACGGCGAGCGCGTGGCGGGGCCGCCTTTCGTGGTGAAGAAGCTCGGGGTCCAGGCCCGGCGCAGCTCGCGCGGCCGCCTGGCGGCCTCCCTGCGCGCCATCCACGACACGGACCTCGCCCTCAAGGGCAGCGGGGCGCTACAGCCGGAGGCGGCTCTCGAGCGGCTGGTGATCGCGCTGGCCTCGTGAGCCGCTAGGCGGGGCGGGACGGGGCCGCCTTGGCCAGGCGGGAGACCTGCCGGTCGACGCGCGCCTTCGGCAGCACGCCCTTGCTGGCCGCGCGGCGCAGGACGCCCTCGGCCCGGCGCACGGCGCTGCCGGCCGCCTCGGCGTCGCCAGACTCGATGGCGGCTCGCGCGCCCTTGATGGCGGTCCGAACCCGACTGCGCAGGTCGCGGTTGCGCTCGCTCCGCTTGACCGACTGGCGGGCCCGCTTCTTTGCCGACTTGTGATTGGCCAAGGACGACCTCCGGGAGCCTTCGACGGGTCGCGCAGAATAGTCCTGGGCCGCCGGGCTGTCGACCGGTACCGAACGGTACAGAAGCCCTCCGAACGGCCGATAACGTGCCCCGGATGCGTGTCGCTCAGCGCCAGGCGGGGCGGGGCCTTCGAGCGGCCCTGGCCGGACCGCTGCGAGGTCTCGCGGGGGCCCTGGCCGTGCTGTGCCTGGGGCTCGCCCCGGGGGCATCGGCCCAGGAGGAGCCGCCGCCGCTGCCCGCCGAGCCCACGCCCGCCGACGGGCTGGAGCCGGCCCCGGAGGACCTCGCCCCGGGGGCGACGGATGCGGCCCCGCTGCTCGACGCGGCGCCGACCCCGGAGGAGCCGGCCTACGCCAGCGAGATCGAGAGGGTCTGGTTCGAGCCCGCCATGGGCCTCCGGGAGCGCGTGGACGCGACCCGCCGGGCCTCCCTCGAGTACGGCGTCTGGAACCTTGAGGCCGCGGCGCGGGCCGTTCTCTACGGGGGCTACGAGGCCGACCCGATGCAGCGGGCCGTCGCCGCCGTTCGCCTGGCGCCGGACCTGCCGGCCGCGCGCATGGAGCTGGCCCGGTCGCTCTGGCTCCAGGAGGAGGCCCCCTTCGCCGCGCTCCGGACGGCCTGGGAGGCCGTGATGGCGACGCCCCGACACATCGAGGCGTCGCTCTGGTTCGCGGGCTGGGGCCTGAGCCTGGCGGCCTTCGCGCTGGTCGGCGGGGGGCTGCTCGCGATCTGGACCTCCGGGCTCTTTGCCGCCCCGCACGCCGCCCACGACCTGGGCGACCTGCTTCCCGGCCGGGCGCCGGCCTACGCCCGGGCGGGCCTGCTGGCCTGCCTGCTGGCACTGCCCTGGATGCTCGGCGAGGGCCTCCTGGGAACCTCTTGGGTGCTGCTGGCGCTGGCGCTCGTCTACGCGCGGACCTGGCGCCGGGTCGTGCTCGCGATGGCCGCGTCGGCGGTGCTGGCCGGCGCCTTCCCGCTGGCCGGCCTGGCCGGCTCGGTGCTCGGCGGGCTCGCCAGCGATCCGGTCGCCGAGGCCGCCTACTCGGTGGCCTCGGGCTCCTCCCTCGAGACCGATCTGGTGCGCCTGGAGGCGGCCGCCGCCGACGATGCCTTCGCCGCCCGGGCGCTGGCCCGGCGGGCCCGCCGCACACGGAGCCTCAGCGTCGCCGACGCCCACTACCAGGCGCTGCTCGAGCAGTCGCCCGGCGACCTGGTGATCGCCAACAACGCGGCCAACGTGCGCCTCAACCTCGGCCACATGGAGACCGCCCTCGACCTCTACGCACAGGCGATCGAGATCGAGGAGTCGGCGATCGTGCTCTACAACCTGGCCCAGGCCTACGGCCGGGCCTTCCAGGTCGAGGATCTGGCCGAGACGCTGGCCCGGGCCCAGGCCCTCGACGGCCCCGCCCTGGCCGAGCTGACCCAGCTCCAGGGCGAGGATCCCGTGGGCTTCGTGGTGGACCTGCCGCTCCCCACCGGGCTGGTGTGGAAGCGCCTGGCCGGATCGCCGGCGGGGGAGGCGGTGGCGCGCGAGGCGCGCGCCTGGATCGCGCCGGGCTGGCTGGGTCGCGATCTCCGGCGGGCCGCGGGGGCGAGCGCCGTCTGGCTGCTGCTCGCCTGGGGCGTCGGCAGCCGCGTCCACGGCTCGGGCTGGTGCCCCCGCTGCGGGCGCCGGATGTGCCGGCGCTGCGATCCCGAGGGCGCCGGCGGGCGCCTCTGCGGCGCCTGCATGCGGCTCTTCCACCAGAGCGGCGAGACCGATCGGGCGCTGCGCACCGAGCGCATCGAGGCGCTCCGCGCGCGGGAGGCGCGGGTCGAGAAGCTCGTCTGGGCGACCTCGATCGCGCTTCCGGGGGCCGCCGGGCTGCTCGCCAAGCGGCCCCTGGCGACCCTGCTGGGGCCGCTGTTCTTCGTCCTGGCGGCCTGCGCGCTGCTGTTCCGGAACGGGGTGATGCCCGACCCGCTGGTGGCCGGCGCGGCGGCCCCCTTCCTGGCGCTGCACGTCGCCGGCGTGGCCGGCCTCGCCTACGCGATCGTGGTCGCGACCTGCCTGGCCGCGCGCGGGAGGCTCTAGGGTGTCGGTCTCACTGCGGGGCAACGTCGAGGACTTCGGGATCGCCGAGGTCTTCCAGCTGATCGGCCAGCAGCGCAAGACCGGCGTGCTCGCCTTCGCCTCCGGCCGCCAGCAGGTCGAGCTGGTCTTCGATCGGGGCTCGGTGGTCTCGGCGGCGCCTGCCGGCTCGCGGCCCCACGAGGCCCTCGGTGAGATGTTGGTTCGCTGCGGTCACCTGACCCGGGAGCGGGTGGCGGAGCTGCACCGGGAGTGCGCGGCCTCGGCCGAGTCGCTGCCGCGGCGCGCCGTCTCCCGGCGCTGGATCGCGGCGGAGGCGATGGAGTCGATCGAGGATCTGCTGACGCGCGAGACGATCTTCCAGGTGCTGCGCTGGCAGAGCGGCTCCTTCGACTTCCAGACCCGCGAGGTCGAGCACGGTCGGCCCCTGGAGACCCTGCTCGGAGCCGAGCAGATCCTGATGGACGGGCTGCGCATGGTCGACGAGTGGCAGAGCTTCGCGGATCTCGTGCCCTCGGAAGAGGGCGTGCTGCGCCAGGTCGCCAGCCCGGAGCAGCTGCGCCAGGCCTTCGGCGCCGGGGAGGGGCGCGAGGCGGGGGCCGCCGAGCGCGTCTTCCGCCTCGTGAACGGCCGCATCTCGGTCCGGCGCGTCATCGATCTGTCGATGCTCGGCACCTTCGAGGCCACGCGGCTGCTGGCCGAGCTGCGGCGCGCGGGTCTGGTCGAGCCGGTGAAGGCGCCGGCGCGGGCGCGCACGCGCGTCTCGCGCACGCGCTCGGGGAGGGGGCTGCAGGTCGCGCTCGGTGCGGTCCTGCCGCTGCTGGCCCTGCTGGCCCTGGCCGCATGGGCGAACCGGCCGATGCCCGTTCCGACGGCGGCACCGGGTCTCGAGATCGAGCACGATGCCCTGGAGGCGCTGCGCAGCGCCCACCGGGTGCGCCGGCTGCGCAACGCCCTCGACGCCTTCCGCCTGATGGAAGGTCGCTGGCCCGAGAGCCTCGACGAGATCCAGGCGCGCGGCCCGTGGGGCGGAGCTCCGTTGGCGACCGTGCCGGGCCGGCCGTACTATTACGCCCAGCGCGACGGACAGGCGCTCTTGCTGGCTCCGGAGCGCTGATCCGCGTCCCATCGATTCCCGGTCGAGAGCCGGTTTCGGAGGCCCCCGCTGGCCGAGCACGAAGCGAGCACGCGGCAGACCCTGGTCTTCGACGACAACCACATCGCCTCCATGCTCTACGGCGAAGGAGACCGCACACTTCGCATCCTCGAGCAGGAGCTCGGCATAGACGCCCGTGCCCGCGGCAACGAGGTTCGCCTGGTGGGAGCGAGCGATGCCGTCGAGCAGGCTCGCAAGGTGCTCGAGGAGCTCTACGGGGTGCTGCGCTCCGGCAGCTCCGTGCACTCCTCGGACGTGCTGCAGGCGGTGCGCATGGTCACCCAGAAGCCCGACGTCGATCTCGAGACCGTCTACGAGGACATCCTGGCCTCGGTCGGCTCCCGGCGGCGCATCGCCGCCAAGACCCTGGCGCAGCGGCGCTACATCGAGCTGATGCGCGATCGCGACATCGTCATCACCGTCGGACCGGCCGGGACCGGCAAGACCTACCTGGCGATGGCCATGGCGGTCGCCGCCCTGAATCGCCACGAGGTCTCGCGCGTGGTGCTGACCCGGCCGGCGGTCGAGGCCGGGGAGAAGCTGGGCTTCCTGCCCGGCTCGATGGCGGAGAAGGTCAATCCCTATCTGCGGCCCCTGTACGACGCCCTGAGCGACATGATGCCCTTCGAGAAGGCCGGACGGCTGATGGAGCGCGGAGTCATCGAGGTGGCCCCGCTCGCCTTCATGCGCGGTCGGACCCTGAACGACTCCT
>CAZYOL010000151.1:0-11327 GCA_964649065.1 uncultured Spirochaetales bacterium
TGCAGTCGACGCCGAAGATCTCCTGGATGTTGCCGCTGTCCTGCTTGCTGCCGTCCGAGACGAAGATCTCGTCGGCGGCGACCTCGGCCCCTCGGGCCCGGAGGTCGTGCTCGCGGATCGCCTCGATCAGGAAGTCGTAGCCGTTCTCCGGCGGGTAGCCGCGAAAGCCCTCCGGCGTACCCAGCTCGGCCGCGGCCTCGCGCACGGCCTCGACCACGGCAGGAGCCAGGGGCAGGGTCACGTCCCCGATCCCCAGCCGGATCAGCCGGGCCTCCGGACGCTCCGCCTGGAAGGCGCGAACGCGCCGCCCGATCTCCGGAAAGAGATAGCCCGCCTGGAGCTTGAGGTAGTGATCGTTGATGCGTGCCATGCCGGGGCAGCATAGCGGTCTAGGGATCGATCAGGACGCCCGGGTTGAGGATGCGCTGCGGGTCGAGCTCCCGCTTGGCGGCCCTCAGGACCCGCGCGAAGGGATCCGGACGCTGGCGGTCGTAGCCCGGTCGGTGATCGCGCCCGACGGCGTGGTGGTGGGTGATGCTGCCCCCGAGGTCGTCGAGCGCCTCGCAGACGGCGGCCTTGATCTCGTCCCACATCTCTAGCTGGCTGCCGCGCCGGCCCGGAGCCAGCACCGAGTAGTAGGGTGCGGGGCCATCGGGGTACACGTGCGTGAAGCGGCAGGAGACGCTGCCCGCGCCGCAGATGCGTCGCAGCGCATCGCTCGCGGTCCGACACAGGCCCTCGTGGAGGGCCTCGAAGTGGCTCCAGGGAATCGCGGTCTCGAAGGTCTCGGCCACCGCGCCGCAGCGCACCAGCACGTCGCGGACGTAGGGCATCTCCAGGAAGGCGCGCCGCCAGGCGCCGGCGGCTCCCTCGCGTCCGCTCCGGGTCGCGCCCGCGCCCTCCGGCACCGCGCCTCCCGCGTCCCGACACAGCTCGAGGGCACGGGCCATGCGCGCGTCCGGCGGGTGGTCCGCCGACTCGAAGCCCAGCACCAGCACCGCCTCCCGGCCGGAGCCGGCGCCCGAGGTGGCGGCCTCCAGCGGGCTGAGCAGGCGGCAGTTGCTCGGGAAGAGGCCCGCCTGGGAGAGCGCCCGGACGGCCCGCGCGCCGAGCAGGAAGCCCTGCTCCCCCGGGAAGCCCACCGAGGCCGAGGCGCGGAAACGCGGCCGGTCCTGGAGGCGCATCCAGGCCTCGACGATGATGCCGAGCGTTCCCTCCGAGCCGATCCAGAGCCGATCGGGGCTCGGCCCCGCCCCCGAGCCCGGCAGGCGCCGACTCTCGGCGACGCCGCTCGGCGTGATCACGCGCAGCGACTCGACGAAGTCGTCGATGTGGGTGTAGAGGGTCGCGTAGTGGCCTCCGGAGCGGGTGGCGATCCAGCCGCCCAGGGAGGAGAACTCGAAGGACTGGGGGAAGTGGCGCAGGGTCAGTCCGTGGGGGCGCAGCGCGTCCTCCAGGGCGGGGCCCATCACCCCGGCCTGGATGCGAGCCGCCCGCGAGCTGCGGTCGATCTCCAGCACCCGGTCCAGGCCGCTCAGGTCGATCGAGACCACTCCGGCATAGGCCTCGCAGCCCCGCGGCTCCACCCCACCCACCACGCTGGTGCCGCCGCCGTAGGGGATCGCCGCCGCCCGGGCGTCGCTGCACCAGTCGAGCAGGGCTCGCAGCTGGCTCTCGTCGCGCGGAAAGGCGACCCAGTCCGGCGCGTGCGGGAGCTCCAGTCCGGCGGCCCGTACCACGTCGCGGTAGGCCTGGCCGTGGGCGTGGCGGGCCCGCTCGTAGGGCTCCTGGGAGGCGATCGCGGCCAGGGAGGTGGGCACGGCCAGGCGGGGCGCCGGGAGGTCGAGGTCCGCGAGGCGCGGCTCGGGGGCCAGCGGCAGGTCGACGCCGAAGCGCTGGGCCAGGGTCGCGGCGATGCCCCGGGCCTGCTCCTCGCTGGGCCCGGCTCCCTCGAGCCCCCAGCCCCACCACTTGCGCCTGGCCTGCACGGGGCCTCAGCCCGCGGGCGCCAGCCGCTCGAGCAGCTGGACGTCGGGGCCCATGCTGCCGTCCGCGCGCAGCGGCTGGATGCAGACGTGATCCGCGCCGGCCTGGTGGTGGGCGTGGATCCGCGCTCGGATCGCCTCCTCGTCGCCCCAGGCGACCAGGGCATCGATCAGCCGGTCGCTGCCGCCGTCGGAGAAGTCCGCGTCCCCGAAGCCCAGCTCGCGCCAGTTGTTCTGGTAGTTCGGCAGGGCCAGGTAGATGGCCAGATGGGAGCGCGCCGCGGCGCGGGCGCGCGCCGGGTCGCTCTCCAGCATGACCTTCTGCTCGACGCAGAGCCAGGGGCCGCGTCCGAGGATCTCGCGGGCGCGGGCCGTGTGCTCGGGCGTCACGTTGTAGGGGTGGGCGCCGCGGGTCTCCTCGGCGGCGAGCCGCAGCATGTTGCGACGCAGGGCGGCCAGCACCACGGGCGCCTCGGGCGCCGCCGGCCCCTGGTAGACGGCCTGCTCCATGCGGGCCAGGAAGCTGCGCATGGTCGAGACGGGCTTGCCGTAGTCGTGGCCGCGCAGCCCCGAGACCATCGGGCGGTGCGAGACCCCGAGGCCCAGCAGGAAGCGTCCCCCGGAGAGCTCGGCCAGCGTGTCCCGCGCGGCCCGCATCGTCATCGGATCGCGGGCGTAGATGTTCGCGATGCCGGTGGCGAGCACCAGCCTGGAGGTGCGGGAGGCCAGGAAGCCGATCAGGGCAAAGGGGTCCCGTCCCACCGCCTCGGGCATCCAGAGCGCGCCGTAGCCCCAGGTCTCGAGGCGCTCGCAGAGCTCGCTGGCCTCTGCGGCGGGCTGGGTGTCCAGGAAGGTCCAGACGCCGATTCGGCCCAGATCCATGGCTCCTCCTTCAGCGGCCGATTGCGGGCCGGCTCCAGGTACTCTACCGGTTCTGCCGATGGGGACGCTGCGGGGCGAGGGGCGCCAGGGGGGCTCCCGTCGGCTCCGGGCGTTGCGCCTGCTCGCGGTGGCGGGCGCAGCCGGCATCGTCTCCGCTCCGCTGGGATGGATGGTGAGCGACGCGCTCGAGTCCGACAACGACTTCTGCAACGCCTGCCACCTCGAGCCGGGGCTCCCCCTGCACATCGAGATCCGCCGCGACTTCGATGCGGAGCCCCCGAGCTCGCTGGCGGGCCTGCACGGCAGCGCCCCCGCCGAGCACCGGCCGGACGAGGCCTTTCGCTGCATCGACTGCCACGGCGGAGTCAGCTTCGCAGGCAGGCTGCGGGTGAAGGCGCTGGCGGCGCGCGATGCGCTCGTCTACCTGAGCGGTCGCTTCGAGGAGCCGGATGGCATGCGCCATCCGCTCTGGGACGAGGACTGCCGGCAGTGCCACGGCTCCTTCCCGGGCCCGCCTTCCGAGGCCTGGGAGGATCCGCGCTTCCACGAGCTGGACGTCCACAACGTGGAGCTGGGGGTGGACTGCGTCGAGTGCCACCTCGCTCACGACGACGCCGGAGACCCCGACGCGTACTTCCTGAGTGCCCGGCAGGTCCGGGGCCAGTGCGCGCGCTGTCACGCCGAATTCGAGGAGGGACAGGGATGAGCATTCGAATCGCCCTCGCCTGGGTCGCGACGCTGCTGCTGGCGCCCGTGGCCGCCGCCTACCCGGGCGGAACGCCGCGCTTCCAGACGGACGTCGGGCCCTACTGCGCTGCCTGCCACGCCTCACGCGCGGTCGACGTGCTCGCGGGAGCCGGCGAGTACGCGGAGAAGCAGCTGGCGAAGAACAAGCACCTGGCGCTGATCCTGGAGGGCAGCAAGGGCTACGCGGATCTCTCGGAGACCGACCGCGCCACCCTCGCCGACCAGATTCGCGCCCTCGACGAGGCCTCGACCGTGGCCGTCGAGGCTCCGGCCAGCGTGGCGCCGGGCCAGTCCTTCCAGGTCACGGTGAGCGTCACGGGAGGCGCTGGGCCGGTGGTCGGCGTGGCCCTGGTCGACCGGGCCCACCGCTGGTACGCGCGGCCCGCCGCCTCGGCCGGCTGGCGGGTCACGGGATCGCCGGTCGTGATCGGTCCCGATGGCCAGCCCCAGAGCGAGTGGCTGGGCGCGCTGCCCGACGGCATCGACGGCAATCTCTCCTACGTGAACGTCACCGGCATCGCGTCGGATGCGGTCCTGGGCAGGTGGGCGAAGGCCCAGGTCGTCTTCAACCTCCGGGCGCCCGAGCAGCCCGGCGCCTACCCGCTGGCGGCGGTCTACTTCTACGGCACCGAGAAGTCCACCGTGCTCGGCTACACGACCGACGCCGTGGGTCGCAAGAAGGTGCGCGGCGGAGGCAGCGGCGGCTCCGGGCGGGTGCTCTTCTCGCCGGTCCGGACCATCCAGGTGCAGCCCCAGGCCAGCGGCGGCTAGCCCGCTCGGCGCTGGCGCGGCAGCTCTCCTGAGCGCAGCCGCCGCCAGTAGTCCTCCAGCAGGCCCGCCACCACGGGCGCCAGCACGACCAGGCCGATGAGATTCGGGAAGGACATCCCGAGGATCATCATGTCGCCGAAGTCGATCACGGCCCCGGCCTCGAAGATCGAGCCGAGCCAGGCGAAGATCAGGAAGATCGCCTTGTAGACCAGTATCGAACGAACGCCGAAGAGGTAGGCCCAGCACTGCTCCCCGTAGTAGCTCCAGGAGATCATCGTGCTGAAGGCGAAGAGCACCGCGGTCGCCGAGAGCAGGGCCGGGAACCAGGGGAAGGCGGTCGCGAAGGCCCAGGAGGTCATCTGGATGCCCTCGCCCACCCCCGGTGCGCTGTGGGCTCCCGTCACCACCAGCACCAGGCCGGTGGTGGTGCAGACCACGATCGTATCGATGAAGGGCTCGAGCAGGGCCACCATCCCCTCGCGCACCGGCTCCTCGGTGCGGGCGGCGGAGTGCACGATGGCGGCCGAGCCGGTGCCCGCCTCGTTGCTGAAGGCCGCCCGGCGGAAGCCCTGCACCAGGGTGCCGACCAGGCCCCCGGTGGCCGCCTCTCCGCTGAAGGCCGCCGAGACGATGGTGGTGAGGGCCTGCGGCACCTGCCCGGCGTGGAGGACCAGGATGCACAGCCCGCAGAGCAGGTAGGTGACGCACATGAGCGGCACCAGCATCGCCGCCACCTCGCCGATGCGGCGGATGCCTCCGATGATGACCAGGCCCACCAGCGCGGAGAGCCCGAGGCCGAAGAGGATGCGGCCCTCGAGGTTGTCGAGGACCGGGAGGACCGACTCCGAGGAGATCTGGGCGAAGGCCTGGTTCGACTGGAACATGTTGCCACCGCCGAAGCTCCCGCCGATACACATGATCGCGAAGGTCACCGAGAGCAGGCCTCCGAGTCCGCCCAGCCCCCGCTCCTCGAGTCCGAGCCGCAGGTAGTGCATGGGGCCGCCGGAGACCTGGCCGTCGGCCCGCCGGATCCGGTAGCGCTGGGCCAGCGTCACCTCGGCGAATTTCGAGCTCATGCCCAGGAAGCCCGCGCAGACCATCCAGAAGACCGCGCCCGGCCCGCCGATGCCCACGGCCACGGCCACGCCCGCGATGTTGCCCAGGCCGACGGTGGCCGAGAGGGCGGCCGAGAGGGCTTGGAAGTGCGAGATCTCGCCGGTCTCGCCCGGGGCGGTGTAGACCCCGCGCACGCAGTCGACGGCATGGCGGAAGCCGCGGAAGTTGACGAAGTGGAAGCGCAGCGTGCAGAAGCTGGCCCCCAGGATCAGCCACAGCACGACCAGGGGCACGTCGGCGCTCTCGGTCCAGAAGGCGACGTCCAGGAAGATCACCGCCGCCAGGCGGTCGACGACCTGCGTCTCGAAGAGCTGCTCGAGCAGACTCAGGAAGCCATCGGATTCGCCCACGGCGCTGTGCCTCGCGCTGGATCCGTCCGCCCGGTCCCTGCCAGACCGGGACCGGCTCGGAGGACTCGCTCGGAGGATTTCGACGGCGGGGAGGCCGGGGTGGGGGCGAGTGCCGCCGGCTGCTCGGAGGGGTAGCATACGCCCCTCACGACGCACCCCGAAGCCAGGAGACCCCATGTCCCGTGAAGCCGTCATTGTTGCCAGCCGTCGGACCGCCCTTGCCAAGTCCTTCCGCGGCTCCTTCAACATGACCCGGCCCGATGCGCAGCTCTCGCACGCCATCCAGGCGGCCCTCGGCGACGTGCCGCAGCTCGACCCGGCCGAGCTGCAGGACGTCATCATCGGCTGCGGCCTGCCCGAGGGCCCGACTGGGCACAACGTGGCCCGCATCGGGGCCCTGGGCGCCGGGCTGCCCTCCAGCGTGGCGGCCACCACGGTGAACCGCTTCTGCTCCTCGGGGCTGCAGGCCATCGCCATGGCGGCCGAGCACATCCTCGTGAACGGCGCCGACGCGGTGATGGCCGGCGGCGTCGAGTCGATCACCATGGTCCAGAACGACAAGATGCGCGTCGGCGACATGGTGAGCCCGCGGGTCCAGAAGATGTGGCCCGGCGTCTACATCGGAATGGGCGACACCGCCGAGATCGTGGCCGAGCGCTACGGCATCTCGCGCGAGGATCAGGACGCCTACGCGGTGAAGAGCCAGGCGCGCACCGCGGCCTGGCAGGAGAAGGGCTGGGACCGGGAGTGCATCGCCCCGATGACGGTCCAGCGCATGGCCAAGCAGCCCGACGGCGAGATGAAGGTGGAAGAGGGTCACGTGGTCGACCGGGACGAGTGCAACCGACCCGGCACGACCCTCGAGAACCTGGCGAAGCTGCCCCCGGCCTTCCGCCCGGAGGGCGGCTCGGTCACCGCGGGCAACGCCTCCCAGCTCTCGGACGGCGCCTCTGCCACCCTGCTCATGTCGTCGGAGCGGGCCCAGGCCCTGGGCATCGAGCCCATGGGCGTGTTCCGCGGCTTCCAGGTGGCCGGTTGCGATCCCGACGAGATGGGCATCGGCCCCGTCTTCGCCGTGCCGAAGCTTCTGGAGAGGACGGGAACGCGCCTCGAGGACGTGGACGTGGTCGAGCTGAACGAGGCCTTCGCCTCCCAGCTCCTCTACTGCCAGCGCCGTCTCGAGATTCCGGAGGAGAAGCTGAATCCGATCGGCGGCTCGATCTCGATCGGCCATCCCTACGGCATGACGGGCTCGCGCATGACCGGTCAGCTGCTGCGCCACCTGCGTCGCAGCGGCGCGCGCCGCGGCATCGTCACCATGTGCGTCGGGGGCGGCATGGGCGCGGCCGGCCTCTTCGAGGTCGCCTAGGCCCCAGGCCCCCCGCTGCCCATGGCCTCACGTACCCTCTCCGAGTACGCCTCGGCGGAGCTGCTGCGCGACTTCGGCCTGCGGTCGGCGCGCAGCCAGCACGTGGCCGCGCCCGAAGCGGCTGTCGAGGCCGCGCGGGAGCTCGGCTTTCCGGTCGTGGTCAAGCTCTGCGGGGAGGCCATCGCCCACAAGACCGAGCGCTCGCTGGTGCGGGTCGGCCTGGGCGACGCGCAGGCGGTCCGCGCGGCGGCCGACGCGCTGTGGTCGCGCCGGCGCCCGGAGGACGGTGAGGTCTCGCTGCTCGTGGCGGAGCAGGTCGCGGGCCAGCGCGAGCTGATCGCCGGGCTGGTCCGCGATCCGCAGCTGGGTCCCTGCGTGATGTTCGGGCTCGGGGGCATCCTCGCCGAGGCCCTCGGCGACGTCGTCTTCGCCTCGGCACCCCTCCGCCGGGAGGAGGCGCTGCGCCTGCCCGCCCGCCTCTCGGCGAGCCGCCTGCTCTGCGAGCCCTTCCGCGGCGAGCCCCCGGTCGATCTCGAGGCCCTCGCGGAGCTGCTGGTGGGCCTGGGACGCCTGGCCGAGGAGCGGCCGGAGGTCGCCAGCGTCGACGTGAATCCCCTGATCGTGCGCGACGGCCAGCCGATCGCCGTGGACGCGCTGGTGGAGCTGCGCGAGCCGCCGGCCGTCGCCGCGCCCGCGGCGGCGCGGTTCCCCACCGACTCGATCCTCGAGCGCTTCCGGCCGCTCTTTCATCCGCGCGGGATCGTGGTGGCCGGCGCCTCCTCGCACCCCGGGAAGTTCGGCTTCGCCACCTACCACAACCTGCTGCGCTTCGGGTACACGGGCGAGATCTTTCCGGTCAATCGCGACGGCGGGGAGATCCTCGGGCGACCGACGCTACGCGACTTCGGCGAGCTGCCCGAGGGGCGCGCCGATCTGGTCTTCGTCTGCACCCCGACGCGCGCGAACCCCGAGGTGCTGCGGGCCTGCGCCGCGCGCGGCGTGCGCGCCGCCTTCGTCGCCGCCGGCGGGTATCGCGAGGCCGGCGCCGAGGGCCTGGCCCTCGAGCGGGAGCTGGTCGGCGTGGCCGACGAGCTGGGGATGCTGCTGGCCGGCCCCAACGGGCAGGGCGTGATCTCGACGCCGCGCTCGATGTGCGCCCAGATCGTGGCCCCCTATCCGCCGCCCGGCCGGATCTCGCTGGCCTCGCAGAGTGGCAACCTGGTCTCGGCCTTCCTGAACTACGCGGTGCAATCCGGAGTCGGCGTCAGCAAGGCGATCTCCTGCGGCAACTCGGCCCAGACCGACCTGCCCGACTACCTGGACTACTTCGCCGAGGATCCCGAGACCGACGTGGTGCTCGTCTACCTCGAGGGCCTGAACGACGGCGCGCGCTTCCTCGAGAGCGTCCGGGCGCTGACCCGCCGCAAGCCCCTGGTGCTCCTCAAGGGCGGGGCGGCGGCCGAAGGGCAGCGCGCCGCCCGCTCCCACACCGGAGCCCTGGCCACCGACGACCGCGTCTTCGACGGCATCTGCCGCCAGCTCGGCGTGCTGCGCGCGCCGACCGTCGAGGAGGCCTTCGAGTGGGCGGCCACCCTGGCCACCCAGCCGCTGCCCCGCGGCCGCCGGGTGGTGGTCTTCAGCACCGTCGGCGGCTGGGGAGTGCTGGCTGCCGACGCCTGCGCCGCGGCCGGCCTCGAGCTGCTGCCCCTGCCCGAGGCGGTGCGGCGGCGCATCGACGAGCTGGTCCCCGCCCGCTGGAGCCGCAACAACCCGATCGACCTGGCGGGCGGGGAGACGCGCGACACCGTGCCGCAGGTGCTGGACAGCGTCTGTGCCGCCCCCGAGGTCGATGCCGTGATCCACCTGGGCATCGGAATCCAGGCCGCCCAGGCCCAGGTGCTGAAGAGCGGTCCCTTCTTCCCGGGGCACGGCCTGGAGCGCATCGTGGGCTTCCACGAGCGCCAGGACCGTCGCTACGCCGAGGCGGCTCGCGAGGCCTCGGAGCGGCACGGCGTGCCGGTGCTGACGGCCACCGAGCTGGTGCACACGGATCGCGACTACGGCAACCCGGGACCGCAGGGCGTGAAGGAGGAGGGCCGCTACTGCCACGCCAGCGCCCACCGCGCCGTCCGCGCCCTGCGGGCGCTCGTGGACTACGCCGAGTTCCGCCGGCTCAGCGGCTGACCCCGGGGTCGAGGTCGACGCCGACGGGGCAGTGGTCGGAGGCCAGGACCCGCGGCTGCAGGAAGGCTCCCCGCACGAAGCGCATGGCCGCCGGCGAGGCCAAGGCGTAGTCGATGCGCCAGCCGATGTTCCGCTGGCGGGCCCCGGAGCGCTGGCTCCACCAGCTGTAGTGGCCGGCGCCCGGCTCGAAGTGCCGGAAGCAGTCCACCCAGCCCGCGTCGATCCAGCGGTCGATCTCCGCGCATTCCTCCGGGAGGAAGCCGCTCGTCTCGCGGTTCTCGCGCGGCCGCGCCAGGTCGATCTCGCGATGGGCCGTGTTCCAGTCGCCCACCACCAGCACGCGGCGTCCCGCCCGCCGCAGGCGCTGGGCCCGCTCGAAGACGGCCCGGGTGAAGGCGAGCTTGTAGGGCACCCGACTGTTGTCCCGGCCCGGGCCGCTGCCCTTCGGGAAGTAGCCGTTCAGCACCGCCAGCCTGCCGAAGTGCGCGATCAGCAGTCGCCCCTCGCGGTCGAAGCGCGGCTGCCCCAGCGGCTCGACCCGGTCCGGCGCCCGCCGCGCGTAGAGCGCGACTCCGCTGTAGCCGGCGCGCTGCGCCGGCGCGAAGCTCTCGTGCCAGCCCCGCGGCGCGCGGGCCTCCCGGGGGAGCTGCTCCGGCAGGGCGCGGACCTCCTGCAGGCCGACGACGTCGGCGCGCACTCCCCGCAGCCAGCGCGCGAAGCCCTTGCGGGCGCAGGCGCGCAGCCCGTTCACGTTCCACGAGACGACGCGCAAGCCGGCGCCGGACCTCAGTCGCGGGAGAGGTAGGTGTAGCCCGAGAGCGCCGACTCGTACTGGCGCCGCAGCCGCGCCGACTCCTCGACGCTGATCTTCCCCTCGCGCAGCGCCGTCTCGGTCACCCGCCGCACCTTCTCGGTCAGCGAGCGGCGGTCGTACTGCACGTAGCGCAGCACGTCCTCCACCGAGTCGCCGTCCACCTCGTGCTCCACGTGGGGCGTGCCGTCGGCATCGATGCGCACGTGGACGGCGTCGGTGTCCCCGAAGAGGTTGTGGAGATCGCCGAGGATCTCCTGGTAGGCCCCGACCAGGAAGACGCCGATGCAGTAGCGCTGGCCGTTCCAGGGGTGGACTTCGAGCACGTCCTTCACGTCACGCTGGTCGATGAACTGGTCGATCTTGCCGTCGCTGTCGCAGGTGAGATCGGCGAAGATGGCGCGTCGCGAGGGCTTCTCGTCGAGCCGGTGGATCGGCATGACCGGGAAGAGCTGCTTCACGGCCCAGTGGTCGGGCACGCTCTGGAAGACCGAGAGATTGCCGTAGTAGATGTCGGCCAGGTCCTTCTCCAGGTCTTCGAGGTCTTCCGGGGCGTAGTCCATCTCCCGGACGATGCGCAGGATCTTCTCGCAACAGGCCCAGAAGAGGCGCTCCACGCGCGCCCGCACCCGGAGGTCGAGGTAGCCCAGCGAGAAGAGCTGCCCGGCCTCGTCCTTGAGCTGCAGGGCGTCGTGATAGGCCTCCTGCACGTTCTTGCGCGAGATCGAGTCGCGCACCGCCGCCAGCTCGTGCAGCAGCTTGGGGTCTTCGGCCACCACGGGGGCCGGCCGCCGGGCGGAGACCATCTCGTGCACGCCGAGCACGTCGAAGACCAGCACCGAGTGGTGGGCCACCATGGCCCGACCGGCCTCGGTGACCACGTCGGGGTGGGGCACCCGCGCCTCGTCGCAGGCCTCCTGGACGGCGGCCACCACGTCGTTGGCGTACTCCTGCACGGAGTAGTTCATCGAGGAGTGGAAGTTCGTGTTGGAGCCGTCGTAGTCGACCCCGAGCCCGCCCCCGACGTCCAGGATGGAGGGCGAGGCCCCCATCTGGTGCAGGCCGACGCAGACGCGGCTGGCCTCCGCCCGCGCCTCCATGTGGGCCCGGAT
>CAZYOL010000152.1:0-11312 GCA_964649065.1 uncultured Spirochaetales bacterium
ACGTCCGAACGTCTCCTCCCGCGATCACTCGGCTACGTGGGTCTCTGGTTGTAGAGGCCCTCGCTCGGGATCGGCCACAGCCGCCCGGATTACTTGGCAGTGTGGGCCTCTACAAGAAGCTGAAGCGGTATGGAATCGAGTAGCGAGCGTGTGAAGTCATGTGTAATGTTTCACACATGGCGACCAACCTCGACCTCGACCCCGACCTCCTCGACCGCGCCCTCGAAGTGAGCGGAGAGCGGACCAAGAAGGCGGCCGTGACGCGTGCGCTGGAGGAGTTCATCGCCCGGCGGGAGCGAATACGAATCCAGGAGCTCTTCGAGCAGCTCGAGTGGGACGCGGACTACGACTACAAGGCGGAGCGCTCGCGATCGTGAGCACCTTCGTCGACACGAGCGTCTGGTCGCTCGCAATGCGGCGAGATGCGCCGCAGCCGAGCCCGGAGGTCGCGCACCTGCGCCGGGCGCTGCGGTCGGAGGACGCCGTGTTCACCACCGGGCTCGTGCTGCAGGAGCTGCTCCAGGGCTTCCGGGGCCCCCGCGCACGGGACGCGATCGTCGAACGCTTCGCGGCCCTTCCTTTCCTGCGACCCGAACGGGACGACCACGTCGCGGCCGCCGAGCTCCGCAACGACTGCCGCCGGCAAGGCGTGCAGGTCGGCACCATCGATGCGCTGCTGGCGCAGCTGTGCATCCGCTTCGAGCTGGCGATGCTCACGACGGACGCCGACTTCGCACGCATTGCGGAGCACCACCCGCTCGAAGTCTGGCGTCCCTGAGAGACGCGGGGGCCGTAGACGCCGTTACGCCTCCGACCCCCGCGCAGGCGGCGCGCCTACGCCCCTCCGCGCTCTAGCGCTCGACCCGATTCAGGAAGTCGGCGGATGACCCGAACAAGCGGTCAGACCCGGCCGTCGGTGCCCAGCACCCGGCGCCCGCCTCCAGGCTCCGCGCGGCGAGCGGGATGTCGGCGGTCGCGACGACGTCTCCCGGCCGGACGTTCTCCACGATCCAGTCGTCGGCCGCGTCGGGTCCCTGATCCACCAGAGCCAGATGCACCCCGAGACCCTCCGGAATCCGCATGCGCGAGTTGGCCACCAGGGCCACGGGAACGCCGCAGCGGGTGGGGGTAGGAGAAAGAGTGCGACCAGGCTCTGCTGGTCGGTCAGGATTGGATTCGCGATGACTCCATGAAATCTCGTTCGTCGTTCAGCGGGTGCGAATCCCGCCCGGCCAGGGGTGAGCCCGTCCAGGCCGGTAGCGAGCCTTGCGCCGATCCCGGCAACGCACCGGCGGCACCTTCGGCGGCATTGTCTTCACCCTCTACGACGTCTCGACGCCGCTCCCAGCGCTCGTCGCCGGCGGAAGCGGCCTCACCGCCATTTACGACGACCCCCCGCAGGTGCCGGCGCTCCCTGCGGCGGCCCTCGCGCTCCTCGCCGCCGTGCTCGGCGGCACCGGCTGGATCGCGCTCCGGAGCCGCGCGCCGCGCCGACCGCGCGGCTGATTCAGCCGGTCAGCGGATAGCCCGAACAAGCGGTCATTCCAGGGCGACGCCGCAGCCGCCGCGCTGCGGCGACGAGCCCGGGCACGGCCACCACCAGGAGCACCGCGGCGGGCGGGAGCGCGGGCACCCCTTCGACCTCACCGGAGACGAGCAGCACGTGGACATCGCCGCCGCCATCGTCGGCGCCGACGGCCAGACTGCGGTTCACGAACGCGATCTTGTCCGAGAACACGTCGTTGAGGACTTGGTCGTCGCCGTTGGTGGTGGCCTGGAACGTCTCACCATCGGAGATGCGGTAGAGAAAGATGTCGAAGTTACCGTTCACGTCGGATTCGTACGCCACAAAGTCGCCCGAGATGGTGGGCCCGCGAACCGTGGCGCCGTTGTCGGCAATGGTGATGCGACCCGCGGGATTGGTCAGATCGACGAGGTCGATGGTGGTGATGTTGTTGCTGAAGTCGTCCACCTGGAAGATGACATTGTTGCCGTCGGTGGCCGGGGAGCGCTCATCGATGTTTGCGGCGCTGGAGACCGAAAGCGAGAAACCGGAAGCGCTCAGCAGACTGTAGGCGCGGATGTCGAGGTCGCCGCCCGCGTTTAACTCTTCCCACACCACCCAGTTATCGCCGATTTCAACGTTGCTCACGCCCTGCGCGCTGATCGTCACCGGGGTGAGAGGCAGGCTGCTGAGGTCGACGAGCTGCACCACCGCGTTTGAAACGCCGTTGACGAACACCACGATGTCACCCGAGATGCGCGCCTCGACCACCGGCTGGCCCGACACCACGGTGGTGGTGGTCATGGTGTCGATGTCGAAGACCTTGATCGCATTGTTGAACGACGAGAAGGGGTCGAACGCGGTGTACACCGCACGGCTGCCCGAGACGTCATTGAGCTCGTCGTCGGTAGGATTCGCGGGGGTGTCCTCGCTGAGGCGCTCGGGGGGACCGACCGGCGCTCCGTCGGCGTCGATGCGCTGCAGGAAGATATCCCCGGGGCCGGTACCCGACGGGAAGACTTCACGTGAGCTATACACTACTAGCTGCGACGTGCCGTCCTCTCCCACGGTTGGCGTGGTCTCGAAGAAGTCCGACGTGTTGGTGATTGCGGTCTCTTGGGTGACCAGCTGGTCTGCCCACACCGTCGACGATGCGAGCACCCCCACCATGAACGTTATTCGTGCAACCACTGCCATAAACCCCTCTGGCAAATTCCCCGACCGCGGAAAGCCCGAACAAGCGGTCATTCCAGGACCGATGAGGCTCGAAGCGTCAACTTCCCTTCGGGGATGCCCTTAGGCGGGCTCGCAACGCGGGTTCGGGCAACGGCCACGCCGAGCCCCCCCAGCAGGGCGGCGAGCAGCCCCAGGGACCCCGGGGAGAGCGCAGGCACCCGCGGCGTCGAGCTGGCAAGGAAGATTCCTTCGGTGGCCGTGCCGCCGATCACCGACGCGCGCACCGCCACCAGCCCCGCCGCGTTGCGACCCACGCCGAAGGGCGTGCTGAAGGTGCCGCCGCCGGTGCCCGGCGCGACCTCCCCAAACCACAAGACGGCTGTGACCTCGTCTGCCGAGGCGACGAAGACGCCGACCGGCGCGGCGCCGCCGCTCACGCCCGCGATGAAGGCCACCTTGCCGTCGTCCGCCAGAGAGAGGTTGGCGAAGCCGAGGAAGCTGCCTCCGCCGGGCGCGTCCTCCCCGGCGAGGACCAGTGCGGTCGGCGTGCCTCCGGAGCCGAGGAATATGCCCTCGCTCGCCGTGCCTCCACTCACGATCGCGTTGAAGGCCACCTGCCCAGAGGCATCCATCGAGAGCTCCGGGAAGGTCGAGAAGGTGCCGCCGCTCACGGGCGCGGTACCGCCCTCGAGCGCGATCGCCGTGCCCGCGCCGGAGCCCGGGTCGCGGAACACGCCACTCGCAGCAGAGCCCCCGGTCACCGTCGCGCGGAAGGCCACGCCCGCGTCGCCGGCGTCCGCCTGCGGTCCGAACGACGCGTAGGTGCCACCGGTGCCGGGAGCGGTCTCGCCCACGAGGGCTACGGAGTCCGACGCCCCGCCGCTCTCCTTCGAGAAGATCCCTGCGGTCGTCGTTCCGCCGGCGACACCCACCAGAAAGAAGAGAGTCCCGGAGGAGTCGATGCCGTGGGGGGCCAACGGGCCGGAATAGCTGCCTCCCCCCGTATCGGGCGCCACCTCGCCGATGAAGGCAACACCGCTGTCGGTCCCGTTCGCGTCCGTGAAGACGCCCTGGGCCACGGACCCGCCGGAGACGAAGGCCCCGAAGCCCACGGTTCCGCTCGAGTTCGATGGCGTCAGCGGCAGGAAGAACGGGTCGGTGAAGCTCCCACCGCCGCTGTCCGCGGCCATCTGCAGGCTGCGGGCGATGGAGCGCCCCCCCGTGGTCGACTCGAGGAAGATGCCCCGGCGCGAGAAGCCCCAGCCCGCCTCGAATACCACCTCTCCGGCGGAGCCGACGACGACCGATTGAGAGAAACCCGCCGCATAGGTCGACGCGACGTCGGGCAGGTCGTCGCCGTCCAGGACCAGCGGCTCGATCTCGAAGCCCTGAGCTCCGGCCCCGACGGGCCAGGCCACCAGCACCAGAAGGAGCATGGATCGGACCGCGCAGATCGCCCGCATCACGTCGCCTCCTCCGGCGGCCGTGGTCCCGTCCTATCCGAGCGGCACGCTGCGCACCGCCCCGGGGGCCTTCCTCGACGCCACGATCACGCTACCCCACGCAACCGTCTGTCGTTCGACGAAGTGCCGGCCTTCGCGGAATCGTCGCCGCAACGTAGCGGATGGCCCGAACGAGCGATCATTCCAGGACCGATGAGGCTCGAAGCGTCAACTTCCCTTCGGGGGTGCCCCTGGGCGGCTGTCGGCGCTCGATGCCGAAAGCGCTGGGTCCAGCGCCTCGAGGCCTACGGCGCGCGGCGGGACGCCCTGGTGGCCGAGTCGACGCCTCCGCCGGGGGAACTCGAGAGCGCGATCGAGGCGCTGCGTGCGGAACTCTTCACGCCCACCGGCCAGGCGCGGGTCCGGGCCCTGGAGGCAACGGAGGCTGGCCGAGCTCCCTAGGCGCGGCCCGGGTCAGGGGCAGCTCGTGGCGCAGAAGCCGCCGCAATCGACCTCGGGGAACTCACAAGGCAGTATGCAGACGCCAGAGGAGCACACGCCATTGATCGAGGAGGGGGAAGGGCCGCAAGGGGTCCCATCCGGCAGGTTGCCAGGTAGGCATCCACCACTCCCATTGCAGAACCCGGCCTTACACGGGCCGGGGAAGGAGCCGCAGAAGGTTCCGGCGGGTCGCGGATTCGGGGCATCCAACGGGCAATCGGGCGAGCCCCCGCACGTAACGGGGGAGAAGCATTCTCCTGCGGGCTGGCACACGGCGCTGTTGCCCTTCAATCGATCGCTGGGGCAGCTCCCCGACGATCCCGTGCAGGTCTCCTGGAGGTCGCAGATGCCGGCGCTCGCCCGGCAGACGGTCGAGCTGGGCTCGAACGCGTCGGCGGGGCACTGGGCGCTCACGCCATCGCAGACCTCGGCGGCCAGGTCGCAGGAGCCCGCCAGGGCTCGGCAGACGGTGCCGCTCGGCTGCACCCCATCGGCGGGGCACTGGGCGCTCACGCCATCGCAGAACTCGGCGGCGTCGCACGCGCCGGCAGAGGCTCGGCAGATGGTGCCGCCCGGCTCGACCGTATCGGCGGGGCATTGGGTGCTCACGCCGTCGCAGACCTCGGCGGCGTCGCAGCTGCCGGTCGACGCGCGGCAGGTCGCGCCCGCGTTGGCGCCCACGGCGCCGCACACGCCACCCGTGAGGCAGCGCCCCACGGCGCAGGTGGAGTCGAAGCTGCTGCACGTCGCATCCGCCGCGCCGTCGTCCGCGCTGCCGCTGCAGTCGTTATCGATGCCGTCGCAGACCTCGGCGGCGCCTGGGAAGACACCGGGGTCGCCGTCGTCGCAGTCGCCCGCGGCCGGCGTGACGCCGTCGTTGTCGCGGTCGAGGTTGCCCGTGCCCACGGCGGCCTCGAGCGCCTCGATCCGCTGCAGCAGCCGGTCGAAGTTCTCGTTGACCTCTTCGGCGTCGGCGACCTCTCCGTTCTCGAAGCGGTTCAGCTCCGGCTGGGGAGTCTGCGCGGCCGAAGGCAGGGGAGACAGGCAGAGCAGGAGAACCGCAGCAAGGCGTGCCGTACGCAGGCGATGGTTCATCCGCCAGCAGGCACCCCACGCAGCGTCGACACCCGGCATCAGCGACCCCTCAGCCCACCCAACCTTAGAAAAGGTTACCGGCGCCATGAAGAAGGGCAAACGTTGCGCCGGCGACCGCACAGTCGCTTGACCGGCGCAGCATGCGGGCAAGACTGTCGAGCGAGCGGAGCCGAGCCAAACCGAGCAGGCAGGAGGTGATTGACGTGTGGGGGGAGCCCTGGGGCCAGTTCGTCTGGGGGGGCAGCATGTCCGTGCCGTCTGCGGAGCCCGCCGGCCTCGCGCTGCTCGGGCTGCTGCTGGCCGGTTTGGGCTTCGTCGCGCTCCGGCGTCTGGGGCGAAGCCGGAGCGTCTGACTCGGGCGCCGGCCCAGGCAGGCCGACGCTGGCTGGCTCGCTTCTAGCCCTCCGTGTCGGCGATCTGCGCCAGCAGCTGCTCCAGCTGGTCGAGGGCCACGCGGCCTTTCTCCGCCTGGCTGACACTCCAGCCCTCGGCTTCCAGGGCGCGGCGCAGCAGCTCGCGGTTCTCGGCCTTGTCGCCCACCACCAGGCAGTGGCGCTCGCCGTTGGGGCCGCCATAGCGGTCGAGCAGCTGCACCAGCGGATAGCCCGAACGAGCGATCATTCCAGGACCGATGAGGCTCGAAGCGTCAACTTCCCTTCGGGGGTGCCCCTAGGCGGCCGGCGCGGCCGGCCGACAGGCGTTGCCGCGTCAGCGTTGCGATTGCCGGCTTCGCGAACTCATCGCGATCGAGCTGCCGATAACGAGCGTAAGCAACAGCGGCACGACCCACGCCGGCACCGGTACCTGCGTGTTCGTCGCCGATGCGGCCTGTGGTGATAGGGCGATCTTGAAGTTGTCGACGTCGAGCTGAATGTTCGCGTTCGTAAAGCCGGTTGACGCGCTGACATAGAAGCCGAAACGGATCGGTGCGCCATTTTCCGAGAAGTCCGGAATGTCGGGGCCCGCTTCCGAAATGCGGACGAAATCGCGGGCTCCCCGGTCTTCGCGAGTCAGTGTCTGCCAGTATCCTGGCAACGGGTCGGCGGCACGGACGCCGAACGACGAGGACGCGTAATACACGTCGTTCTGGACGAGACCGAAGGCGAATCCGAGGCTGACCCTGGATTGACCGCTTCGATCGTCCGCCCGGATGCGGCTGCTGGCACCGTAGCTGACCGTATTCAAGGGTCCGTCACTGCCGGGGTCGTAGACGAGCCCTTCGTAGGTCTGGAAGGCACCGGCGCCGACGCTGCCGGGTGGCGCGTTCACCCAGACCAGCCGCGTGTACAGGTGCGAGCCGGGCTTGCCGCCGGACGTGGGCAACACGATGCCTCCGGAACCGGCAAACGTCGTGCTTCCCGGTTGATTCGGAATCCCGGCGATCGTCGTATCGGACCAGTCCTGGGACGAGAAATCGCGAACGATGACCCGGCGAAATCCCTCGGGACGTTCGTCGGGAAGGGTCAGGCGGATGCCTCGAATGCCGCTCTCCTCGAGATCCCGGTTGATTCGTTCGACCTTTTGCGCTGTCAGTTCGGTGAACAGCAAGTCCAGCTCTTCCTGGTACTCCTCGGCGTCGACTTCGATGTCCTCGGGATCCGACAGGCCCTGCGCGACGATGAAGGGCAGGACGTTGGCGATATAGTCTTCAACCAGGTCCGGGTCCCCGGTTGTAACTGCGAGAATCGTGGCCGCCACAATCGCATTGATGGCGCCAATAACCGCAGGGCTGTCTACCGACTCCTTCGAACGAAGCTTCTCCCTGGCCTCGTCGGCTCTGGCCTTGACTAGCTGCCTGCGGGTCTGTGCATCTGCGCTCTGGTCGCTCGACAGCTCCTGCGTAGTGCCCAGCAGGTCCGCAAGCTTCGCCCCGTCCACGGAAATCTCCGGGTAGGCGGTCCTGATGGACGGTGCACCGAGCAATGACTCGACCCCGTAGGCGCCGAGTTCCTGTGCCAGGTCGTCCGGGAAGATGACGGCCGCCGGTGCGAGGCGGTAGCGGATGTCCGACACGCCGGCATCGATGAGAAAGAGATTGACCGTGTCGCGCTGGTCAGCACTCAGGCCATCTATCACGACTCTGCTCGTTGCGGTCGAACCATCCGTCTCGAAGCTCTCCGCCGTACGATTGACGTAGGCGATGAACGGCAGGGCGTCGGTCAGGAATGCCCTGCGCAGGTCATCCGCAACACTCGTGTCCAGGGCTACCTCTTCAAGCGTTACGGAGGCACTCGCCAGGTAGGTAGGGTAGTTGCCGATCTCGTCCGAAACTGCGTTGAACGCGGACAGCTTGTCCGCGAAGTACGATTTGGTCGCTGCGTCTTCGCTGACCGCTTCCACGAACTCTAGGAATACGATCTCGGAAACGTCGGAAGGAGGCACCTCGCCGATCCCGTCCGACAGGAACGCGGCAATCGTCGCGTTGCTGCCGTAGTACTGGTCAAACGCCGCTTCGGCCTGAGTCCGTTCCTGGATCTGCGGACCGGTAAGTGACGAGTTGTTGACGAAAACCGCGCCCTGGGCCGAGCCGATGCCCGCGGCAATCGAGAATCCGATCAACGTCGTGATGAGTCGCACGGCATGCTCCCGTCCCCGGCTGACCGACCGAAGCTTGCGGATGGCCCGAACAAGCGGTCATTCCAGGACCGACAAGGCTCGGTCACGGTGCCGACGCTGGCCGACACGCTGCCGACCACCAGCCCGGTGCCCGGGCCGGGGGTGTCCGTCAGGACCACGTCGTTCGCCGGCAGCGACGGCGTGTCGACCCAGACCTCGAAGCGATAGCGGAGCGTGTCTCCGCCATCCGCCACGCCGTTGCCGTCGAGATCGATGAGCAGCTCCTCGGACTTCGCTGCGGCGATCGCGATGACTTCGCAGGTGTTGGACTCGGCCCTGCATCCCTGGCCCTGCGGGCAGTCGCCGCCGAGCTCACAACACCCCGCGAAGGGCCTGTTGCTGCAGGTGTTGACGCTCAGGCACGCATCGGTGGTACAGACGTCGAGCGGGATGCGGCACTCGAAACGAACACAGCCCAGCGAAGGGAACGGCTGACCGGGTATGCAGGTTCCGGATGCGGACGCGATGCCTGTCCCCCAGAGCGTCATGACGAGCAGGAGGGGTATGCATCGTGAGCTTCGAGCAGCAGCAGCAACGGCCAGCACGGGTCGGATCTCCGGATGGCAGTCTAGGGCCAGCCGACACGAGGAGTCAAACGGATCGCGCGCAGGTGGGGAGCCTCGGGGGATCGGGGTGATGCGCGGGGTACGACACATGCCAGGATGCGTGCGCATGCCGTCCAGGACAGTGGGGCACGGGTCACCCGAATCGAGCGAGCCGCCGCGTGGCCGCAGGGCAATGAACGCAGCGCCCCGCGCTGCCTCGGACCGGTCGGACGCCAAGGCAGGGCGGGTGGCGTGCTGGACCCGGCGAGACGCGTCCCGATGTCGCGGTAGCGCTCGGCGCCGTCGACGCCCAGCGCCTCGGCGTTGCAGGCGTCGAAGGCGCGGCGCAGCTCCGCCGCGACCTCGGCCGGCAGCGAGGTCTCGGCGAGCTGGAAGAGCTCGGTCTCCTCTTGGCGCATGTGCAGCCCGAGGAAGTGGACGTAGCGCGAGACGACTCGGAGCACCTGCTCCCAGTCCCCCTGCTCGATCCCCTGCACGACGTCGAGGGTCAGGCTCTTGCCGCGCGAGTGCTCGCGGGTGAAGACGTCCACCCGCTCGCGCTCCAGCGGGTTGCAGCCGAGCATCGCAGGAATGAAGAGATCCCCGATCATGCGGTGCTCCGCCATGAACTCCCGCCCCGGCGACTGCGTGCGTCGAGCGGGATCGGGATCAGCGAGCGACTCGCGGTAGGCGTCCTCGAGCGGGACGGGCTAGGGCTGGGGATCGGAGGCTTCGGCCATCGGGAGAACCGTGGCAGGGGGTAGACCGCCTCGACACCCGGCGCAGCAGGCGGATAGCCCGAGCAAGCGGTCATTCCAGGACCGATGAGACTCGAAGCGTCGACTTCCCTTCGGGAATGCCCTTAGGCGACCCCACTCGAGCCCACGTCGCGGCCCCGGGCCCACCTACCGCACAGCGGAGATCACTTCGCTATGAGGGCTCCTGGTTGCAGAAGCCCTCGCTCCGGATCCGCGCCCGAGGGCCGCCGGTTGCTTCGCAATGGGGGCCTCTACAAGAAGCTGAAGCGGCTGGGGATCAAGTGAAGGCATCAAAGCACCAATATGATATGCTAGGTACATCTCATAGAGGTGTAGTGGTGGGCCGACATACCCTCACGCTGGACGACGACGTGGAGCGTCTTCTCGCCGCCGAGCAGAAGCGCACGGGCAAGCCGTTCAAAGGGGTCGTGAACGACCTGCTCCGCGAGGTCCGACAGCGGCGGCTGGGCGACCGCAAGCGCCAGCGCCCGAAGCGCTACGCGCTGAAGCCGCTCTCGGCCGGGCGGATCCGGCACGAGGTGGTGAGCGTGACCGAGGCACTCGAGCTCGGCGAGGGCGAGGACTTCCGGTGATCCTGGTCGACGCGAACCTCCTGCTCTATGCCGCGTTCCGGGAGTACCCCCAGCACGAGCCGGCGGCCGCCTGGCTCGAAGAGCGCATGAACGGCACCCAGGCCGTGGGGCTTCCCTGGCCCAGCCTGCTCGCGTTCCTGCGCCTCGCCGTCAACCCGCGCATCCACGAATATCCGCCCGGCTTCGCGGACGTCTGGAGCCTCGTCCGCGAGTGGCTCGACTGCGAGCCCGTCTTCGTGCCGGCACCCGGACCGCGCCACCACGAGATCCTCGAGCGCCTGATCCTCGACTGCTGCCAGCAGCACCGCCACGTGCCCGACGCGCATCTGGCGGCGCTCGCGATCGAGCACGGGCTCATCCTCGCCACCCACGATCGCGGCTTCGCCCGCTTCGAAGGCCTGCGCTGGGAGCTGCCCCTCGTCGCATAGCTTCTCGAAGCTGCGCGAGAGCTGCCCCTCCACGCGCCGAGCGCCTGAGCGACGCCGAGCCCGCGGCCTTCCCGGCACTGTCGTTCCGGCGGCACGGCTCGACTGAAGGCCCCAACGAGGCCCTTCGCCTTCTTCGGCCGAATCACTTCGCAATGAGGGCATCTGACTGTAGAGGCCCTCACTCGCGATTCGAGAGCCGCCCGGATTGCTGCGCCATGAGGGCCTCTACGAGAAGATCCTCTCCGGCTTCGTGCGCGTCGTCATCCATCCGCGCGTCTTCGCGACACCAGATCCGATCGAAGACGCCCTCGCCTTCACCGAGACGCTGCGGACGAGCGAGCGCGCCGTCTGAATCGAGCCCGGTTCCCGCCACGGGGAGATCTTCGAGCGGCTGTGCCGCGATGCGAATGCACGCGGAAACCTCGTGCCGGATGCCTACCTCGCAGCCCTCGCCATCGAGTCGGGCTAGGAGTGGATCACCACCGACCGCGACTACGCGCGCTTCCCGGGACTGCGCTGCCGCTACCCCGCCCCGAGCGAATAGCCCGGCGGATAGCCCGAACAAGCGGTCATTCCAGGTCCGATCGTCCGCGAAGTGCCAACTTCTCTTCGGGGATGCCCCTGGGCGGACACGAGCACGCGTCGCCCCGCCTG
>CAZYOL010000153.1:0-11271 GCA_964649065.1 uncultured Spirochaetales bacterium
GCGTTGAGGCGGTCCTGCAGGTAGCCCCGCAGGATCCCGTCCTCGATCAGCACGTTGCGCTGGGTCGGTGTGCCCTCGTCGTCGACGTTGAGGGCGCCGCGGCGGCCCGGCAGGGTGCCGTCGTCGACCACGGTCACGCCGGGCGAGGCCACGCGCTGGCCGACCCGGCCCGAGAAGGCCGAGGTCTTCTTGCGGTTGAAGTCGCCCTCGAGGCCGTGGCCCACCGCCTCGTGCAGCAGCACGCCGGGCCAGCCCGGCCCGAGCACCACGTCCAGGGTGCCGGCGGGGCAGGGCTCGGCGTCGAGGTTCAGGGTGGCCAGGCGCACGGCCTCGGCCACCAGCGACTGCCAGGCGTCGGGGTCGAGCAGGCGCTCCAGCTCGTAACGTCCGCCCATGCCCTGGTAGCCCACCTCGCGCCGCATCCCGCCCGAGTCGGCCGCGATGACCTGGACGTTGAGGCGCACCAGCGGCTGCGAGTCCGCGACCAGCGTCCCGTCGCTGGCGGCCACCAGCAGCTGGCGGTGCTCCGTCATCACGCTGGCCATCACCTGCTGGACGCGGGGGTCCAGCCGGCGCGCGTGGCTGTCGATCTGGCCGAGCAGCTCGACCTTGGTCGCGACCGGCACCTCGGTCGGGGACTGGTCGATCGGATAGAGATCGCGGGACGGGGCACCGGCGCCGGACACGGCCACCGGCCCCTGGGAGCCGCCGCTCTCGCAGATGGCGCGGGCGGTCGTGGTGGCCAGGCGCATGCTCTCGGCGCTGATGTCGTCCGAGTGGGCGTAGCCCTGGCGCTCGCCGGCCTGGGCCCGGGCCCCGATGCCCTGCTCGACGTGGCGTCCTCCGCCCTTGACGATGCCCTCCTCCAGGGAGAGCGAGTCGCGGGTGGTGTACTCGAAGTAGAGGTCGGCGAGGTCCACGCGCCGCTCGAGTGCGGTGTCGAGCGCGGCGCCCAGGCTGCGCTCGTCGAGACCGAAGCGGTCGCGAAAGAAGCGGAGTGCGGAGCCGGGGGTCGGCTCCTGCGTCGGCGTATCGCTCATCGGGCTCCCGGGTCGTCCTGCTCGTGGGAAGATCGATCGACGGCGGAGGGCGGGTTCGCGGATCCTGCGCCTGCGGGGACGTGCCGCATCAGATCCCGCAGGGTAGCAAGGCCCCCCACGTCTACCGGCCGCAGGCCCGCCGCCCGGGCGGCCGCGAGGTCCTGCTCCGGGTCGTCCCCGACGAACAGGGTGGCGGCCGCCTCGACGCCCAGGCGCGCCAGGGCGTGCCGGAAGATGCGCGGGTCCGGCTTGGCCGCTCCCGCCTCGGAGGGAAGCACCACCACGTCCAGCAGCGGGGCCAGGCCCAGGCCCTCCAGCAGCGCGGGCAGCCGCCCGTCGAAGTTCGAGACCACGCCGGTGCGCAGGCCGCGCGCGCGCAGCTCGCCCAGCAGCTCGGCGGCTCCCTCGCGCGCCCGCCAGCACTCCGGTCCGGAGAAGCGGTCGTAGAGCCGGGCGAAGTAGGCCTCGAAGTCGCGAAAGCGCGCGCTGCCGTCGGCGGCGCGGAAGGTGCCGCGCACGACCTGTCGCCACCACTCGCGCTCGAGCCCCGGCAGCTCCTCCCGCGCCGCGTCCGGGAAGACCAGCGGCGGGGCCTGGCGCAGGATGCGTCCGAAGGCCTCCTGCAGGCGCTCCGCGGGGACGTCCACTCCGTAGGCCCGGGCGATGCGCGCGTAGATCACTCCCGCGGGCTCGCGCAGCTCGATCAGGGTGCCGACGGCATCGAAGAGCACCGCCCTCGGCGCGGCCTCCGTCACCGGCCGCGCCGGGCCGAGGCGATGAAGCTGGCCGGAAGGTCGCGCCCGTCCGACGGCGAGTCGATCTCCTCGTAGAAGAGATCCCGCAGCCCCGCCGCCCCGAACCAGGCCCGGACCTCGTCGGCGTCGAAGCCCAGCCAGTGGACGCCCAGCTCGTGGCGCATCCACTCGTGCTCGTGACGCACGAAGTCGACCACGACGACGCTGCCGCCGGGGCCCACGCAGCGGGCCATCTCGGCCAGGGCCTCCGCCGGGGAGGGCAGGTAGTGGAGGACCATGTGGGCGACGGCCGCATCCACCTCGGCGTCGTCCAGCGGCAGAGCGCTGGCCTCGCCGCGGCGCAGCTCCACGGCGGCGGCCAGCCCCTCCCGCTGCAGGGCCGCCCGCGCCGCCTCCAGCATGCGCGCCGAGTGGTCCACGGCGACCACGCGCAGGCCCAGGCGGGCCAGCTCGGCGGCCAGGATGCCCGTGCCCGTGCCGATGTCGGCGACCCGCAGCTCCGGGGGCACCAGGCGCGTGATGGCACGCGCGCGCAGGGCGTCGTCGTTGAAGACCTTGCGGATGGCGTCCCACTCGGGACCGATCGCGTCGAAGAAGCTGCGGGCGCGGGCGCTGCGCGACTGCATCACCCGGGTGAGGGCCGCGACGTCGCGCTCCCGGGTCGGGTCCTCGCGCAGCACCTCTTCGACCAGCCGCCAGGCCGCGGCCCAGGGCCCCGCCTCGGGCGGTGCCAGGCGGTAGAAGACGTAGGTGCCGTCGCGTCGATCGCGGAGCAGGCTCGCGTCGCGCAGGATGGCCAGGTGGCGCGACACCCGCGACTGCGCCATCCCGAGCACCTGCATCAGCTCTCCGACCGACAGCTCCTCCTCCGCCAGCAGGGCCAGGATGCGCACCCGGGTCGGGTCGGAGAGCGTCTTGAAGATCTTCTGGAGCTCGTCGGCGCCCACCCGGCGGGACGCTACCGCACCTGGGGGGCGCCGGTGGTGCCCTCGATCCGCATGCGCGCCACGCCCTCGGAGTCCACCCGCACGCCCAGGGAGCTCAGGGCCGGCCGCAGGCCCGCCTCGGGGCGCAGCTCGAGATCGATGTCGAGGGGGGCATTCGCGAGCTGCGCCGCGTGCCCCACCCGGCCCTCGAGATTCGCCGAGACCAGGGGGCCGTCGAGCTGGAAGGAGACGATCTGCATCCAGGCCTCGCCACCGAAGACGAGGTCGCCGGTGGCCGTCTCGAAGGGAATCGCCAGGGGCAGGCCCGGCAGCTGGATCGAGCCATCCCGCGACGCGAGCCGGATGCTTCCCTCGGGCCCCTCCGCGGCGGCGACGAGATCCACCTCCGCGTCCATGAGGCCACGCAGCGCGGTGTCGGGCCAGGCGCCGTCCAGCGGCAGCTGCCGCAGGTCGACGTCGTGCAGCTCGCCGTCCCAGGAGGGGCCGCCGGTCACGACCAGTACGCCCCGGGCCGCGCCCAGGGGCCCCTCGGCCACGGCGTAGAGGGCGGGCTGCAGGCGCAGCCAGGAGAGCGACCAGGACGGGCGCGCGGCCACCCGCTCGAAGTCGAGGACGCGCCCCCGACCCCGGTCGAGGCGCGCCCGGACGTCGAAGGCCTGCACGCCGAGGCCCCAGTGGAGCCAGGGACGCAGATCGCGGATCTCGACCCGGGCGCCCAGGGCCTCCCCGCTGGCGCGGGCGATGCGCCCGGCCAGGAGCTCGTAGGGGAAGCCCAGGAAGAGGAAGAAGCCGGTGATCAGGACGCCGGCGAGGGGAATGCCGATCCAGCGCAGGGGGCGGGGCACGGAGCGCTCTCAGATCGGCTCGAAGGACGACACCGTGAAGGTTGCGTCGAGCAGGTCCTGGGGCTCGCCGCTGCGCGAGCCCTTGGTGCGGATCCGCAGGCTCTTGACGGTGAGGACCTGCCGGGAGGTCTCGATGCGGTGGAGGTAGCTCACCAGCTGCGGCAGGGTGACGCCCTTCAGGCCGAGCTCGACGCGCGTCTCCGTGTAGCGGTCGTCGGCCGGCGCGCCCTGGTTCTCCATCGACTCGATCTTCACGCCCGCCTGCTGGGCCATGTTCTCCAGCGCCGTGCGCAGGTTGCCGCGGGTTCCGGTGCGAATGCGCTCCTCGACCGCGTCGAGCCGCGTACTGACCTCGTCGTACTCGACGCGCAGGCGCCGCATGACCTGGAGCTGCTGCTCGGCCGAGAGCCGTCGCTCGGCCAGGTTCTTGCCCTGGCTCAGGATCGGCAACACCAGGCCCAGGTAGAGGAAGGTCAGCAGCAGGGCGCCGCCGGCCAGGCCCACCAGCAGCCGCTCGCGATCGGCGAGGTTGGCCCAGGCGGCGCGGATGCGGGCGAGGATCTCCTTCATGCCCGCTCCGGGGTGGCCAGGCCGATGGTGACGTTGAAGCGCGTGGCCCCCGTCTTCCGGTCGCGCTCGATCGAGCCGATGCGCACGCTGCCGAAGGCCTCGGTGGCCTCGAGCTGGGCCTTCAGCCGGTCGGCCGAGCCGAAGCGCTCGGTATTGCACTTGATGCGCACCGACTGGCGATCGATGACCAGCTCTTCGACGGAGATCTTGAGGTCCGCGGGAATGCGGCGCGAGACCTCGGCGAGCAGGTCGAGAGCGGAGCGGTTGCCGTGGTAGACGCCCAGGAACTCGGCGCGCTCGTTCGCGAGGCGCACCGCCTCGCGCATGGCGGCCACCGGGCTGCCCTGGGGCGGCTGGCCGGGCTGCGCCTCGGAGTAGAGCTTCGCGACCCGGTCCTCCACCTCCACGGCCCGACCGGATTCGACGAAGAGGCCCACGCCGACGCTGACGGCGGCCAGCAGGGCGGCCGCCCCGGCCAGCACCGCGGTGCCGCGCAGCTCGCGGCCCAGGCCCGAGAGGTCGATGCGCACGGCGAGGTCGTCCTTGCGGAAGTCGAGCCGCGTGACCGCCCGGGAGGTACCGCGCAGGGCCAGGGCGATGGCAGGGGCGAAGAGGCGCGGCGAGCCGCCGGCGGCCAGGCCTTCGACGGCTCCCTCCGGCGGCAGGCCCAGGCGCTGGCAGGGAAGTCCCGTGCGCTCCTCGAAGAGCTCGTCGAGGCGCTCCAGCTCGGCGCCCCCTCCGAAGAGGGTGATCGCGGAGATCGGCGCGACGCCCTCCCGGCTCACCAGGCTCTCGACCGAGCCCAGGGTGCGCATCGTCTCGCGGATCAGCCGGTCGATCAGCCGCCCCGGCGGCCCGCTGGCGCTGAGATCGCCGTGGAGGACGCCGTCCTCGCACTTGGCCCGCTCTGCGTCCTCCAGCGAGATGCCGCGCTCCTCGGCGACCGCGCGGGTCAGCGCCTCGCCCGCCACGGGGACGGCACGGGCCGCGACGGCCTGGCCGTTGCAGAGCACACAGAAGGTGGTCTTGCGGTGGCCCAGGTCGACCAGCAGGCGCGTGCCCGGCAGCTCGAAGACCCCGCCCAGGTTGGCCAGCGACGGCCCCTCCGCCTCCACGGTGCGGGGCTCGGTGCCGGCCTCGCGCAGCTGCCCGATCAGCTCGGCGACCTGCTGGCGCCGCACGATCGAGGCCAGCACGCGGGCGTGGCTCTTCTCCTGGTGCGCGATCCCCCACTCCGTCAGGTAGTCGTCCAGCTCGAAGGGAACGCTGCTCTCGAGGGCAAAGGGAATCGAGGCGGCCAGCTTGCGCCGCTCCCGGAAGGGGAAGTCGAGCGGACGGGTGGCGAGCTGGTCCGAGGGGACGGCCGCGACGACGTGCGCGGTGGTGAGCTCGTGAAGCTCACTGAAGCCGCGCACCAGCTCCGGCAGCGAGACCTCGGCCCCGGAGCGCGGCAGCATGCGCATCTGCACGACCTCGAGGCCGCGCAGGGTCTGCCGGAGCTCGACCGCCTTGATGCTGTGGCTACCGAGATCCAGGCCGAGGACATTCTTCAGAAGCTGCACGGTGCCCCACTCACCGGACGCGCCAGGATAGCAGCTCGGGGCTCAGCGGATTGCTGCGGTCGAGCACGGCCTCGACCGTCCGCTCCACGTCTCCCACCTGCGCCCGCGCCTGGACGGTGAAGACGTTCGAGGTGTAGGCCAGCGGCGGAAAGACCGCCGTGCCCGCCTCCAGCCCGGGGATCTCGGAGATCGGCGTGCAGATCTCCTGCTCCTGGCCCGGGCAGAGCAGGCGGTCGTCGAGCTCGCGCACCCGCAGGATCGCGCGCACCACGTCCTCGCTCGCCAGCCGGTAGGTGGCCAGGGAGTCGTCGTAGTAGAGCAGCGAGAGCACGTGGGGCTCGGCGGTGTTGGGGTTGATCCCGGACTGCTCCGGATCCGGGGCGTAGGGGTAGACGGTCACGTAGGGCTCCAGGGCCTCCACCAGCGGGCGGTCGTAGCCCTCGATGAGCCGCAGGTCCTCCAGGGAGAGCAGGGGGCCGCCGCCAGCCGGCGCGCGGTAGGGGGGGTCCTGGTCCTGATAGTAGGCGTCCTCGGGGCCGCCCTGCAGGCGCAGGTCGTCCGGATCGATCCAGTCGATCAGGTTCTTGGCCAGGTCGTCCGGGTCGTAGAGGGCCTTCTCGCCGGGCGGGATCTCCATCTCGTCGATCACCTTCTCGAGCAGGGCCTGCAGGAAGGGCTCGGTCTGGTCGTGATCGTGCGGAAGGGCGTTCAGGTTGAGCCGGGAGCCGGCGTCCTCGATCTGGACCCGCAGCAGGCCGCCGTTGCCGTCCGGGATGTCGCTGCGCCCGAGCTCGGCCCAGGGGTCGAGCCGGCTCTCGAGCGGCGTGAGCCCCTGGGAGGAGTCCTGGATCAGGTCGTGGGCCAGCAGCGCCTTCGCCAGCTGCACCCCGCCTCGGGCCAGGGCCTCGGCGCGCGCGGCATTCTCCCGGTTCTTCGAGATCATCGAGTCCAGCATCGAGCGGCGCTGGAAGGTCGCGATCGAGCCGGTCAGCAGCAGCGCGAAGACCAGCACCATCAGCAGCACCACGCCCGCCCGGTGGCGGCCCGCCCGCGCCCGGCGCCCGGCTCGCACCACCTCCGGTCCCCCTAGCAAGCCTCGTTCCGCGAGTTGAGCTGGCAGTCGTCGAGCCGCTGCCCGAAGGGCGGGCTGCCGCCCCCCGGGGAGTCCGAGGCGCCCGGGGGGGCCTCGCCGGTCAGCTCGCTGAAGATGCGCGCGATGTCGTCCCGGGTCAGCTCGCCGTCGGGCCCGGTGCCGGTCGGGTCGCCGCTGCCCCCGCCGACCGCTGCGTTCGGGTCGAAGACGAAGCTGGCCGGGTCGATCGGCCGCACGGGCAGCATCACGATACGGCTGTAGGAGACGGCCTCCTCCTCGCCCAGGGAGTCTTCGCTCGCCGGTACGGCGATCGAGATCTCCACCGCCAGGGGCAGCTCGCCCGACTCGAGGATCTGGGAGGAGTCCCAGGAGTCGGTCCACTCGCCGGCCTCGGGGAGGAAGCGGACTCCGAAGTCGTAGAGGCCGTCCGCGACCAGCAGCACGCCGTCGTCCTCGTAGTAGGGCAGATCGCGATCGAGCGACTCGGGCAGCTGGGTCTCCGTGGAGCGGCGCAGCTCGAGCCGGCCCTCCTCGTCGCGGCGGGTCTGGTACGACACCACCGCCAGGTCGGACTCGTGGGCCTCGCCGCTGCGGCTGACGTGATTGCGCGTCACGAACTTCAGCCGGTCCGCACCGAGATCGGAGGCCTGGGACTCCCCCAGGAAGATCCAGGGGTGCGTGAGCGGGTCGACCTCCGGCGGCTTCCGGAGCAGGATCGTGCGCTCGAAGTCGTGGGCCAGGCGGTCCAGCGTGGCCGTCACCCGGCGGACGTCGCGCGTGTGGTCTGCCGCGCGCTTGGAGGCGCGCGAGAGGTCGAGGTAGTAGTCGAGGGCGAGCGTCATCACGACGGCCGTGAGGAAGACCACGGCCAGGACCTCGATCAGCGTGAATGCGGCTTTGCGCCTCATCGCTCGTCTCCCGATTCGTCCGCGGGTGCGGCCCCGCCGGAGGACTCCGGAGCCCCGAGCCCGGATCCGGCGGGCGCGCCGGCCTGGGCCGCCTGCTCGACCAGCTCCGGCGACAGGGCGCTCAGGTCCAGAGCGAAGGTGGTACGCACCACCTCCCGGGTATCGAGGCCCTCCGGCCAGGAGACGCGCAGCTGGATCGATCGGATCGGGCTGGTACCGTCGCCGCTCAGGTCGGACAGAGCCGCCACCTGCGACTCCCCCTCCGGTCCGCTCGTCACCGGCAGGTCGTAGGCTCGCACCGTCTGGGTCACCAGGAACTCCTGGCCCTCCCGCTCGGCCGCGAACTCCTCGCTGCCCACCCGGGGCACCAGTCCGGTGGTCTGGATCTGGATCTCCAGCTCGGCGAGTAGCCGGTCGACCAGCAGCGAGGCGTCGAGGCGGCGCTTCGCCGTGCCCTCGGCGCGCAGGCCGCTGATGGCCGTGCCGGCCAGCACCGTGTAGAGAATCGCGAGCACCGCCACGGCCGCGAGCACCTCCAGCAGCGTGAAGCCGGCCGGGGCCCGAGGTCTAGCTCTCCACATCGTTCACCCGGACGATCTCGGCCAGCGGCAGGATCTGCAGCTCCAGGGCCTGGCCGTCGCTGCCCTCGAGGACGATGACCGTGTAGCTCGCAGTGCCGTCGCGGGCGAAGTCCACGAAGGCGTCGCCCCTCGAGACCCAGCCCTCCTCGGCCTCGATGCCCGCGAAGAAGACGTCCTCGTCGAGCCACTGGAAGCGCCCGTAGAAGCCGGGCATGGGGCGGTAGCGCCGGTTCTCCTCGCGCGGGGCCGCCAGGGGCAGGGGGCCGCTGCCGCGCAGGTCGAGCCGAGGCGGCTCCACCTGCCGCTTCGCCTCGTCGCCCTTGAGCCACTCGATGCGGTAGCCGCCCTGGTCGAGGTCGAGGTAGAGCCGGTGGGGCACCGAGGTCATCACCGAGCGCTGGCGCGCCAGCTCGAGGTAGGAGGCGAGCTGGCGGGCGTCGCCGCGCAGAGCCCGGCGTCCGAGGACCGAAAGATTCGGCGCGACGAAGGCGGCCAGCAGCGCGAAGATCGCGACCACCGCCAGCATCTCGATCAGCGTGAAGCCGCGCGTTCGCCGCATCCGCTCAGCTCCCGGCGGTCTCCTGCTCCGCCCAGTTGCCGACGTCCGCATCGGGGCCCTCGCCGCCGGGCTGGCCGTCGGCCCCGTAGGACCAGAGGTCGAAGGTGTGGCTGTTGTGGGAGCCGGGCGATTCGTACTGGTAGGGCTCGCCCCACGGGTCCCTGGGGAGGGCGCCGTTCAGGTAGCCGCCCGGCGGGTAGTTGCGCGGCGCCGGCTCGGAGGTCGGGGCGTCGACCAGGGCCCGCAGGCCCTGCTCGGTGGTCGGATAGCGGGCGTTGTCCATCCGGTAGGTCTCGAGCGCCCCTTCCAGGCGCTTGATCTGGGTCTTGGCGGTGGTCGCCCGGGCGATGTCCACGCGCTGGAAGACGGCCACGCCGACCACGGTGCCGAGCAGGCCGATGATCAGCACGACGGCCATGATCTCGATCAGGGTGAAGCCCGCCTCGGGGGCGCGGGGGGCACGGCTGGGGGGACATCGGATTCGCACGGGGGTGACCTCCATCACAGAGAGCTCGTCACTTCGAGGAGCGGCACGAGCGTAGCGAGAATGATGAGCACCACGATGCCCACCATGATCAGGATGAGCAGGGGCTCCAGCAGCGCGGTGAGCCGCGAGACGCTGGTCTCCACCTGCTCCTCGTAGGTGTCGGCCACCTTGGCGAGCATGGCCTCGAGCTCGCCGCTGCGCTCGCCGACCTCGATCATGTGGGTGACGAGGGGCGGGAACTGGCCGCTGGCGCGCAGCGGCTTGGCGAGGCTGGCGCCCTCGGTGATGCTCTCGCGCGCCTGGTCGATGGCCTCGCCGAGGATCACGTTGTTGGCCACGTGCTTGGCCGTGTCCAGCGCGCGGACGATGGGCAGCCCTCCGGCCAGCATGGTCGAGAGCGTGCGCGTGAAGCGCGCAATGGCCAGCAGCCGGGTGGTCCGGCCGAGGACCGGCAGGCCGAGCTTCAGCTGGTCGAAGGTGCGACGGCCGCGCTCCGTGGCGATGGCGCTGCGCAGGCCGAAGCCCGCCGCCACGACTCCCAGGCCGATCGCCCACCACCAGTCGGCGGAGAAGCGCGAGAGGCCGATGATCCAGCGGGTGTAGAAGGGCAGGGGGCGGTCGAGGCTGATCAGCAGCTCGGTGATCTGGGGCAGCACCACCGTCACCAGGATGCCCACGACGACCATCGCCGAGAGGAACATCACGCTCGGGTAGATGATGATCGACGAGACTTTGTTCCGCAGCCGCACCTGGCCCTCGAGGTAGTCCGCGAGGCGCGCCAGCACCACGTCGAGGGCGCCGCCCGCCTCGCCGGCCCGCACCATGCCGACGTAGAGGTCCGAGAAGGGGCCCGCGGCGGCCAGGGCATCGGCAAAGGAGGCGCCCTCGTTGACCCGGTCGCGCACCGAGCCGAGCACGGTCTTGAGGCGGGCGTTCTCCACCTGCTCGGTCAGGGAGCGCAGGCTGTCCACCAGGGGGATGTCCGAGCCGACCAGGGTGGCGGCCTGGCGGGTGGCCACGGCCAGGTCCAGCGAGGAGATGCGCTGCAGGCTCGGCAGCTTCAGCTGCAAGCCGGCGCCCGGGGCCGGGACCGCATCGGCGCCCGTCTCGACCAGCTCGGTCAGGAAGATGCCCGCGCTCTTCAGCTTGAGGGTCGCGGCGCGCGAGCTCTCGGCGTCCAGGTGGCCCCGCGTGGAGCGACCCGACTCGTTGACTCCCTTGTAGGCAAAGACCGGCACGGGGCGGGCCCTCAGATCTGCGCGACGACGCCTTCTTCCTCGGTGGCGCGCAGCACCTCGGCGACGGAGGTGCTGCCCTGCAGGACCTTGCGCGCGCCGTCGGCGCGCAGCGTCCTCATGCCCTTGCGGGTGGCGGTGTGCTTGATCGTCTTGGAGTCGACGTTCTGGCCGACCAGCTGACGGATCTCGTCGTCGATCAGCATCAGCTCGAAGATCCCGAGCCGGCCGCGGTAGCCGGTGTAGTTGCAGCCGGCGCAGCCGTTGGGCTTGTAGATCTGCACCGGGCGCTCGGGCGGGCGCACGCCGATCTCCATCAGCTCTTCCTTCGAGGCCTCGTAGGGCTGGCGGCAGTCCAGGCAGAGCACGCGCACCAGGCGCTGGGCCAGGACGGCGGCCAGGGAGGAGCCGACCAGGAAGGGCTCGACCCCCATGTCGACCAGGCGGGTGATGGCGCTGGCGGCGTCGTTGGTGTGCAGGGTCGAGAAGACCAGGTGGCCGGTCAGCGAGGCCTGGATGGCGATCTCCGCCGTCTCGACGTCTCGGATCTCGCCCACCAGGACGACGTTCGGGTCCTGGCGCAGGACCGAGCGCAGGCCGCTCGCGAAGGTGAGGCCGATGTTCGGCTTGACCTCGATCTGGCCGACGCCGGCGAGCTGGATCTCCACCGGGTCCTCGATGGTGATGAT
>CAZYOL010000154.1:0-11200 GCA_964649065.1 uncultured Spirochaetales bacterium
GCCGAGCTCGGCGCTCCGCTCGAGCGGCTCTTCCACGGCTTCGAGCCGCAGCCCCTGGCGGCCGCCTCGATGGCCCAGGTCCACCGCGCCCGACTGCCGGGGGGCGAGCAGGTGGCGGTCAAGGTCCAGTACCCCTGGCTGCACGCCTCCCTGCCGGCCGACCTCGTCTGGCTGCGCGCGCTGCTCGGCCGCGTCGCGCGGGGCCGGCTCGGCGCCTCGGCCCGCCAGCGCCTCTTCGAGGAGTTCGCCGCCGGGCTGCGCGAGGAGCTCGACTTCGAGCGCGAGGCCCGCGTGGCCGCGGAGATCGCGGCGAACCTGGCCGAGGATCCGCAGGTTCGGGTCCCGGAGATCGTGGCCTCGCACTCCTCGGCCCGCGTGCTGACCATGCGCTACCGGCCCGCCGTGGCGATCGGCGACCGCGCCGGTCTGGCGCGCCTGGGCGTCGAGCCCGCGGCCCTGCTGCGGATCCTGGTGCGCGCCTACGCCAAGCAGATCTTCGTCGACGGCCTCTTCCACGCCGATCCGCATCCGGGCAACCTCTTGGTGCTCGACGAGGCAGGGGCCCGCGACAGGCCCCGCCTGCTCTTCGTGGACTTCGGCCTGTCCCGGCGGCTGGACCCGGAGCTGCGCCGGGGGCTGCGCCGCGGGATGCACGCCCTGCTCAAACGCGACGCCGAGGACTTCGTGGGGGCCATGCGGGAGCTTCGCATGGTGGACCCTTCGGCGGAGCCCGGTGTGCGCCGGGCCGTCGAGACCATGCTGGCCGAGACGGGCGGAGCGGCCGCCCTCGGCCTCTCCGGCGCCCAGGTGCTCGCCTTGAAGGACCGGGCCAAGGCCCTGCTGCAGGAGACGCCGGGGCTGCAGCTGCCGACCGACCTGCTGCTCTACGCGAAGACCCTGACCACAGTCTTCGCCCTGGGCGCCGAGCTGGCCCCGGAGGTCGACCTCATGCAGCTCTCGCTGCCCTACCTGCTGCGCTTCCTGGGTGAGCGCGAGGAGGCCCGCCCCGCCTAGCGATCGGGCCGGAGCAGGCGCAGGCCCTGCAGTCGGATGAAGCCGGTCGCGTGGGAGGGATCGTAGTCCGACCAGTCGTCGAAGGAGGAGAGCGAGCTGGAGTAGAGCGACACAGGAGAGCGACGCCCCGTGATGCGCACGGAGCCCTTGTAGAGCTTGAGGCGCGCCGCTCCGGTGACGTTCTCCTGTCTGGCGTCCAGGGCGGCGCGCAGGAAGTCCATCTCGGGGGCGTACCAGAAGCCGTTGTAGATCAGCTCGGCGAAGCGCGGCGCCAGGCGATCCCGCTCGTGCATGACCTCGCGGTCGAGGGTGATCGACTCGACGGCGCGGTGGGCTGCGTGCAGCAGCGTCCCGCCCGGGGTCTCGTAGACGCCGCGCGACTTGAGGCCCACGAAGCGGTTCTCGACCAGGTCGACCCGACCCACGCCGTGGGCTCCGGCCAGGCGGTTCAGCGTCGCCAGCAGCCGGGCCGGGGAGAGGCCCTGGCCGTCCACGGAGACCGGCGTGCCGCGCTCGAAGCCGATCACCAGCTCGACGGGCTGCTCCGGCGCGGACTCGGGGGAGGTGGTCAGCTGGAACATGCTCTCGTCGGGCGCCCGCCAGGGATCCTCCAGGACCCCGCCCTCGTAGGAGCAGTGCATGAGATTTCGGTCGATCGAGTAGGGCTTTTCCAGGGTGGCGGTCACGGGAATGCCGTGTTTCTGACAGTAGGCCATGCAGTCGGCACGGCTGCGCAGCTCCCAGTCGCGCCAGGGCGCGATGATCTCGAGCTCCGGCGCCAGGGCCCGGAAGGTCAGCTCGAAGCGGACCTGGTCGTTGCCCTTGCCCGTGGCGCCGTGGGCGACGGCCTGACAGCCCGTCTCGCGCGCCACCTCGGCCTGGTGCTTGGCGATCAGGGGACGGGCCAGGGCCGTCCCCAGCAGGTAGCTGCCCTCGTAGATGGCCGCCCCGCGAATCGCCGGGAAGACGAAGTCGCGCGCGAACTCCTCGCGGAGGGCGCGCACCACGCAGTCGATGGCGCCCGAGCGGCGTGCCTTCTCGGGCAGACCGTCCAGCTCCTCCTCCTGGCCGACGTCCGCCGTGTAGGCCACGACCTCGCAGCCGTAGCGGTCGATCAGCCAGTGCAGGATGACCGAGGTGTCGAGCCCGCCGCTGTAGGCCAGGCACACGCGTCGAATCTCGCGGTCCACCAACCCTTGTCCTCCGGGATGGCGGATTCTAGCGAGCTAGCGGCGCCTGGCGGGCTGGGCGCTCCAGGACTCGCAGCGCTTGCGCAGGCGCTCCACCAGATGGGCAGCCTCGTCGACCAGGGCCCCGTGGCGCGCCTGGCCCCCGGCGCCGAGCGACTGCGCCAGCTCCGCCAGGCGTCCGGCGAGCTCTTCGAGGGGCTCCTGGATCTCGCGTCGGAGGGCGGGCCCCAGGTCGGCGATGGCCAGCTCCTCGCTGAGCAGGATCACCACGCCGACCCGACCCTGATCGGCCTCGATCGGGGAGGCCAGCGCCGCGTAGCCCTCTTCGTGCTCGCGGATCCGGAAGCGCACCGCGGCGCCGCCCTCGCAGACCCGGGCCACCGCCATCAGCACCGCCTCGCGCCCGCCCCCCTCGAAGAGCTCGGCCAGCGCGTGCCCCCGGAGGTCGCCCCGGGAGGCCGCGAAGTGGCGCTGGAAGGCCGGGTTGGCGTAGACGGCACGGCCGTCCGGATCCCCCACCACGACGGGGGTGTCGATGAAGTCGAGGAGGGAACGCGGCTCGCTCATCGTCCGCGCGGCAGATCGTACTCGGCGTTCTCTTCGATGATCCGCTCGATCTCCTCATCGGAGAGGGTGCCGGTGGCGTTCACCGTGATCGACTGCTCCCGCGCGGAGGCGAGGTCGCGGGCCGAGACCGAGACGATGCCGTTCGAATCGATGTCGAAGGTCACGTCGATCTCGGGCACCCCCTTGGGAGCCGGCGGAATGTCGGAGAGGATGAACTCGCCGAGAAGCTGGTTCTCCGTGGCGCGATCGCTGGTTCCCTGGAGCACCCGGATCTTGACCGCGGACTGGTCGTCCCGGGTGGTCGTGAAGATGTGGGACTTGCGGGTCGGCACCGTGGTGTTCCGCGGGATCAGGGTGGCGAAGTGTCCGTCGAAGGTCGCAATGCCCAGGTCCAGGGGCGTCACGTCGAGGAGCAGCAGGTCCCGGTCCGCGGAGACCAGCACGTGACCCTGGATGGCGGCGCCGGTGGCCACCACCTCGTCCGGGTTCACGCCTCGATGGGGCGCCGTACCGAAGAACTCGCTGACCCGCTTCTGGACCAGCGGGGTGCGCGTCTGCCCCCCGACCAGCACCACGTGGTCGATGTCCCCGGGCTCGAGGCCCGAGTCCACCACGCACTGCTGGACGCTGGCCAGGGTCTCGCGCACGATGTCGTCCACCAGGCTCTCGAGGGTCTCGCGGCTCAGCTCCACGTTGAGGTGGCGCGCGCCGTTGGCATCGTTGGCGATGAAGGGCAGGTTGATCTCGGTGGTGGCCAGGGAGGAGAGGTCGCACTTGGCCTTCTCCGCCGCGTCCTTCAGGCGCTGCAGGGCCATCAGGTCTCCGCGCAGGTCGAGGCCCTCGGCCTCCCCGAACTCCTTGAGCACGTGCTCCACGACGCGCCGATCGAAGTCCTCGCCTCCCAGGAAGGTGTTGCCGGCGGTGGCGAGCACCTCGACGACCCCGTCCCCCAGCTCGAGGATCGAGATGTCGAAGGTGCCGCCGCCGAGATCGTAGACGGCGATCTTCTCCTCCCCCGAGCGTCCCAGGCCGTAGGCCAGGGCCGCCGCGGTGGGCTCGTTGATGATCCGCAGCACCTCGAGGCCCGCGATCCGGCCGGCCTCCTTCGTGCACTGGCGCTGCGTGTCGTTGAAGTAGGCGGGAACCGTGATCACGGCGTCGGAGACCGGCTCGCCCAGATACTCCTCGGCCACGCTCTTCATCTCCCGCAGGATGATGCCCGCGATCTCCTGGCAGGAGAAGGTCTTGCCGGCGATGTCGATGCGGGGGTCGTCGTTCGGGCCGCGCACGATCTCGTAGGGGCAGAGGTCCTTCGCCTTCTGTACCTCCGGCGAGTCGTAGCGGCGCCCGATCAGGCGCTTCGAGGCGTAGACGGTGTCACGGGCATTGGTGATGGCCTGGCGCTTGGCCAGGTGCCCCACCAGCCTCTTGCCGTCCTGGGAGACGGCGAACATCGAGGGACTGGTCTTGTAGCCCCCGGTGTTCGGGATCACGACGGGCTTGCCCCCGTCCACGACGGCGACGCACGAGTTCGTGGTCCCGAGATCGATACCGATGACGCGACTCATCCCTTCCCTCCGGCCTGGGAGCGACGCGACAGCGCCGCCATCTCCCGCTTCACCTCCGGATGCGCGGGGTCGATCTGCCGAGCCTGCTCCAGCGCATCGCGCGCCGGACGGCGCAGACCGGCGCAGCGCAGGGCCCGGGCCAGGAGCACGTGGCCCAGGCAGGCCTCGGGCTCCAGCTCACAGGCCCGCTCGGCGTACTCGCGGGCCTTCTCCTGCTCGTTCAGCTCGATGGCCAGCCGCGCGGCCCGCCGGTGGATCTCCGCATCCCCGGGCCGGTGGTGGAGCACCTCCTCGAGCAGGCGGAAGGCCTGCTCGCCCACCCGGGCGTCGAGGCTGCCCTCGCTCTCCGCCAGCAGCTTCTCGACGCGGGCCTCCGCGGCCTTGGCCTGGATCTCGGCGAAGCCCCCCTTGTAGCTGCGCTCCCAGGGGTCGAAGGCGATGGCCAGGCGGAGATTGGAGGCCGCCGCCAGCCACTGCTCCTGCGACATGGCGAGCCGGGCGGCGTCGAAGAACTGGCGGGCGCGCAGCTTGCGCTCGGCCAGCACCTCCTCGGGAAGCCGGAACATCCGCCGCAGGCGATCGAGATGCTCGCGCTTGCTGAGCTTGCGCGGCGGCGCGGGCGGGGCCTCCGGGCTGGGCCTCTCCTGCTTCGGCGGCTCCACGGCCGCGGGAGGCGCGCCCAGCGAGCGCTCCAGCTCGGCCCGCGTGGCGGGATCCGAGAGCAGCTCGTAGGCCTCGACCAGCTTCTTGAAGATGGCCTCGAGGCAGGGGCGCAGCTCTCCGATGCGCTGCCCGTAGTAACGATCGGGATGGAACTTCTTGGAGAGGGCGAAGTAGGCGCGCTTGATGTCGCGCGGATCGGCGCTGCGCTCGACGCCCAGGATCTCGTGGTAACTGCGCTCCTCGAGCTGGACCTGGAAGTCCAGGATCTCGCGCTGCAGCTTGGGCGAGAGATCGAGGTCGGGGTCGATCGAGGGCGGCGCGGGAGCCGCGACCGGCCGACGCGGGGGCCCGGCCTCCGGGCCGGCGTCCACCTCGAGCACGCCCGAGGCGAGCCAGCGCGAGAGACAGCGATCGACCTCGCCGGGGCTGAGGCCGCCGATCTCGCGCAGCAGGGTCCACGGCGTCCTGCCGTCGATGCGCGAGAGCAGGAATCCCTCGGCGGGCGACTCCGGGCGGCCGAGCTGTTCCCAGTCGCGCGCGAGCCTCGGGATGCGGTCGTCGCCTTCGCCCATGTCCAACGCCAGCTCCATCGGCCCCCTCCCCGGGGAACGGAGTTCCCGCGAGGCCCGCTATCCATCGGCCGAAATCGGCTGAAAGCTGAGATGTGACCGAGTGGCTCGGGACCGGACTGCGGCCTGGCGACCGGAGAGCTGCCGGGGCGGGCCCGGCCGCCGCGCAGCGGCAGGACGGCGGCGTGCCCGGGAGCCCCCCCGGGGGGGCCGGGCTGCAGCTAAGCGGCTCGCAGCAGCCGATCCAGGATCGCCTTCTGGGCGTGCAGGCGGTTCTCCGCCTGCTCGAGCACCAGGCTGCGCTCGCCATCCAGGACCGCATCGGTCACCTCCTCGCCCCGGTGGGCGGGGAGGCAGTGCATGAAGTAGGCCTCGGCTCCGGCGTGCTCCATGAGCGCCGCGTCGACCCGGTAGGGGCCGAAGATCTCGCGACGCGCAGCCGCCTCGCCCTCCTGGCCCATGCTGGTCCAGGTGTCGGTGTAGACGAAGCTGGCGCCGGCCACCGCGCCCCGCGGATCCTCCCCGAAGTGGATCCGGGCGCCGCTCGTGCGCGCCAGCTCCTCGGCGCGGCGCCGGACCCGGGGCGCCGGGCGGTGACTCGCCGGCGTGGCGACGTGCAGCGTCATGCCGAGCACGGCCGCCCCCAGGACCAGCGAGTTGGCCATGTTGTTGCCGTCCCCGACGTAGGCGACGACGGCGTCCTTCAGCTCCATGCGCTCGGCGATGGTCTGGAAATCGGCCATGACCTGACAGGGGTGCAGCAGGTCGGTCAGCCCGTTGATGACGGGGATGCTCGCCTCGGCGGCCAGCTCCTCCACCAGGGCCTGGCTGAAGGTCCGCACCACCAGCGCATCCACCCAGCGCGACAGGTTCTGCGCCACGTCGCGGGCCGACTCGCGGGTGCCGATTCCGACGCGGTCGGCCGCCAGCCAGATGGCGTGCCCCCCGAGCTGGGTCATGCCCGCCTCGAAGGTGACGTGGGTGCGCAAGGAAGGCTTCTCGAAGAGCATGGCGAGGGTGCGGCCCTGCAGGGTCTGCGGGCGCGTGCCCGCGCGATTCAGGCCCTTGAGCTCGCGGGCCCGCTCGAGGATCTGGCCGAGCTCCTCCGCGGTCCAGTCGGCGAGGCTGAGGAAGTCGCGCTTGGCCACGGCTACCGGGTGACCAGGGTCCCGACACCGCTGTCGGTGAAGATCTCGAGCAGCACGGCGTGCAGGACGCGGCCATCGATGACGTGGGCCCTCGGAACGCCGGCCTCGACCACCTCCATGCAGCAGCGGAGCTTGGGGATCATGCCCTCGCGCACGGTGCCCTCGTCGATCAGCTTGCGGCCCTCGGCGCAGGAGAGCTGGGGAGCCAGCTCTCCGCTCGCGTCCCGGACCCCTTCGACGTCGGTCAGCAGCATGAGCTTCTCGGCCTGCAGGGCCCGGGCCACGGCGCCGGCGGCCTCGTCGGCGTTGACGTTGTGGGTCAGCCCGGCCTCGTCCACCCCGATGGGCGCGAGCACCGGGATGTAGCCAGCTGCCAGCACCGCCTCGATCGGGGCCGCGTCGACCGAGACGACCCGACCCACGCGACCGAGGTCCCGGTCCTCCTCGAGGCGCTGGGTCACGCGCAGCATGTCGCCGTCGCTGCCCTTCAGCCCGATCGCGCTCCCTCCGGCAGCCTGGATCCGACTGACGATGTCCCGGTTGATGCTGCCCCCGAGGACCATCTCGACGACCTCCATGGTCTCGTCGTCGGTGACCCGCAAGCCGTCGATGAAGCGCGGCTCGATCCCAAGGCGGCGCAGCGTGGCCCCGATCTGCGGACCTCCGCCGTGGACGATGACGGGCCGCAGGCCGATCGCGTGCAGCAGCGTGACGTCGACGGCGAAGGAGGCGCGCAGGTCCGCATCGCTCATGGCGCTGCCGCCGTACTTCAACACGACCGTCTTGCCCGCGAAGCGATGGATGTAGGGCAGCGCCTCGACCAGCACGTCCGCCTTGTCGATCCACTTCTTCATCGGGCTCATCTCGCCTGCGGGCTCCCGGACCTGGACTTCGAGCGCCGTGCCTCGGCGACCTCGTCGATCGACTCGAGCAGCGAACGGTACAGGAGCACCGTGCGCACCGCCGCCGAGAGCGCGGCTGCCAGCACCTCCCCGGTGTGTGCCGAGGCGACGCCGGCATCGCGCGGAAAGGCCCGCGCGATGCCCAGCACCTTGCCCCGCAGCCGCAGCGGCACGCAGAGCAGGGGACCGGCCACCCCATCCTCCGGCGTGTCGGCCTCCGCGAGAAAGCGCGGATCCGCCTCGGGCCGCTCGCTGGCGACCAGCCAGCCGGTCTGGAGCACCGCTCCCGAGAGACCCAGGCCGCGGTCGAGGCGCGGCCGATCGGCGACGCCGTTCTCCGACTGGGCCTCCAGCACCAGGTCGCCCGAGGCGTTGTCGATCAGGTAGAGCGAGACCGGCGAGGCGGGGATGGCGCGGGCGACCGGGCGCAGGGCCGCCGCGAAGAGGCGCTCGGGCTCCAGCTCCTGGGTGATGGCGTCGCAGATCTCGCGGGCCAGCTCGGCGTCCGCGTCGCACACCTCCTCGACGGGCCCTGGCTCCTCGGGGAGCGGCGGCGCAGCGGCCGGCGGCTCCGCCGCGAGCGCCGGTCGGGCGCTCTCCAGCAGCGAGCCGAGCTGCAGCGCCAGCAGCCGCAGCAGGGTCAGGTCGCCGTCTCCGAACGGTGTCCCGTCGTGCCGGTCGGTCGCGCAGAGCAGGCCGGCGGGACCCTCGGCCCCGGGGACGGGAGCCATGGCGAAGGACTTGGAGCGGTAGCGGGCCAGGGCCGGACGCTCCGCGAAGCGCGGGTCGCCCTCCAGGTCCTCGACCGCCACCGCCTCGCCGGAGACCAGCACCGCACCGGCCACCCCTTCTCCGAGCAGCGCGACGTCCATGTCGCCCGGGCTCATCTCCTCGCGCCCGGTGGTGGCGACCACGCGCAGGCCCCCGGTCTCCGGGTCGAGACGCATCAGCGAGGTCTTCTCGGCCTCCAGGATGTCGCCGGCGGCGCGAACCACCCGCTCCGCCAGGGCCTCGTCGCGCAGCTCGGCCTCGGCGTCCCGGGCGCAGACCGCCAGCTCCGCCGCGCGCTGCTCCAGCAGGGAGAGGCGAGCGCGCAGCCGGAGCAGCTCCGACTCGAGGGCGTGCGCGGAGAGGGCCCGCTGCACCGCCAGCAGCAGCTCCTCGTCGTGCAGGGGCTTGGCCAGGTAGTCGCTGGCCCCCAGGCGCAGGGCCGGCAGCACGTCGCGCTGCTCGGCCTGGGCCGCCAGCACGATGATCTTCAGCTCGGGCCGCTCCCGCCGCAGCTGGCGCAGGACCTCGAGACCGTCGGATCCGGGCAGCCCCAGATCGAGGACGACGGCGCCGATGCGCGGCTCCGCGGCCAGGCGCAGGGCCTCCCGGGCGTTGGCGCAGGCCTCGCAGTCGATGCCCTCCTGCTGCAGGGCGTCGCGAATGGCCTCGCGGAAGAAGCGCTCGTCGTCGACCGCGAGAACCCGTCCCGGTGTCACGCCCATCGTCACAAGATGTAGCGCGACAGGTCCTCGTCCTCGACCAGACCCTGCAGGCGCTCGCGCACGAAGGCCGCGTCGATGACGAGATGGGTCCCGGAGAGGTCGGGGGCCTCGAAGCTCACGTCCTCCAGGAGGCGCTCCATGACCGTGTGGAGGCGCCGGGCGCCGATGTCGTCGCCCCGCGCGTTGACGCGACCCGCGAAGTCCGCGATGGCGCGCACCCCCTCCTCCTTCCACTCGAGGGTCACCCCCTCCGTGCCCAGCAGCTCGGTGTACTGGCGCACCAGCGAGTTCTGCGGCTCGGTCAGGACCCGCACGAAGTCCTCCCCGCTCAGGCTCGAGAGCTCGACCCGGATCGGGAAGCGGCCCTGGAGCTCCGGAATCAGATCGGAGGGCTTGGCCACGTGGAAGGCTCCGGCCGCGACGAAGAGCACGTGATCCGTTCGCACCGGGCCGTGCTTCGTCTGCACGGTGGAGCCCTCGACGATGGGCAGCAGATCGCGCTGCACACCCTCCCGGGAGACGTCAGGCCCGCCCCGGCCCTCGCTGCGGGCCGCGACCTTGTCGATCTCGTCCACGAAGACGATGCCCGTCTGCTCGACGCGGGCCACCGCCTGCTCGCGCACGTGGTCCATGTCGACGAGCCGCGTCGCCTCCTCGGCCACCAGCAGCTCGCGGGCCGCCTCCACGCGCAGCCGCCTGCGCCGGGTCTTCCTGGGCATCAGCCCCCCGAGCAGATCCTTGAACTGCATGCCCATCTCCTCGACGCCCTGGGGCGTGAAGAGGGAGAGCGTCGGGCCCATTCCGCCCTCCTCCAGCTCGAGGTCCCCCTCGCGCTCGTCGAGCGCGCCCAGGCGCAGCAAGCGCCGCAGCTACACCCGCGTCTCGCCGCCGGGCGGGGCGCTGCCCTCCGGCTCGACCTGGAAGCCGGCGGAGCCCACCGGGGCGGGGGAGCGCGTGGGCGGCGGCAGCAGCGCGTCGAGCAGGCGCTCCTCCGCGCGCTCCTCGGCCTTGGCGCGCACGGCGCGCTTCTCCTCCTCCAGGACCAGGGCGACCCCGATCTCGGTGAGATCGCGGATGATCGACTCCACGTCCCGGCCGACGTAGCCGACCTCCGTGAACTTCGAGGCCTCGACCTTGAGGAAGGGAGCCTGGGCGAGCCGGGCCAGACGGCGGGCGACCTCGGTCTTCCCGACCCCGGTCGGGCCGATCATGATGATGTTCTTGGGCGCGATCTCGTCGCGCAGCTCCTCGGGGACCTGCTGGCGCCGCCAGCGATTGCGCAGGGCAATGGCGACGGCGCGCTTGGCATCGCGCTGACCCACGATGTAGCGATCGAGCTCGGAGACCACCTCGCGCGGGGTGAAGGTCTGCTGCCCCGACTCCGTCTTCACGGCAGCGCCTTCACGGTGATGTGGTCGTTGGTGTAGATGCAGATCTCGGCGGCCACGCGCAGCGACTCGCGCACCACCTCCTCCACGGACAGGGCAGTGTGGCGCACCAGGGAGCGGGCCGCGGCCAGCGCGAAGGAGCCCCCCGAGCCGATGGCGGCGACCTGGTCGTCGGGCTCGATCAGGTCGCCCGTCCCGGAGAGCACGAGCACGTGCTCGGGATCGCCCACCAGCAGCAGCGCCTCGAGACGGCGCAGGGCCCGGTCGGTTCGCCAGTCGCGGGCCAGCTCCACCGCCGCGCGCCGGAGGTTGCCGGGATGGGCCTCGAGCTTGGCCTCCAGGCGCTCGGTCAGGGCCAGTGCGTCGGCCGCGCCGCCGGCGAATCCGATCAGCGCCCGGCCCTTCGAGGCCAGGCGCACCTTCTCGGCCGAGTGCTTCATGATCGCCTGGCCGACCGTCACCTGACCGTCGGAGCCCATGGCGATGCGCCCCTCGCGCGCCACCGCGACGACGGTGGTCGCGCGCAGCCCGGTCTCGCTCATCGGCGACCCCGGCCGGGCTTGCGCGCGCGCGGATGTGCGCGGTCGTAGGCTTCCATCAGCCGCTCGGCCGACACTGCCGTGTACTTCACGGTGGTGGACAGGCTGGCGTGACCGAGCAGCTCCTCGATCTCGCGCAGGACGGCTCCCATCTCGATC
>CAZYOL010000155.1:0-11123 GCA_964649065.1 uncultured Spirochaetales bacterium
CAGGCCCTCCCGCCCCCGAGCGCTGCCCCCCCCCCCGTGCAGCGCCAGCATGCCCGTAATCGCCCCCTCGCCTTCGGGGATGGGAGCGGGGTCGAGGAGATCCATGTCGGCCAGGATACACGACGCTCAGGGGCCGCCGGGCCCGGCGGCCGAGAGCCAGCCCTCGCCGTAGTCGGCGGGCAGGGGCAGCATCTCGAAGACCGTGGCGATCAGGCGCTCGCCCTCGCCGGCGCGGTGCGGGTTGTAGTACTCCCACACGATCTCGCCGTCGGGCGTCACCTCGAAGGCCCGCCCACCCTGCGATTCCGTGATCAGCGTGTGGCCGTCGGGCAGCCGGCTCGCCGCGCCCAGGCCGCTGCTGTAGAAGGGCTGCTCGCGGCTGCCCTGGTGCACCCAGACGCTGCGCCCGCTCTTCGGGTCAAGCTCCACGACCCGCGAGCGGTGGGGCTGGAAGTTGTTGTCGAAGTAGAGCAGGTGGCCGTTCGCGAGCAGGCTCGGGTCGTGCAGGCCCACCTGCGCCAGCTTGCGCGCCCAGACCACGCGGCCCCGCTCGGCATCCAGCAGGGCGACCACGCCCACGGCGTTCAGCGCCGTCAGGATGCGCCCGGGCCGGAAGGCCGGCGGCAGGCCGGGCGGCACGGGCCCCAGCACCTCGATGCTGTTCGTGTGGAACACGTCGCCGTGTCGGCGGTGGGCGACCAGCGCCTGCGCCCGGGAGGCGGCGAAGGCCTCCAGCAAGGAGACGCTGGCGAGCTCCTCGCCCTCGGGCGACAGGAAGGCGACGAAGTCCTCGAGCACCGGCCAGTCCGGATCGAGGCGCGGCACCAGGCGGCCCACGCGGGTCAGCACGGCGATGCGCCCGTCGGGCAACACTTGCAGGTCGTGGTGCTGGCGGCCGGCCCGGGCCCAGAGCAGCCGCGAGCGGCGGTCGACCTTGACGAGGCCGATGCCCTCGAAGATCGCCAGCAGCGAGCCGTCCTCTAGGGCCAGGGCCCGGCGCAGGTACTGGCTGTTGGGCCGGCCGCCGAGCGGGTGTTCCGGGAAGGCGGCCTCGAAGTCCACCTGCCAGCGGTGCAGCTCGCGGCCCTCGAGATCGATCAGCAGCACCACCGGGGCGTGGCCCGAGGAGTAGAGCTGGCGGCGCGGCGCCACCCGGGCCCGGTCGTAGACGGTGACGCCGCGGCGCGCGTCGGGGCGGTAGCCCTGGAGATAGCCGATCGCCTCCAGGCGCTCGGCCTCGGCGCGCTGCTCGGGGCTGAGCCCGTCGCGCGCCGGTCGCAGCGGCTTCCAGTGGCCGGCCGGCGCGGGATCGCCACCCTCGGCCCCCGTCGGGCCGGCGGCCAGCGCGGCCAGCAGGGCCGCGGCGAGCCGTGCCCACCCGCTCCAGCCCAGGCACCCCGCGCCGTGCATCGCGCCCAGCATATCGGACCCCCTTGCGCTATCCCGGTGGCCATGGGAGCGAGCCTGCTCGACAAGGTCTGGGATGCCCACAGCGTCCGCGAGCTGCCCGGCGGCCAGACCCAGCTCTTCATCGGCCTGCACCTGATCCACGAGGTCACGAGCCCGCAGGCCTTCGCCATGCTGCGCGAGATGGGGCTCCCGGTCCGCTTCCCGGAGCGCACCTTCGCCACCGTCGACCACATCATCCCGACGCACTCCCAGCGGCGTCCCCTCGCCGACGGCCTGGCCGAGGAGATGCTGGTGGCGCTGGAGCGGAGCTGCGCCGAGCACGGCATCCGCCTCTTCGACCCGGCCAGCGGCCAGCAGGGCATCGTGCACGTGATCGGCCCCGAGCTCGGCCTCACCCAGCCCGGAATGACCATCGCCTGCGGCGACAGCCACACCTCCACCCACGGCGCCTTCGGCGCCGTGGCCTTCGGCATCGGCACCAGCCAGGTGCGCGACGTGCTCGCCACCCAGTGCCTGGCCCTGACGCGCCCCCAGGTGCGACGCATCGACGTGACGGGCAAGCTCTCGCCCGGCGTCTACGCCAAGGACGTCATCCTGGCCATCATCCGCCAGCTCGGCGTGAAGGGCGGCGTCGGCTACGCCTACGAGTACGGTGGCCCGGTGCTCGAGGCGATGAGCGTCGAGGAGCGCCTCACCGTCTGCAACATGTCGATCGAGGGCGGCGCCCGCTGCGGCTACGTGAACCCGGACGCCACCACCTTCGACTACCTGCGCGGCCGCGAGCACGCGCCGTCGGGCGAGGCCTTCGAGCGCGCCCTGGCTTGGTGGAGGAGCATGGCCTCCGACCCGGACGCGAGCTTCGCCGATCGCGTCGAGGTCGACGGCGCGGCCCTGTCTCCTTCGGTGACCTTCGGCATCCACCCCGGGCAGAGCGTGGGCGTCGACGAGAAGCTGCCGAGCCTGGCCGAGGTGGGCGACGAGGAGCGGGCCGCCCTCGAGGAGGCCTACGCCTACATGGGCCTGGAGCCGGGCGACGCCGTGGCCGGCACGCCGATCGACGTGGCCTTCATCGGCTCCTGCACCAACGGCCGCCTCTCGGACCTGCGCGAGGCGGCGCGCGTGGCGCGCCGCGGCCGGGTCCACCCGGGCGTGAAGGCCCTGGTGGTACCGGGCTCCCAGGAGGTGGCGCGCCAGGCCGAGGCCGAAGGGCTGCCCGAGCAGTTCCGGAGCGCCGGCTTCGAGTGGCGCGAGCCGGGCTGCTCGATGTGCCTGGCCATGAATCCGGACAAGCTGGTGGGTCGCGAGCTCTGCGCCTCGTCCAGCAACCGCAACTTCAAGGGCCGCCAGGGCTCGCCGACGGGTCGCACCCTGCTGATGTCGCCGGCCATGGTGGCGGCCGCCGCCCTGCGCGGTCGGGTCGCCGACGTCCGGGAGCTGCTGTGAGCGAGGCGCGGGTCCTGAGCGTCCGCGGCAGCGGCTGCGTGCTGCGCGGCGACAACATCGACACCGACCGCATCATCCCGGCCCGCTTCCTGCGCTGCGTCCGCTTCGACGGCCTCGGCGAGCACGCCTTCGAGGACGACCGGGCCCAGGCCAAGGGCGACCACCCCCTCGACCAGCAGCGCTTCGCCGGCGCCTCGCTGCTGCTGGTCGGCCACAACTTCGGCTCGGGCTCGTCGCGGGAGCACGCCCCCCAGGCGCTGATGCGGCACGGCTTCCGCGCCTTCGTCGGCGGCTCCTTCGCCGAGATCTTCGCCGGCAACTGCCTGGCCCTGGGCCTCGTCTGCGCGACGCTCCCCGACGCCGAGCGCGGCCGCCTGATGGACTCGGTCGAGCTGGATCCGACCCAGGAGCTCACGCTCGACGTCGCCGCGGCGACACTGACCAGCCGCCTGGGCGTGCAGGCGGTCGAGATCCCGGAGGGCGTGCGCGACCGGCTGCTCGAGGGCAGCTGGAACGCCACGGCGGTGCTCCAGGCCGCCGGCGAGGCCATCGAGGCCACCGCCGCCCGCCTGCCCTACGCCTCCGGCTACCCCGCCTGAGCCGAGCGCCGGGCCCGCCGGCCCGGCCTCGCCCCGCCCATCGGCGCCCTCCCGCCCCCTCAAGCCCGGCCCTCTCTCGCCGATGCGGGGAGCGGGGCGGCCGCTGCCCCGACCGGGGGGGATCTCGATGCGTTGTCCGACGGCGCCGGCCGCACGCTGGCTCGCCGCGTGCCTGCTGCTGGCGCCGCTCGCGGCCTCCGCCCAGCTCGACGAGGTCGACGCCGACCTGGGCGAGCTGAGCCTCGAAGCCCTGATGGACGTCCAGATCACCTCGGCCTCCAAGCGCCAGGAGAGCCTGGCCGACACCGCGGCCGCGGTCTACGTCATCACCTCCGAAGACATCCGCCGCTCCGGCGCCACCTCGATCCCCGAGCTGCTGCGCGGCGTGCCCGGCCTGCACGTGGCCCAGCTCAACGCCAACACCTGGCAGATCACGGCGCGCGGCTTCAACGACCAATTCGCCAACAAGCTGCTCGTCATGATCGACGGGCGCAGCGTCTACACGCCGCTCTTCTCGGGAACCTTCTGGGACGTGCAGGACACGGTGCTGGAGGACATCGAGCGCATCGAGGTCGTACGCGGGCCGGGCGGCACGCTGTGGGGAGCCAACGCCGTGAATGGCGTGATCAACATCATCACCCGCTCGGCGGCAGAGACCCAGGGCCTGCTGATCTCCGGGGGCGGCGGCAACCGAGACCGGGCCATCAGCACCGGACGCTACGGCGGCGCCATCGGCGAGAGCTTCCACTACCGGGGCTACCTCAAGTACACGAACCGGGCGGACTTCGACAGCGCCGACGGCGTGCCCGCCAACGACGAGTGGTCGAAGCTCCAGGGCGGCTTCCGCATCGACACCGAGATCGGCAGCGCCGACAGCCTGACCGTGCAGGGCGACTACTACGGCGGCGACATCGACACGACCACCCCCGGCCTGGCGCCGATGCCCAACGAGAGCGACGTCAGCGGCGGCAACCTGCTGGCCCGCTGGACCCACCGCTTCGGCGAGAGCTCGGTGCTGCAGGTGCAGACCTACTACGACCGCACCGAGCGAAGCTCCAGCACCCTCGACGAAGACCGCAACACCTTCGACCTCACGGTGGAGCACCAGGTCCAGCTCTTCGACATCCACGACGTGGTCTGGGGCCTGGGCTACCGCCTGCTGAACGACCAGAACATCGGCGACCCGATGCAGCCGGTCTTCCTGTCGCCGGCCAGCCGCCTCGACAACCTCTTCAGCGCCTTCGTGCAGGACCGGATCGAGATGTTCGACGACAGGCTGCAGCTCACGGTCGGCACCAAGATCGAGCACAACGACTACAGCGGCTTCGAGGTCCAGCCCAGCGCCCGCCTGCTCTTCCGGCCGGACGAGCGCCAGCGGCTGTGGACGGCGGTCTCGCGGGCCGTGCGTACGCCCTCGCGCGTCGAGCACGACGTGACGATCCTGACCCAGGCCGGCCCGGGGCTCTTCGCCACCCTGACCGGCGACCCCAGCTTCGACTCGGAGAAGCTGGTCGCCTTCGAGGCGGGCTACCGGATCCAGCCCATCGATCGGCTCTCGGTCGACCTGGCGGCCTACTACAACTACTACGACCAGCTGCGCAGCAGTACGCTCGGCGCGCCCATCGTCGGCTTTCCCGGCCCGATGGACGTGACCGTGCCGGTGGGCGTCGCCAACGCCATCGACGCCCACGGCTGGGGCGCCGAGCTCTCCACGCGCCTGCGGGCCACCTCCTGGTGGACGCTGCTGCTGAACTACACCTACATGCAGCTCTCGGTGAACGACGACGATGGCATCACGACGGGCCTGGTCGACCCGGTGCAGGAGAGCACGCCGCGCCACCAGGTGCAGCTCGGCTCGCAGGTGGATCTGCCCTGGGGCTTCGAGCTGGACGGGAGCCTGGCCTGGGTGGACCAGACCAACGGGGGAGCCGTGTCGGACTACCTCCGCCTCGACACCCGCTTCGGCTGGCGGCCCCGCGACGACCTCGAGATCTCCATCGTCGGCCAGAACCTGACCAACGCCGCGCACGCCGAGTCGCTGTCCAGCAGCTTCACCCAGCGGACCCTGATCCCGCGCAGCGTCTACGGAACCGTGGCGTGGCGCTGGTGAGAGCTGCGCGCCGGGCCGCTCGCAGGGCACGGCTGGGTCTGCTGCTGGCACTCGCGGCGGGGGAGGCAGCTGCCTCGGCCGCCCCCAGCGAGTACGAGGTGAAGGCGGCCTTCCTGCTGAACTTCGCCCGGCTGGTCGAGTGGCCCGCCGCGAGCCTGGCGCCCGGCAGCCCGCTGGCGCTCTGCGTGCTGGGCAGCAGTCCCTTCGGCGGGGCCCTCGACCGGGTCTTCTCGGGCAAGCAGGTGCAGGGGCGCGAGGTGGAGATCCGCTCGACCGAGGTCTCGGCGGCGGACTGCCACATGGTCTTCGTCCCGGGCCGGGCGGGCGACCGGGGCCGGCAGCTGCTGGAGGCGACGCGGGGCCGCAGCGTGCTGGTGGTGGGCGAGAGCGAGGGCTACGCCGCCGACGGCGCCGCGATCAATCTCTACGAGAGCGGCGGCAAGATCCGCTTCGAGGTCAACCGCCAGGCCGCCCGCGCGGCCCGGCTCAAGGTCAGCGCCAAGCTCCTCGGCCTGGCGCGCATCGTCGAGGCCAGGCCGTGAGACAGGGAGCCTCCAGCTCGATCCACCGGCGCATCGCCCTGCACGTGCTCGGCACGACGGCGGTCTCCCTGACCCTCGCCTGCGTCGCCTTCGTCGCCTACGACCTCAGCAGCCTGAAGCGCTCGATGCTGCGCGAAACCGAGACCCTGGCGGGCGTCGTCGAGCTGCAGGGCGCCATCGCCCTGGCCTTCCTGGACGTCGGCACGGGAGAGGAGGCGCTCGGGACGCTGGCCGCCACCGAAGCGGTGACGGCGGCGGTCCTCTACGACCGCGGAGGCACACCCTTCGCGCACTTCGCGCGCGAGGAGAGCGCCCGGGACTTCGAGGCGCCCCCGCTCGCGGAAGTTGGACACAGCTTCGGGGACGGCGCCCTCGAGCTCTTTCGGCCGGTGCGCTTCGAGGGCGAGCCGGTGGGCACCCTCTTCCTGCGTCGCCACACCAACGAGCTGGCCGAGCGGGCGAGCCTCTACGGCGCGCTGGGCCTCGGCGTGCTGCTGCTGGTGGCCGCCGTGGCCTCCTTCACGTCGCGGCGGCTGGGCCGCTCGGTCGCCCAGCCGCTGGCCGCCGTGGCGGAGGCCTCCGAGGCCGTGGCCCGCGGCGACCTGCGCACCCGCGTGCCGGGCGCCGGGGAAGACGAGATCGGCCGGGTCGCGCGCACCTTCAACCACATGGCCGACAGCCTGCAGGAGCTGCTCTCGAGCGCCCGCCAGAGCATCGAGAAGGTGGCCACGGTCACCGCGGCCCTGGAGGACAGCAGCGGCAGCCTCACCCGCGCGGCCGAGCGGCAGCGCCGGGCCATCGAGGAGGCCTCCGCCTCGGTGGACCGGGTCGTGCACGCCTCGGGATCGATCGAGAGCGGCGCGGCCGAGCTGGCGGACACGGCCGCCACCACCTCGGATTCGGTCAGCGAGCTCGACGCCACCATCGCCGACGTGGCGGGCCACATGGAGGAGCTGGCCCGCGCCCTGGAGACCGCCTCCGGCGAGGCCCTGGGCCTGGCCCAGCAGATCGACCGGGTGTCCAGCGAGGTGGAGACCCTCGACCTCGCCACCCGCGACAGCGGCGCCCGCCTGGGAGACCTGCACAGCTCGGTGGAGGAGGTGGCGCGCAACGCCGGCGAGAGCCAGCGCCTGACCCGCGACAGCCGCGAGGCGGCGCGTCGCGGCAGCGACTCGGTGCGCGAGACCGTGACGGCCATGAACGAGATCTCCGGCGCCTTCGACTCGGTGCGCGCCCAGGTCACCCGTCTGCGCGACCGCTCGGAGGAGATCGGCCAGATCCTGAAGGTGATCGGCGGCATCACCGAGCAGACCAACCTGCTGGCGCTGAATGCCGCCATCATCGCGGCCGGCGCCGGCGAGCACGGGCGCGCCTTCGCCGTCGTCGCCGACGAGGTGCGCAGCCTCGCCGACGGCACCGGGCGGGCCACCCGCCAGATCGAGGAGATCATCTCGGGCGTGCAGCAGGAGACCCGGGCCGCGGTGGAGGTGGTGGCCGCGGGCTCCGAGAAGGTGGGCTCGGGCGTGGTCCTCTCCCAGGAGGCCCTCAGCTCCCTCGACGAGATCCGGGAGCGCTCCGCGCGCTCCGCCGAGTGCGCCGACGAGATCGCCGCCGCCACCGACCGCCAGAGCACGGACCTGGCCCAGGTGGACCAGGCCTTCCTGCAGGTGAAGGACAAGGTCGAGTCGATCCTCGGCATCACCCGCAGCCAGCGGCGCGCCACCGGCGAGATCACGAGCCTGGTGGAGCAGGTCCGGACGCTGGGGCAGCAGGTGAGCCAGTCTGCGGCGGGACAGCGCAAGGAGAGCCGCAGCATCACGACGGCGGTGGAGAGCGTCGCCGACCGCTCGGCACGCATCGCGGAGTCGACGCGGGCCGAGGCCGAGAGCAGCGAGGCGATCCGTCGGGCGCTGCTCATCTTCCGCGACGTCACCGAGGAGACCTCCAGTCGCTCGGCGGCGATCGACGAGATGGTGCGCTCGCTCTCGAGCCTCTCCGGGCAGCTCGAGCGCGAGATCGATCGCTTCAAGACCGGCTGAGCCGGCCGCGGGCTCGGCTCAGCCCGGCGTCGGAAGCGGACGCCGGGTGATGACGTAGTCCTCCACCGGCCGACCCTCGATCAGGTGCTCCTGGATGATGCGCTCCAGCACCTCCGGAGTGCAGTCGCGGTACCAGACGCCCTCGGGATAGACCACCGCCACCGGTCCGAACATGCAGACCTGGAGGCAGTTGGCCTTGGTGCGGTAGATGCCCCCCTCGGCCGTGAGTCCCAGCTCGTTCAGGCGGCGCTTCAGGTAGTCCCAGGACTCGAGGCTGGCCTCCTTGCGGGAGCACTTGGGCTTGGTCTGGTCGGCGCACAGGAAGATGTGCCTGCGGATCTTCTCGACCCCGAGCTTGGCGAGGGTCTTGTGCAGCAGCTTCTCGGACACCTCGGGCTAGCGTCCCTCGAAGGCGGGGTCGCGCTTCTCGAGAAAGGCCCGCTTGCCCTCGCGGGCGTCCTCGCTGGCCGCCAGCGCGGCGAAGGCCTTCTGCTCGAGCACGTGGGCCAGGCGCACGTCCGCATCCTGGCCCTCCTGGAGCAGCTGCTTGGCCGCCGCGACCGCCAGCGGCCCGCGCGAGGCGACCGCCCGAGCCGCGGCCAGGGCCCCGGGGAGCAGCTCCTCGGGGGCGAAGAGCCGGTTGGCGAGGCCGATGCGGAGCGCCGTCTGGGCGTCGATCGGCTCGCCCGTCAGCGCCAGCTCCTTGGCCCAGGCCAGGCCGACCCGCCGCGCCAGCCGGCTGGTGCCGCCGAAGCCGGGAATCAGGCCCAGCGCCACCTCGGGCTGGCCGAAGCGGGCCTTCTCCGAGGCGTAGATCCAGTCGCAGGCACAGGCCAGCTCGCAGCCGCCGCCCAGCGCGAAGCCGTTCACCGCCGCCAGCGTCGGCACTGCCAGCGATTCGAGCGCCGAGCAGGCCCGGTGCCCGAGCCGGCTGAATTCCTCGGCCTCGGCGGGCCCGTGCTCGGCCATGGCCTGGATGTCGGCCCCGGCCGCAAAGGCGCGGCCGGCTCCGGTGAGGATCAGGCAGCGCAGCGCCGCGTCGCCGTCGAGTGCCTCCAGGCGCTCGACCAGCTCGCCCAGCAGCGCCGCGTCGAGGGCGTTCAGGGCCTCGGGGCGGTCGAGGGTGAAGGTGACGACTCCGCCGCTGCGCTCGCTTCGGATCGGGCTCATCGGCGAGGCAGGCTATCACGCGTGGTATGATCCAGCCGCCGTTCTGGAGGAGACGTTGGAGACACCCTCGCGGGTCGCGACGTCGGCGGCCGTCCTGGGCCTGGCCGGCCTCGCGCTCTTCGCTGGCGCGCCGCTCGGGATCCAGATCGGAGTCGTCGGCCCCAGCGGCTTCTACGCCTTCATGCTGGGAGCGCTGCTCGGCCTGGCGGGCCTGCTGCTGGGCCTGGTCGCCCTGTGGATGACGCGACCCGCGTCGGGCCAGCCCGGACGCGAGCGCGCGGTGCTGGGGACCGTGCTGGGAGCGGTCATCGCGGGGACGGTCTTCGCCCTGGCGGGCTCGGCCGGCGACCTGCCGCGCATCAACGACATCACCACGGATCCCGACGATCCGCCGCGCTTCGTCGCGACGGCTCGGCAGCTGGGAGAGGAGCTGGCCTACGAGCCGGCGCGCTTCGCCGAGCCGACCCGCCAGGCCTACCCCGAGCTCATGCCCCTGGAGCTGCCGATGGCGCCGGAGCCGGCCTTCGCCCGCGCCCTGGCGGCCGTGGAGGCCCTGGAGCTGACGCTGGTCGACAGCGATCCGGCGACCGGACGCATCGAGGCCCGCGACACCACCCGCATCTTCAGGTTCGTCGACGACGTGGTGATCCGCGTGCGGCCCAGCGCCGAGGGCTCGCGCATCGACCTGCGCTCCCGCTCGCGCATGGGCCAGGGCGACCTGGGCGCCAACGCCGCGCGCATCCGCGCGCTGCTGGCGGAGCTCAGTCGCGGGAGCCCAGCTCCTTGAGCGCCGTATCGCGGGCCCAGCGGTAGTCGGCCTTGCCGCTGGGCGAGCGCAGGATCTCGTCCACGAAGACGAATGCCTTGGGGAGCTTGTAGGCGGCCAGGTGCTGGGCGACCGCCCCGCGCAGGGCCTCCTCGTCGGCCGGGCGGCCCTCGCGCAGGCGCACGATCGCCGTCACCTGCTGCCCCCAGCGCTCGTGGGGCGTCCCGACCACCACGGTGTCGTAGACCGAGGGGTGGTGCTTGAGCGCGTGCTCGACCTCCTCGGCAAAGACCTTCTCGCCGCCGGTGTTGATGGTGACCGAGTCGCGGCCGAGCAGCAGCAGCGTGCCATCGGCGTCGAGGCGGGCGCGATCGCCGGGCACGGCGTAGCGCTTGCCGTCGATCTCCGGGAAGGTGCGCGCGGTCTTCTCGGCATCCTTGTAGTAGCCGAGGGGGACGTGGCCGCGCCGGGCCAGCCAGCCCGTCTCGTCGGAGCCGGGCTCGATCAGTCGGGTCAGGTCCGCGCTGACCACGCAGTTGTCTGCGCGGAGGTCGAAGTCGCCGGTGCTGGCGCCGGACGCGCGGGACGAGACGCGCGAGGCCTGGGCGCCGCTCTCCGACGAGCCCAGCGCGTCGCGGATCTTGATCTGGGGCAGCCGCTCCAGGAACTCCCGCTTGAGCGCCGCGGTGAAGATGGCGCCGCCCGAGGTCAGCAGCCGCAGCGAGGAGAGGTCGTAGTCGCGCCGCGCCAGCTCGTCGAGCAGCGGCCGGCCAAAGGCGTCGCCCACGATGGTGAGGGCGGTCGCCCGCTCGCGCTCGACGGTCGACCACAGGTCCTGCGGGTCGAGGTGCCTGGGGCGCGACTGGACGATCACCGTTCCGCCCACGTGCCACATGCTGAAGGCCGCCCAGTGGGCGGCACCGTGCATGAAGGGGGGCGCGGGCAGCGCGCGCGGCCCGCCGGCCCGCGCCCGCTCGGCCGCGGCGGCCAGGTCCGGGGCGGGGCCGCTGTAGAGCGCGGCCCGGAAGACGTCCACCTGGCGCC
>CAZYOL010000156.1:0-11106 GCA_964649065.1 uncultured Spirochaetales bacterium
GCCGCCGCGGCCACCGCCGCCGCCGCCGTAGCCGCCCCGGCCGCCGCCACCACCGCCGCCGCCGCCGCGGCGATCCTGGGCCTCGTTCACCCGAATGTTCCGACCGCCGAAATCGGTGCCGTCCAGTGCTCGGATTGCGTCGTCGGCTGCACTGGCCTCCTCCATCTCCACGAAGGCGAAGCCCCGCGGCCGTCCGGTCTCACGATCCGTAATGACGTTCACGGACGCGACGGATCCGTGGCGACCGAAGAGATCCGAGAGATCGGCCTCGGTGCTCGAGAAGGGAATGTTTCCGACGTAAAGCTTCTTGCCCACTTGCTCGTCCTGTCGAACCCGGCCTCGTTCGGTACCGGGAATGGCGATCGACGCGACCCGCTCGGGACGTCCGAGCTTTCAGGCTCGCGACGATCTTCTTGCACCGCATCCAGCTCGGGACGCGGCGGAAAGGTTTCCTTCCGGGTCGAAGAGAACAGGCAGGCGAATCGAATGATGGAGTCGAGTGACCAAGATCGAGATGCTTGCTGTCAGCCCGGCCCAAGGGGGCCTTTCGGGCGGAAGGTTAGGGGAACGAAATCTCGACACAAGCCCACGGGCGACGCCCCCGGCTGCGCGAAGGCCCGCAGCAAGCCTGTCTTCCCGCGGTGGGGAGCCCTGCCTCGGAGGAGCGCCTTCTCCCAGCCTCGCCCTCACCAAGGGGGGTGGCGCGGGTCTCACAGGGGCGTGGGCCAGGCCACACAGCTCCCGCTGTCCCGGTGGCTACCGCGCCGGCTGGGGCCGGCCCAGGTGCTCCTTCGCCAGGGCCAGGCCCGGCAGGGCCCGGGACCAGAAGTCGTGGCTGCCCTGCTCCCGCCACTCGCGGGCGGCCTCGGCCAAGGCGGCGAGGCTCACCAGGTAGAAGGCGCTTCCCACCGAGATGCGAGCCACGCCAGCCTCGGCCAGCTCGGCGACCTTCGGGCCGCCCGGCAGACACAGCACGTTGAGGGGCCGGTCCACCGAGGCCACCAGCTCGCGGATCTCCCCGAGGTCGGTGAGGCCGGGGGCGTAGAGCACGTCGGCTCCGGCCTCCTGGAAGCGCTGCAGCCGGGCGATGGCGTCGGCCAGGTCGCGCCGGCCGTGCAGGTAGCCCTCGCTGCGCGCGGTCAGCACGAGCCCCGGCCCCGCGTGCGCTGCCTCCGCGGCCGCCTCGATGCGCTCCGCCGCCAGCTCGGCCGGGTAGATCTCCCGGCCGGAGAAGTCCTCGATGGAGCAGCCGGCCAGGCCGGTGCCCGCGGCCTCGGAGACGAAGTCCGCAACCTCCCGCGGCGCGTCGCCGAAGCCGCGCTCGAAGTCGGCGCTGACCGGAATCGGTGTCGCCTGCGCGACTTCGCGCGCGTGGGCGAGGGCCTCGTCGCGGCTCACCTCGCCGTCGGCCCGGCCCAGCGAGAAGGCGTGACCCGCGCTGGTCGTCGCGAGGGCCTCGAAGCCCAGGGCGGCGAGGATGCGCGCGCCTCCCGCATCCCAGACGTTCGCCAGCAGCAGCGGCCGGCCGGGGCGGTGGAGCTCGAGGAGCCTTCGGGGTCGATCGGATGTCGCGTGCATGGGGGGCGACCGTAGCGGCGCCGCCCGTCGCGCTTCCAGACGCCAATCCCGGGCGCCGGAAGCGGTCCAATCCGCGCTCCCGGGCGCCGCGCGGTATGCTGGTGCCCAGCCGGCGCGCAGGAGGGTCCGTGTCCGTCGATCTCCCCACTCGCGTGGACGCCGAGCAGGCTCCGTTGGAGGCCGCTCGCCTCTTCGGCGAGATCCTGCGCGCGGGCCACATCGGAACGAGTCGCGTGCGCCCCGACGCCCGGCAGCTCTCGGAGCGGGCCCACGATCAGAGCACGCCGATTGCGTCGAGGAGCAACCGGCAGCCGCCCGGCCCTCTCGGCGACTGAGGCGGCGTGCCCCAGGAGTCTCCCCCGCCGGCAGCGGCCGCGCCCGACTGCATCCTCCTGGCCGAGGGTCTGACCAAGGTCTACGTGAGCGGCGAGATCGAGGTGCACGCGCTGCGCGGGGTCGACCTCAGGCTGTCGGCCGGCGAGCTGATCGTGCTGGTGGGGCCCTCGGGCTCGGGCAAGTCGACGCTGCTGAACATCCTGGGAGGACTCGACACGCCCAGCGCCGGCCGCGTGCGCTTCCGGGACCGCGAGCTCGGTGCCCGCGGCGACGCCCAGCTGACGGCCTACCGGCGCCGCCACGTGGGCTTCGTCTTCCAGTTCTACAATCTGATCCCGAGCCTGACGGCGCGCGAGAACGTGGCCCTGGTGACCGAGATCGCCGAGCACCCGATGTCTCCCGAGGAGGCGCTGGCCCTGGTGGCGCTCCAGGACCGCATGGACCACTTCCCGGCCCAGCTCTCGGGCGGCGAGCAGCAGCGCGTGGCCATCGCCCGCGCCATCGCCAAGCAGCCGGAGCTTCTGCTCTGCGACGAGCCCACCGGGGCCCTCGACAGCCGCACCGGCGTGCTGGTCCTCGAGGCCATCGAGCAGGTGAATCGCGAGCTCGGCACGGCCACCGCCCTCATCACCCACAACGCCTCGATCTCCGACATGGCCGACCGCGTGCTCAGCTTCGCCGATGGGCGCATCGTCGAGGTGCGCGAGAACGCGGGCCGGCGCCCGGCCCGGGAGCTCTCCTGGTGAAGGGGGCGTCGGTTCTGCACCCGCTCGACCGCAAGCTGCTGCGAGATCTGTGGCGGCTGCGGGGCCAGGTGCTGGCCGTGGGCATGGTGATCGCCTCCGGCGTGGCGGTGCTGATCATGAGCCTCGGCTCCCTCCAGGCCTTGCGCGACACCGCGCAGGCCTACTACGAGCGCCGCCACTTCGCGGAGGTCTTCGGCAGCCTGAAGCGCGCTCCGGAGCAGCTCACGGGCCGCATCTCGGCCATCCCGGGCGTGCGGACGGTGCAGACCCGCATCTCGAAGCTCGCGCTGCTCGACATCGAGGGCTTCGAGGAGCCGGTGATCGGCCGGCTCGTCTCGATTCCCGAGCGCGGCGAGCCGCTGCTGAACCGCATCACCCTGCGCGCCGGCCGCAGCGTCGAGCCGGGGCGCCCGGACGAGGCCGTGATGAGCGAGGCCTTCGCCGAGGCCCACGGCCTGCGTCCCGGGAGCCACTTCCGCGCGCTCGTGAACGGCGTCATGCGCCGCCTCGACGTGGTCGGCATCGCGCTCTCGCCGGAGTTCGTCTACGCCATGGGCCCAGGTGCGCTGATGCCCGACGAGCTGCGCTTCGGAGTGATCTGGATGGGCCGCGAGGCCCTGGCCTCGGCCTACGACCTCGACGGCGCCTTCAACGACCTGGCGCTCTCGCTCTCCCGCGGCACCCGGCCCGAGGGGGTGATCCGCCGCCTCGACGAGCTGCTGGATCGCTACGGCGGCACCGGGGCCTACGACCGCAGCGACCAGATCTCGCACTGGTTCCTGACCAGCGAGATCGACCAGCTCGCCAACATGGCCACGATCATGCCGGTGATCTTCCTGGCCGTGGCGGCCTTCCTCACCAGCATGGTGCTGAGCCGCCTGATCGCCATCGAGCGCGCCGAGATCGGGCTGCTCAAGGCCTTCGGCTACTCGAGCCTGGCCGTGGGCTGGCACTACGTGAAGCTGGTGCTGGTGATCGGCGCCGTCGGCGTGCTGCTGGGCAGTGCCCTCGGCTGGTGGTTCGGGCGCGTCACCACCGGCATCTACGCCGAGCTCTACCGCTTCCCCTTCGTCTTCTTCCGGCCGAGCGGGAGCGTCTTCGCGCTGGCCACCGCGGCGAGCCTGGCCTCGGCCCTGGTCGGGGCCCTGGGTGCGGTGGCCCGCGCCGTCGGCCTGCCGCCGGCCGAGGCGATGCGCCCGCCTGCGCCGCCCCTCTACCGCGCCACCGGGCTGGGCTCGGCGCTGACGCATCCCTTCGACCAGCCCACCCGCATGATCCTGCGCTCGATCCTGCGCTGGCCGCTGCGCGCGGCGCTCACCGCCACCGGAGTGGCCATGGGCGTGGGCCTGCTGGTGACGGCGCTGCAGTGGCGCGACTCGGTCGAGGAGCTGATCGAGAGCTACTTCGTCGACGCCCAGCGCCAGGATCTCAGCGTCGGCCTCGTCGAGGCCCGCAGCCACTTCGTCACCGAGGCCTTCGAGAGCCTGCCCGGAGTGCTCCACGCCGAGCCCGCGCGTCTGGTCGCGGCACGCCTGCGCTCCGGGTCCCGCTCCCACCGGGAGGGCATCCAGGGCATCCCGCCGGAGGCCCGCCTGGCGCCGGCCCACGACTCGCAGCACGGGCCGGTTCCCGTGCCCCGCGAGGGCCTCCTGCTCTCCTCGAAGCTGGCCGAGATCCTGGCGGTCTCGGCAGGCGACTCGGTGCGGGTCGAGGTACTCGAAGGCCGGCGGCCGACCCTCGACGTGCCGGTGGCGGGCCTCTTCGAGACCTACCTCGGCACGCCGGCCTACATGGACATGAGCGCGCTCAACCGGCTGATGCACGAGCGCCCGCTGGCCAGCCAGGTGCACCTGGTGGTCGACCCGGAGCGGGAAGCCGAGCTCTACCGGGCCCTCAAGGAGATCCCGGCGGTATCGGGCGTGATGATCCGCGAGGCGGCCATCGGCAAGTTCCGCGAGACCCTGGCCGAGACGATGTACATCTTCATCTCCTTCTTCGCGGCCTTCGCCTGCATGCTGTCCTTCGGGGTGGCCTACAACACCACGCGGGTCGCCCTCTCGGAGCGTGGCCGCGAGCTCGCCACGCTGCGGGTGCTGGGCTTGAGCCGCCTGGAGATCTCCTACATCCTGCTCGGCGAGGTGGCGCTGCTGGTGCTCTTCGGTCTTCCGCTGGGCTGTGCGGTGGGGAGCGCTCTCTCCTGGCTGATCTCCGACCGCTTCGAAACCGAGCTCTACCGGGTGCCGCTGGTGCTCGAGCCGGCGACCTTCGGCTGGGCGATCGGCATCGCCCTGGCGGCGATGGTCTTCTCGGCCCTGCTGGTACGGCGCCGGCTGGATCGCCTGGACCTGATCGCCGTACTGAAGACCCGTGAGTGAGGCTTTGGCCGTGAGCCCCGCTCGGCGCCGCCTGCTGCTCTGGGGCGTGCTGGGCCTCCTCCTGCTGGGCGGCCTGGTCTTCGCCTTCCGTCCGCAGCCGGTGCTGGTCGACGTGCTGGAGCTGCGCCCGAGCCCGCTGCGCGTGACCATCGACGAGGAGGGCGAGACGCGGGTGCGCGACGTCTTCGAGCTCTCGGCGCCCGTGATCGGCCGCGCCCGCCGCGTCGAGGTGGAGGTGGGCGATACGGTGATCGCCGGCGAGACGGTGGTGGCCGAGATCGAGCCCGTGGATCCGATCCTGCTCGACGCCCGCAGCGAGATCGAGGGCGAGGCGGCGGTGCGCGCGGCCGAGGCCGCTCTCGAGCTGGCGCGCTCCGAGGTGACCCGCGCCGAGGCCGAGCTCGACTACGCGCGCTCCGAGTTCGAGCGCCAGCGCAACCTGCGCGAGCTCGGCGTGGCGGCGGATCGCGACCTCGACACGGCGCGCCGCGAGTACCGAACGGCGCGGGCGGCCGTCGCCACCGCGCGCGCCGCCCTGCAGGAGCGCAGCTTCGAGCTCGACCGCGCCCGGGCCCGCCTGGTGAGCTTCCTCGGCCCGGCGGATTCCCGCGGCCAGTGCGAGTGCATCCCCCTGCACGCTCCGGTGTCGGGCCGCGTGCTGCGCGTGGTGCGCGAGAGCGAGGGCGTGGTGCAGGCCGGCGAGGCCCTGGTGGAGATCGGTGATCCGACGGACCTCGAGATCGTGGTCGACCTCTTGTCCGCCGACGCGGTGAAGGTGGAAGAGGGGCAGCGCGTGGTGATCGAGGAGTGGGGCGGCGCCCTGCCCCTGGCCGGGCGCGTGCGCCGGGTGGAGCCCTTCGGCTTCACCAAGGTCTCGGCCCTCGGCATCGAGGAGCAGCGGGTGAACGCGCTGATCGACCTCACCAGCCCCCACGAGGACTGGCGGCGCCTCGGCCACGGCTACCGGGTGGAGGCGCGCATCGTGCTCTGGGAGGGAGAGGAGCTGCTGGTGCTGCCCCTCTCCTCTCTCTTCCGCCGCTCCGGCGACGGCCACTGGGCCGTCTTCGTCGTCGAAGGCGGTCGCGCGCGGCTGCGCCCCGTCGAGCTGGGCCAGCGCAATGGCCTCGAGGCGGAGATCCGCTCGGGCCTCGAGCTGGGCGAGCGGGTGGTGCTCTACCCGGGCGAGCGCGTCTCCGACGGCGTTCGCATCGCCGCCCGCTGAGCTACGGGGCGCTGGCCTGCTGCTGGGACTGGGTCTGCCGCGAGACCTGCTTCTTGGCCTGGACGCTGGCCCGGAGCTGGTCCAGGGGCGGGTCGAGGTAGTCGTCGTGGATGGCCTGGCAGAGCTCGGTGGTGGCCCCGACGATCCAGGTCAGCACCTCGTGGACGCCCTGATGCCGCACCGTGGCGGGCGTCATCTGGAGCAGGGTGCCGCGCATGCGCTCCAGGCGCTCCCAGGAGGCGCGTTGGATGTGGGGCGGATCGGCCTCCCGCAGCCGCATCATCAGGCCGCGGGCGCGGTCGAGGTTGTGCAGCACCGCGCGCGGGAAGGTGCGGTCGAAGAGCAGGAAGCCGGCCACGCTCGAGCCGCCCAGCACGCTGGCATCCTTCTTGAAGAAGGGGTCCACCGCCGAGCAGGAGCGCAGGATGGCCAGCCAGGCGGCGGCGTCGGCCGGAGTCTCCTCCTCGCGTGTCTTGTCGCCCAGGCTGTGGTGCTTCACGTCGAGGATGCGCGCCGTCTGGCCCACCCGCTCCACGGCCCGCCCCAGCTTCATGAAGACGAAGGGCTCCTCGTGGAGCATGGTGCTGTAGCAGATGCCGTGGAAGAGCATGCACTGCTTGCAGAGGTGGTCATAGAAGGCGTTGCGGTCTTTCTGGTAGAGGCGGCGGGCGCTGCGCCCCTTCATCCAGAGGTAGAGGTCGTTGATGCTCTCCCACATCTCGAGGCTCATGGTCTCGCGGATGGTGCGCCCGTTCTCCCGGGCGTAGCGGAGCGACGACCACAGGGAGGCCGGCTCCTCTGCCGACCAGGTGAGGTACTCCTGCACCGCCTCGCCGTCGTCGACGCTCTTCTCGCCCACCCGCTCCACGAAGGCGTCCTCCGCGCCGGAGACCACCACCACGGGACGCCAGGGCTCGGCCGCACGACCGCCCACGTCGAGCTGGAAGCTGTGGTTGACCGTGAGCAGCCGCGCGAGGGTGTCGATCCGCTCGAGATAGCGCGTGAGCCAGAAGCAGCTGTCGGCCACCCGCGAGATCACGCGGCGTCCCCGCCGAGCACCCAGGTGTCCTTGGAGCCGCCACCCTGGCTCGAGTTCACCACGTAGGAGCCCTTCACCAGGGCGACCCGGGTGAGGCCGCCGGGCAGCACCCAGCTCGAGGTGCCGGTGACGATGAACGGCCGCAGGTCGACCCGTCGCGGCGCCACGCCCTGGCGCGTCCAGGTGGGACAGGCGGAGAGCTCCACCAGGGGCTGGGCGATGTAGTTGCGCGGGTCCTTCTTCACGCGCTCGCGGAACTCCGCCACCTCCTTCCGCGAGGCCTTGGGTCCCACCAGCATCCCGTAGCCGCCCGCCTCGTTCACGGCCTTCACGACCAGCTCGTCCAGGTGCTCGACGGCGTAGCTGCAGTCTTCGTCGCGGTCGCAGATGTAGGTGCGGACCTGCGGCAGGGTCGGCTCCTCCGAGAGATAGAAGCGGATCATGTCCGGCACGTAGGGGTAGATGCCCTTGTCGTCGGCCACGCCATTGCCGATGGCGTTCACCAGGGTGACGTTGCCGCGGGCGTAGGCGCGCACCAGGCCGGGCACGCCCAGCATGCTGTCCTTGCGGAAGACCTCGGGATCCAGGAAGTCGTCGTCGATGCGCCGGTAGAGCACGTCGATGCGCCGCGGCCCGTGGGTGGTCTTGGCGTAGACGCGGTCGTCCTCCACGAAGAGATCGCTGCCCTGCACCAGCTCGCAGCCGATGCGGCGGGCCAGGAAGCTGTGCTCGAAGTAGGCGGAGTTGAAGGGGCCCGGCGTCAGCAGCGCCAGCCGCTTCTCTTCGCTGCCCGCCGGGGCGATCTCCAGCATCGCCTCGCGCAGGCGCGTCGGGTACATCTCCACCGGGTAGACCTCGCAGTCGCGAAAGATCTCCGGGAAGACCTTCTTCATCATCTCGCGGTTCTCGAGCACGTAGGAGACGCCGGAGGGCGTCCGTACGTTGTCCTCGAGCACGCAGAACTGGCCGTCCTTGTCGCGGATGAGGTCGATGCCCGCGATGTGGACGTAGCCGCCGCCGGGCGGGCGGATGCCCCGCATCTCCTTGCGGTAGGCCTTCGAGCCCAGCACCAGGGCGCGGGGCACGACGCCTTCGGCGAGGATGCGCTGGTCGCCGTAGACGTCGGCCAGGAAGTGGTCGAGGGCGCGGATGCGCTGGGTGAGGCCGTCGGAGACCCGCGACCACTCGCCCGCCGAGACGATGCGCGGCAGCAGGTCGAAGGGGAAGATGCGCTCGGTGGAGCCCGAGCCGTCGTAGATCGAGAAGGTCACGCCGCCGCGCAGGAAGGTGGTATCGGCCAGCTTCTGGCGGCGCCGGAACTCGCCCCGCCCCAGCTCGTCGAGGCGGCGCACCACGCGGGCCACCGGACGGTGCGGGGAGCCCTTCTCGCAGAAGAACTCGTCGAAGGCGCCCGACAGGCGCTCGTAGCCCTCGAAGAGGGCCGTCTCCGGGCCCTTGGCGGCCTTTCCGGCCGCCGCCTTGGCTGCCTTCGCCGTCACCTGGCTAGGCTATCGCGCGCCCTGGCCCTCGGAAAGCATGCGCCGCTTCCCGCACGCTCACCGACCCCGTCGACCCTCTATGCTCTGGGCACCCTCATGGCCATCCGAGTCGCGCTGAATCACCGCACCGCCTACCGCTACGACCGACGCGTCGAGCTGTCGCCGCAGATCGTGCGGCTGCGTCCGGCGCCCCACTGCCGCACGCCGGTGCTGAGCTACTCGCTGCGCATCGAGCCCGCCGGGCACTTCCTCAACTGGCAGCAGGATCCCCAGGCGAACTGGCTGGCGCGCGCCGTCTTCCCCGAGAAGGTGCGCGAGCTCTCCCTGGAGGTGGACCTGGTGGCCGAGCTCTCGGTCGTCAACCCCTTCGACTTCTTCGTCGAGCCCGAGGCCGAGGAGCTGCCCTTCGCCTACCCGGACTGGCTGGCCCAGGAGCTCGCGCCCTTCCTGCACTGCGCCCCGCCCGGGCCCCGCCTGCAGAGCCTCCTGGCCAGCATCGACCGCAGCCCCGCCCGCACCGTCGACTTCCTGGTGGCGCTCAACCAGCGCCTGAGCCAGGAGATCCAGTACCTGATCCGCATGGAGCCCGGAGTGCAGAGCTGCGAGGAGACCCTGGAGCGCTGCTCCGGCTCCTGCCGCGACACCAGCTGGCTGCTGGTGCAGGTGCTGCGTCACCTCGGGCTCGCGGCGCGCTTCGTCTCGGGCTACCTCATCCAGCTGCGACCCGACGTGCGGCCGCTCGAGGGCCCGGCCGGCGCGGCGGAAGACTTCACCGACCTCCACGCCTGGGCGGAGGTCTACCTGCCCGGAGCCGGCTGGATCGGCCTCGACCCGACCTCCGGCATGCTGGCCGCCGAGGGCCACCTGCCGCTGGCCGCCACGCCCGATCCGGCCTCCGCCGCGCCGCTGACCGGCGGCGTCGAGGACTGCGAGGTCAGCTTCGACTTCGGCATGCGCGTCGAGCGCATCCACGAGGATCCGCGCGTCACGAAGCCCTACGACGACGCGACCTGGGAGCGCATCGACGCCCTGGGCGAGCGGGTCGACGCGGAGCTGCAGCGCCTCGACGTACGCCTCACCCTGGGCGGGGAGCCGACCTTCGTCGCCGTCGACGACATGGACGGCGAGGAGTGGACCCAGGCGGCCGTGGGGCCGGAGAAGCGCCGCCGGGGCGAGGCGCTGCTGCGCCGCATGGCCTTGCGCATGGCCCCCGGCGGGCTGCTCCACTTCGGCCAGGGCAAGTGGTACCCGGGCGAGCCGCTGCCCCGCTGGGCGCTCAGCTGCTGGTGGCGCCCGGATGGAGTGCCCGTGTGGAACGACCCCAAGCTGCTGGCCGACGGGGCGCAGCCGGGCCCCTTCACGTCGCAGGATGCGCAGCGCTTCCTCGGCCGCTTGGCCGCGCGCCTCGGCATCGATCCCGAGCACGCGATCCCGGCCTACGAAGACCCCTGGGAGCACCTGCGCAGCGAGGGCGACCTGCCGGTGAACCTCGAGGCCCAGGACAATCGGCTCGCCGACCCGGTGGCGCGCGAGCGCCTGCGCCGGGTCTTCGAGCGCGGCCTGGGAACGTCGGTCGGTGTCGTGCTGCCGCTGCAGCGCGCCCCCGGGCCGCGGGGGCCCGAGTGGCAGAGCGGTCTGTGGATGCTGCGGGGCCGCCACCTGCGGCTCATCCCGGGCGACTCTCCGATGGGCATGCGCCTGCCCCTCGATCGGCTGCCCTGGCAGCCGCCCGAGAGGCGAGCCTGGTCCGAGCCGCTGGACCCCCTGGCCGAGCGCGGCCCGCTGCCCGTGCGCTGGGGCTTCGCCGAGCCGCCGGGCCTGCACCCTCCGCAGCAGCTGCACATCAGCCCGCGCGTGCATCGCGAGGAGGCCGGAGACACGGGGCCGGCGCCGCAGCCCCAGCAGCTCGGCGACCCGGGCGACCCGGACGACGTGGTGCGCACGGCACTCTGTATCGAGGAGCGCGAGGGCCGGCTCCACGTCTTCATGCCGCCGCTGCGGACGGCGGAGGACTACCTGGAGCTGCTGGCGGCGGTGGAGGCCACGGCGGGCGAGCTGCAGGCGCCGGTGGTGCTGGAGGGCTATCCGATGCCCTCCGACCCGCGCGTCGAGCGCATGAGCGTGACGCCCGACCCGGGCGTGCTCGAGGTGAACGTACGGCCGGTGGCCAGCTGGCGAGAGCTGGTCGAGGACACCACGGCCCTCTACGAGGACGCCCGCCAGGTGCGCCTCGGCACCGAGAAGTTCATGCTCGACGGCCGCCATTCCGGCACGGGCGGGCAAGCGTGGTACGCGCCACAAGAAACGGCAA
>CAZYOL010000157.1:0-11103 GCA_964649065.1 uncultured Spirochaetales bacterium
TGCTGGGCCTGGCCCTGCTGGTCACCTCCCCCACCGTGCGGCGCATCTGGCAGCGTCGACTGATCCGCTATCTGTTCACCTACCGGCAGGACTACCGGGAGAACTGGCACCGCTTCGCCGAGGCCATGTCGGCTCCCATCGGCGCCGCTCCCCTGCGAGAGCGGGCGCTCCAGGCCGTGGCCGAGATCGTGGGCAGCCCGTCGGGTGCCCTGTGGATCCGCGAGGCGGAGGTGCTGGCGCGCGTCGTCGCCGGTCCCGGGCTTCCCGTGGCCTCGGGCGAGCTGGCAGTCGACGACCGCTTCGTCCGCGAGCTCGATGCGCGGCGCGACCTGGTCCTCGACCTGGGCGAGCCGGGGGACCCGAGCAGCCTGCGCTACCAGCCCTGGGTGCCGGCCTGGCTGCAGAGCTGGCGCAACGCCTGGGTCGTGGTGCCGCTGGAGCATCGCGACGCGCTTCTGGGCTTCCTGGTGCTGACGCGCCCCCCCGCTGCGGGCCGACTCGACGCGGAGGACGAGGAGCTGCTGGAGACCCTGTCGCGACAGGTGGCGAGCTACCTGGCCGAAGAGCGCCAAACGCGGGTCCTGGAGGAGACGCGCCGCTTCGGCGAGTTCTCGAGGAATGCGGCCTTCATCGCCCACGACCTGCGCAACCTGGCCAACGAGCTCTCGCTGACGCTCTCGAACGCGCGGCGCCACATCCGCAACCCGGACTTCCAGCAGGACCTGCTGCTCAGCATGGAGGAGTCCGTGGCGCGCATGCAGCGCCTGCTGGATCGACTGAAGAGCGACTCGGCGCAGCGCGAGCCCCCGGGGCCCGTCGACCTGTCGCGCCTGATCGGAGACTCTCTGCGCCGTCGCTTCGCTGGGGAGAGTCGCGTCGTGCTGGAGCTGTGTCCCGAGGCGCTCCGGGTGGCCGGGCAGCCCGACCGTCTGGTCGCCCTGACCGGTCACCTGATCCGCAATGCCCTGGACGCCGTGGGCGAGGAGGGCCAGGTCCGCGTGGGGCTGCGCCGCGAGGGCGACGTGGCCCTCTTCCAGGTCGAAGACGACGGCCCCGGCATGCAGCCCGAGCAGCTGCGCGAGCGCATGCATCACCCCTTCGTGTCGACGAAGCCCCGTGGTTTCGGCATCGGGCTCTACGAGTGCCGCGAGCTGGCGCGAGAGCTGGGCGGCCGGCTCTCGATGGACTCGATCCCCGGAGTCGGCAGCCGCGCCCGGGTGTGGCTGCCCCTGGCCGCAGCGGAGCCCGACCCGGCTCCCAAGGCCGTCGAGAGCGCCTCCGATGTCGAGCCCTGAACGCCCCTCCCTGCTGATCGTCGAGGACGACGAGGCGGCGCTGCGCCAGCTTCGCTGGACCTTCGAGGACTACGCGGTCGAGACCGCCACGGACCGGCCGAGCGCCGTCGAGCAGATGCTGCGAGGGCGCTTCCCCGTGGTGCTGCTCGATCTGGGCCTGCCCCCCGACGCGGAGGGCGCCTCCGAGGGCCTCTCCGCCCTGGGCGAGCTGCTGTCGATTTCGCCCACCAGCAAGGTCATCGTCGTGACGGGTCGGGAGGAGCGCCGTTACGCCCTGGAGGCGATCCAGCGCGGGGCCTACGACTTCTATCGCAAGCCCGTCGACGTCGAGGAGATCGGCTTCCTGGTGGCGCGGGCCCTGGAGCTGCACCGACTCGAGGAGGAGAACCGGCGGCTGTCCCGGGTCGCCGGCTCCCAGGCGCTGCCGGGGATCATCGCCAGCAGCGATCCCATGCAGCAGGTCTGTCGGCTGATCGAGCGCGCCGCGGCCAGCGACATCAGCGTGCTGATCACGGGAGAGAGTGGAACCGGCAAGGAGGTGCTGGCCCGGGCCCTCCACGCCCTCTCGGGCCGGGCAGAGGGCGCCTTCGTCGCCATCAACTGCGCGGCGATTCCGGAGAACCTGCTCGAGAGCGAGCTCTTCGGACACGAGCGCGGCGCTTTTACGGGAGCGGTCCGCCAGTCCAAGGGTCGCCTGGAGCTGGCCGAAGGGGGGACCCTGCTGCTCGACGAGATCGGGGACATGCCGCTCCCGCTGCAGGCCAAGCTGCTGCGCTTCCTGCAGGAGCGCGTCCTGCAGCGGGTGGGTGGGCGCCGCGACATCGCCGTGGATACCCGGGTGGTGAGCGCCACCCACCGCGACCTCCAGAGCTGCGTGGCCGGGGGCAGCTTCCGGGAAGATCTCTACTACCGGATCGGTGAGCTGCAGGTGGCGGTGCCACCGCTGCGCGAGCGCCCCGAGGATGCGGTCGCCCTGGCCCACCGCTTCTTCGAGCGCTTTCGCGACGAGGGTCAGCGGCCGGTTCGGGGGCTCGACCCGGGCGCGGTGGCGGCGATCGCCCGCCACTCCTGGCCCGGCAACGTCCGCGAGCTCGAGAATCGCATGCGCCGCGCCGTGCTCATGGCCGATGGAAGCCGGGTGACGGCCGAAGATCTGGACCTCGACGAAGGCGCATCGGAGTCCGCTCCCAGCAGCCTGCAGGACGCCGTTCGCGACGCAGAGCGCAAGGCGGTGAGGCGGGCCTGGGCCGAATCCGACGGGAACGTCTCGCTGGCCAGCAAGCTGCTGGGCGTGAGTCGGCCCACCGCCTACAAGCTGCTGCGCGAGCACGGGCTGAGAGACGACGGCGACTGAGGCGAGCTGGCGGAAGCGGCGCGCGCAGCGCGCTGCCAGCCCGCGAAGAAAAAGGGGCGCCCCGAGAGGGGGCGCCCCAGGAGAGCCGAGAGGGCTGCGGCTAGCGCTGCCGGCGTCGAATCGCCGTCGCGACCAGCAGGGAGCCGATGCCGAAGAGGGCGACGGCCGAAGGCTCGGGGATCACCGGGTCTCCCTTCTTCTTGGTCCAGATCATCGCGCCGCCACCGACGTACTTCGAGTCGCCCTTGATGGCCGCGATGGTGTAGTGCATGTAGCCGGTCTCTTCGATCTCGTAGCGGACCTTCCAATTCCCGTGGACCGTCTTGATGTGCTGGTCGTAGGCGATCGCGTCGGGCACGAGGTCGAACTCGCCGAGGTCGATGGTTTGAATGTCCCACTGGTCGTCGCCGCGGCTGTGCTGGAAGACGAAGACGGCCGAGGCCTTCCAGACCGCCTCGTGGTGGTAGCCGACCTTGTCCTTGTACTCGTCGCCGCCGAGCCGGATCGACTGGTCGTCGCCGCCGTTCTTGAAGTCGAAGTAGCCCTTGTAGATGGCCTGGTCCCAGCTGCCGCCGGACAGGACGCCGGTCATGTTCTGGCCGACGTAGTCGAAGTCTGCGTAGTCGTAGGTGCCCAGGGCCTGCGCCGAGGAGGCGCCGAGCACCAGGGCGGCGCAGACGGCGAGTGAGAGAGAGAGCTTGTGGGACATCGATTCGAGCCTTCCTGTTCGTGGGCGCCGCTTCGCCCCCGCAGGGGTGCGAGCCGCCCTCGTGGCGTCACCCACGAGTTAAGCAGGGTTCGTACCAACGAATGCGAGTCCAGCGAAAACAGGCACTTGGAGCTTCGGGCCCCGGGCCGGGCCGAGCCGTCTGTCAAACGCGTTGACATCGATTGCACGGCGGTGGACCCATCTGCGTCCCCGACGGCCCAAATGCCCAGCAAGAATCGCAGCTTGGGCGCGAAGGCGCAGGCCTGGATGGGTGTCAACGGCCTTTACGCCCCCCCCCCCGCCGGCCCTCTCGCCGGGCTCAGGGGATCAGCCACATCTCGCGACCCACCTTGCGGAAGGCCTCCAGGGCGCGCTCCAGGTGCTGCCTCTCGTGGCTCGCCATGTACGAAGTTCGAATCAGGGATCGGCCCGCGGGGACCGCCGGGGAGACGACCGGGTTGACGAAGACGCCCTCCTCGTGGAGGCGCTTGGCCATGCCGAAGGTCTGGAGGACGTCGCCCACGCGCAGGGGCACGATCGGCGAGGCCGAGCTGCCGGTGTCGAAGCCGAGTGCCCGCAGCTCGCGCCGCATCAGCTCGGTGTTCTCCCAGAGCTGCTTGCGTCGCTCGGGCTCCCGCTCGACGATCTCGAGCGCGGCGAGGGCCGCCGCCACGGAGGCCGGAGGCGGAGCCGCCGAGAAGATCTGCGTGCGGGCGTGATGCTTGATGTGGTCGATGACGTAGGCCTCGCCGGCCACGAAGCCTCCGACCGTCGCCAGCGACTTCGAGAAGGTGCCCATCACCAGGTCGACGTGCGGCTCGACGTCGAAGTGCTCCGGTGTGCCTCGACCGCGCTCCCCGAAGACCCCGAGGGCGTGAGCATCGTCGACCATCAAGCGCGCGCCGTAGCGCCCGGCGAGCTCCGCGATCTCGGGAAGCGGGGCGAGGTCGCCCTCCATGGAGAAGACGCCATCGACGACGATCAGGGCGGCGCGCTGCGCGGCGACCCCAGCGAGCCTGCGTTCCAGGTCCGACACATCGTTATGTTGGAATTTGTAGTGGCGACCGAAGCCCAGCCGCGCCCCGTCGAGGATGCAGGCGTGATCGAGGGCATCGAGCAAGGCGACGTCCCCACGGCCGAGCAGACAGGAGAGCACACCCAGGTTCACCTGGAATCCGGTGGCAAAGGTGAGCGCGGACTCGCGTCCCAGGAAGGCCGCCAGCTCTTCCTCCAGCTCGACGTGGATGTCGAGCGTGCCGTTCAGGAGCCGCGAGCCCGCACACCCGGTGCCGTAGCGCTCGAGGGCGCGGGCCGCGGCTCGCTTGACCTCGGGATGATTGGCCAGACCGAGGTAGTTGTTCGAGCCCAGCATCAGCATCTCGCGTCCGTCGTGGAGGACGACGGGCTCCTGCGCGGTAGAGAGCGCGCGGAAGTAGGGATAGGCCCCGACGGCGACGCCCGCGGCGAGCGGCCGCTGGAGCGCCCTGCACTTGTCGAAGATGTCCAAGTCGCGCGCTTTCCTGCGGGGAGCGACCCCACGGGGCCCGGGCCGGTTCTCGCGCTCCCCGAGGGCGCGGACGGTAACGCACGCAGCAGCTCGAGAGCAGCTTTCCGGCAAGCGCGCTACCCCGGGGGAGACGACTCAGCCTTCTCCGGCGGCCGGCCGAAGAGCTTGGGGGTGTTCCCCGTGAAGGGGAGATCCACTAGACTCCGCCGACCTATACGGTTTGCTGCGCAGCGCCGGTCGACGATGATGGGACCGCGACGCCTCTCTTCGAGCAGCTAAGGTCGTACCCCCGGAAAGAGGAGTTCATGCCGAGCACGCTATCGACCACGATCATCTCGACGCTCATGGCCCTGGTGGCCGCGCCGGGACTGGCCCTGGCCGACAAGGGAGAGCTGGACCGGGCTACCTCCTCCAGCCCGGCGGCAGATGCAGGGGCCGCGCTCGAGCTGGTCGCCAGCATCGACCCCAGCTACGACCCGCTCTTCGACGAGGACTTCGAGGACTCCCTCGACCTGCACGAGGACCCGGATCCCCTCGAGGGGCTGAATCGCACCTTCTTCTCCTTCAATCGCTGGGTGGAGGGGATCTTCTTCCAGCCCATCACGAAGGCCTACCGCTTTGCGGTTCCCGAGCCGGGCCGCAAGGCCCTGCATCGCGTCTTCCGCAATGCGGGGTCGCCGCCGATCCTGGTGAACGATCTCCTGCAGCTGCGCTTCCGCGCGGCGGGCGAGACCTTCGGCCGCTTCATCCTGAACAGCTCGCTGGGTATGGGCGGTCTCTTCGACGCCGGGGCCGAGGCGGGCTGGGAGTTCCACGACTCGGACTTCGGCCAGACCATGGCTCTCTACGGTGTACCGAGCGGTCCCTACCTGGTGGCCCCCATCTTCGGCCCCACCACGCTCCGCGACGGGGCGGGAGCAATCGTCGACCGGGGCTTCGATCCGCTCACCTACGTCTTCGGGCTCGGCATCATCGGACCGACCATCCAGGTGGCCGTGGGTGCGGGGACCGGGATCACCGCCTACGAAGCGGTGGCGGACGACATCGAGGCGCTGGAGGACGGCTCGCTGGATTTCTACTCGGCTCTGCGCAGCGTCTACATCCAGGACCGCGAGGCCCAGATCGAAGAGACGCACCTCTCGAGCGCCGTGCCCTACCTGAGCGCGCTCGTCTTCGAAGACTAGAGGGAAGCTCAGGACTCGTCTTCGGCTGCAGCCAGCTCGACGACGCGATCCTCGAGGGCGGCGAGCAGCGCCTCGAATCCGTCCCGCTCGAGCACCGACGAATACTCGGAGCGGCGCAGGGCCAGCTGGCTGATGGTGCCGTCGTAGAAGACGTCGATGATCCTCCAGCTCGCCGCTGTGCCGCCCGGCGAAGGCAGGGAGCGCAGCCGGTAGCCGAGCTCCACGTCGTCGGCACCGGGCTCCACCACGCGCGTGTGCACGATCAGGGTGCCGCGCGCAGAGGGCTCGCTACCCAGGGTCTCGAAGCTCTGGCTCGCGTAGCTGTCGAAGCGCCCCGCGTAGCTGGCGATCATGAAGCGGCGGAAGGCTTGGGCCAGCCGCTCCTGCTGGTCGGCAGGCAGCTTCTTCCAGTGGCGCCCCACCGAGTGTCGGGCCATGAAGGCGATGTCGAAGGAGCCGTCGAGGGCTCCTTCCAGGCGTCGATAGCGCCCCTCGAAGCCCAGGCTCTCGGCGTCCTTCATCACCTCCAGCAGATCCGCGTGGAGCCGTTCGACCACCGCGACCGCCTGCTCCGTCTCGGTGGCCTCGGCCTGGGCCAGGCTCGCCGCCAGGGATCCGAGACAGATCCCGAGCCAGCCGATCGGGCGCTTCCGCGGCGTTGCCCGGAGACGTTCCGACACACGACGCTGTCGGTGGAAGGTCATGCTCGACGGCGCCGCCCTCAGCCCCCGGCGAGCACGAAGGCGGAGACGGCCTCGCGAAAGCCGTCCGGGTTGTCGGTCATCACCGAGTGACCGGCGCGGGGAACCGTGGCGAGGCGGCCCTTCGCCAGGACCTCCTCGGCCATCCGTTCTGCCACCTCGGGCGAGAGGATGTCCGAGGCCGCGCCGCGCACGACCAGGGCCGGGCAGGAGATCTTGCCGAGGGCCTCCCAGAGGGCCGTGCTGAGGGCGCGCTCCCGGGCCCGCGCCTGCTCGGGACTCTCCTGGGGGCGTCCGATACCCAGGCGCAGCTTCGGGTCCATGCGCAGCTCGTAGAGCCCATCCTCGCGCCGCCGCAGCCCGTGATGCGCCATGCGCTGGAGGGCCTGGGGAGTGGCCGCCGGGTACGGGATGGTGAGAGCGCTGGCGTAGTCCTCGACGCGGCGGAAGGTGGGCGTCGGGCTCGAGGCCACGTCCTGCCGGATGCGCGTCGTGCCGCGGGCATCGAGCTCCGGCCCGATGTCGACGAGCACCAGCCCCGCCATGCGATCGGGGTGCCGGCCGGCGAAGAGCATCGCCACGCGCCCGCCCAGGGAGTGAGCGACCAGCACCATGCGTTCGAGGCCGAGGCTCTCGACGAGGAGCTCGAGGTCGCGCACGAAGAGCTCGAGCTCGTAGCCCCCGACGGAGGCGGCCCATCCGGACTCTCCGTGCCCGCGGTGATCGAGGGCCAGGGTCCGGTAGTAGGGCGCGACCGCGGGCGCGAAGTCGTCCCAGATGTGCGCCTCGTTCCCGAATCCATGCAGCAGCAGCAACGGCACGCCTTCGCGGCTCCACTCGAGAAGGTGGAGCTCTACGCCTTCGGCCCCCGAAATGCGCATCGACTTCGCCTCGCGCTTCCCTTGCACGGCCGCGAGGCTAGCATGCGGACATGGGGGCACCGCCGGATGTCCTGGACGCCGTCGCCAAGGGCTTCGACCGCAGCGTCCGCGAGCTGATCGAGCTCTCGCGCATCCCGGGCGTGTCGGCCGCGGGCTTCGACCCGGTCCAGGTCGAGCGTTCCGCGGAGTGGGTCGCGGAGCTGCTGCGGGGGGCCGGCCTCGGGAGTGTCGAGCTGCTGCGGGTGGGAGACGCCCATCCCTACGTCGTGGGGGAGTGCGCCGCGACGAGCCCCGAGGCGCCGACTGCGCTGATCTATGCGCACCACGACGTCCAGCCACCGGGGCGTCTCGAGCACTGGGAGACTCCGGCCTTCGAGCCGACGCTGCGGGGCGACGGCCGCCTCTACGGACGCGGCGTGGTCGACGACAAGGCGGGCCTGCTGCTGCACGTCGCCGCTCTGCGGGCCTGGATCGAGACCCGCGGCGCACCGCCGCTCCACGTCAAGCTGATCGTCGAGGGGGAGGAGGAGATCGGCTCCGCGCATCTGGGCGACTTTCTCAGGGAGCAGCGCCAGCGACTCGACTCCGACGTGATCGTGCTCTCCGATACACAGAATCTGGCCACCGGTCTTCCCTCGCTCACCACCAGCCTGCGCGGGATCGCGCTGGTCGACGTCCGTGTGCGGGCGCTCGACCACCCGGTCCACAGCGGAATGTGGGGAGGGCCCGTGCCGGAGGCCGCCACCACCGCGGCCCGGCTGCTGGGGCGCCTCGTCGACGACCGCGGCGAGGTCGCGGTCCCGGGCCTGGCCGACGATGCAGCGCCTCCGACCGCAGAGGAGCGGGCGCGTCTCGCGGCCCTGCCCTTCGACGCGCAGACCTTCCGCCGCGACGCCGGCATGCTGCCGGAGGCCGCGCTGGTCGGCGAGAGCGACGGCAGCGTCTACGAGCGGCTGTGGCTGCGCCCGGCCGTGGCCGTGACCGCCCTGGAGGCGATGCCGATGGCGAGCGCAGCCAACCAGCTCATCGCCGAGGCGCGAGCCCGCGTCGGAGTCCGATTGGCACCGGGACAGGACCCGGAGCGCGCAGCGCGCCTCGTCTGCGAGCACCTCGAGCGCGATCCACCTGCGGGCGTCCGCGTGGAGACGCGGGTCGTGGCGACCGCAGCCGGCTGGAAGACCGAGCCCGTGGGCCCGGCCTTCGAGGCGGCCCGCCGGGCCCTGGCCGCGGGCTTCGGCAGGGAGCCGGTGTGGATCGGCTGCGGCGGAACGATTCCCTTCGTCGGACCCTTCAGCGAGGTGCTGGGCGGTGTCCCCGCACTGCTGCTGGGCCTCGAAGACCCGCCCTGCAACGCCCATGGCGAGAACGAGTCCCTGGACCTGGGAGACTTCCGCAGGGCCCAGCTGGCCTCCGCCCACCTGCTGGCCGAGCTGGCCGCGATTCCGCGGGGGGCGCTGCGCTAGATTCGGGGCCTTCCCGGAGGAGCCATGTCCGTCATCGACACGACGCCCGCCCTCGTCGAGCGCGTCTACCAGACCCTCGACCGCAATCTCGCCGGCGTTCGGCGCCGCCTCGGTCGCCCGCTGAGCTACACGGAGAAGGTCTTCTACGGGCATCTGGCCGATGCCGAGGGAGCCGGACTCGAGCGCGGTCGCAGCTACGTCGAGCTGCGGCCGGACCGGGTGGCCATGCAGGACGCCACCGCGCAGATGGCGCTGCTGCAGTTCATGCTGGCCGGCCGCGACGAGACGGCCGTCCCTTCCACGGTGCACTGCGACCATCTGATCCAGGCCTACACCGGCGCCCAGAGCGACCTCCGGGTCGCCGGCCAGACCAATGGCGAGGTCTACGACTTCCTGCGCAGTGCGTCGGCGCGCTACGGCATCGGCTTCTGGGGCCCCGGCGCGGGCATCATCCACCAGGTCGTGCTCGAGAACTACGCCTTCCCCGGCGGCATGATGCTCGGCACGGACTCCCACACGCCCAACGCCGGGGGTCTCGGCATGTTTGCCTGCGGCGTGGGCGGAGCCGATGCCGTGGACGTCATGGCCGGCTTCCCCTGGGAGGTCCTGCACCCGCAGATCGTCGGGGTTCGACTGACCGGCTCCCTGTCGGGCTGGTGCGCCCCGAAGGACGTGATTCTCGAGGTCTGCCGCATCCTGACCGTGAAGGGCGGCACGAACCGGGTGATCGAGTACTTCGGCCCCGGGGCCCGCTCGATCAGCTGCACCGGCAAGGGCACCATCACGAACATGGGAGCCGAGCTGGGCGCGACCACCTCGATCTTCCCCTACGACGAGCGCATGGCCACCTATCTGAAGGCCACCGGACGCGAGGCCCTCGCCGATCTCGCCGACGCACGAGCCGAGCTGCTGCGTGCCGATCCGGAGGTCGAGGCCGATCCCGAGCGCTTCTTCGATCTGGTGATCGAGATCGATCTCTCGGCCCTGGAGCCCCAGGTCGTGGGTCCGCACACGCCGGACCTCGCGAGGCCCGTCTCGCGCATGGCCGCCGACGTGGCCGAGCAGGGCTATCCGGATGCGCTCTCCTCGGCGCTGATCGGACGCTGCACCAACTCCTCCTACGAGGATCTGGAGCGCGCCGCCGACGTGGCGCGCCAGGCGAGTCGGCGGGGGATGCGGGCCGCCACTCCGCTGTGGGTGACGCCGGGCTCGGAGCAGATCCACCAGACCATTCGGCGCGACGGTCAGCTCGAGGAGTTCGAGACCCTCGGTGCCACGGTGCTCGCGAACGCCTGCGGGCCCTGCATCGGCCAGTGGAAGCGCGACGACGTGCAGCGGGGCCAGGAGAACTCGATCATCAGCTCCTACACCCGCAACTTCCGGCGCCGCAACGACGGCAATCCCGCCACCTACTCCTTCATCGGCAGCCCCGAGATCGTGGTCGCCTACGCGCTGGCGGGTCGCCTCTCCTTCGACCCCACCCGGGACGAGCTCGAGGCTGCCGACGGCAGCCGCTTCCGGCTCGATCCGCCGGCGCCGGCACCAGAGGTGCCGGCCGGCGGCTTCGTCGCCAGCCGGGAGGGCTACGTCGACCCGCCCGCCGAACGCGACGCCACGGCAATCGAGATCTCTCCCTCCAGCGAGCGCCTGCAGCGCCTGGAGCCCTTCCCCGCCTGGGACGGCCGGGACTTCGACCGGCTGCCGCTGCTGCTGAAGGCCCAGGGCAAGTGCACGACCGACCACATCTCCCCTGCGGGCCCCTGGCTGCGCTTCCGGGGTCACCTGGAGAAGATCAGCGACAACATGTTCACCGGCGCGGTGAATGCCTTCACCGAGAAGACGGGCGAGGGGCGAGACCTGCTCTCCGGGACGACCCTGCCCTTCCACGAGATCGCCCGACACTACAAGGCGGAAGGTCTGCGCTGGGTCGTCGTCGGCGACGAGAACTACGGCGAGGGCTCGAGCCGCGAGCACGCCGCCATGTCGCCGCGGCTGCTGGGCTGCGCGGC
>CAZYOL010000158.1:0-3702 GCA_964649065.1 uncultured Spirochaetales bacterium
GAGGTGCGGAAAAGTTCGTGTCCTCTTACGGCCTCGATATCACGTCCGGGGACAATCGACTACCCGTCTGAGCACGAGCGGATCGGATTTCATCTCGTCGCTCCCTACGAGCGGAATCCGTCGCGGTGGGCGCGCCTGCGATGGATGGATCTCCACTCGGGCCGGGAGTACCGGATCAAGACGACCGGCCGATCGAAGCCAAGCGCGATCCGCGTGAAGACGGTCCGCGACGTAATTGCCGACTTCGTGAATCAGCCCGAGGCGAAGAGCGCGGACTCGGGGGGACGGAGCACGAGGCCCCAGGGAGCGGGGCTTCTCTACCGGCGGCACATCGAGGCCCTGATCGTTCGGCACATCGGGAAGGCGACCAACCGCATCGAGGAGCAGCAGGAAGGCGTGCTCCTACACGATCCGCAGCAGGTGTACGACGACAAGCGGGAGCGAGAAGCGATCCGAGAGCGGATTGAGCAGGTCTCGGTTCCCGAGCTTGCGCGCGCATCCGGCGTGAGCGGGCGGATGCTGTACGCCATCCGATCTGGCGAGCGGTGGCCTTCGGAACGGACAGTTGGAGCGATCCTGGAAGCGCTCGTCGGGAGCGTCGAGCGCGGCTGACCCCGCTCGGGTCGACCGCGTCCCGCGCGGAATCCGGCTCCCCGCGGAGCGATCCGGTCAGCGGGACCGTGAATCGCGGTGGAGGCGGCGCGCGCCGAGGGTGGCGAGCGCGGCGCCGAGCAAGACGACGCCGGCGGCCGGGAGCGGAACCGGCTGCGGCAGATCGACGCGATAGATCGCCGAGCCGCCTCCGACGAAGGCCACCGCGAAGCCCAGGGTGGGGCCGTCGATGCCCTCGCGACCCAGACCGAAGCCGAAGATCGACTGGCCGTCGAGCATGTCGGTTTCGTCGACCAGCACCTCGAGTCCGTCGCCGAGGTCGATGTAGATGCCGTCCCGGCTGCCCCCGGTGGCCTCGAAGGCGACGGCCGTGGCGGACACGGTGGGGAAGCCGAAGAAGTCGAAGGTGCCCGTCGCGCCGGGCACCGCACTGGTCTCGTCGGCCACGACGTCGAGCGCGCTGCCCTCGAAGAGGTAGATCCCGCTCTGTCCGCCGCTCCCGGTTCCCTCGAAGGCGATGCGAGCGTCGCCCCCCGCCGGCAGGTCGAAGCCGTCGAAGCTGCCCGTGCCGGCGGGAAGCGTGGTGCTGAGATCCGCCACGCGCCGTAGAGACCCGGCGACCTCGTAGATGCCGAGCTGGCCGCTGCTGCCCGCACCGCGGAAGGCGATTCGGCCGTTATCGAAGGCGGGGTTCGTGAAGGCGGTGAAGCTCCCCGTGCCATCGGGGATGGCGGTGCTCTGGTCTGCGACCACGCTGAGCGTGCCGTCGTAGCGGTAGAGCGCCTGGCTGCCACCGCTGTCGAAGCCGACGAACACCAGGGCACTGCCCGAGAGCGCAGGCGTGCCGAAGGAGGTGAATGTCGCCGAGCCGCCCGGCACGGTGGTCGTCGTGTCGGCGACGACGCCGAGCGACGACCCGTCGTCGAGATACAGGCCGAGCTGTCCGCCGCTCCCCGCTCCGACGAAGGCCACGCGGTCACCCGAGATCGCGGCGTTCGACGCGAGGTCGCTGAAGGTGCCCGTCCCGCTGGGAATGGCCGTGTTGCGGTCGGCCACGGTGCGCAGGCCGCCGTCGGCGACGTAGATCCCCTCCTGACCGCCACTCCCGCTGCCGTTGAAGACGAGCGCCCCCGCGGAGACCGCAGGGAGGATCAGCGAGCTGAAGCTCCCGTTCCCGTCTGGGATCGCGGTGTTCGTGTCCACCAACTTCGTGAACGAGACCGAGGCGGGTAGGGCGCCGAGGAGCAGCGCGGAGACCAGCGACAGCAAGAGCAACACGGGAGCCGCACGCATGGTTTGCAAGGTGCCAAGAAGGAGCGGCGGCGTCGAGTCGGGCTGACGGCCCACGGACCGGAGGCGGCGCTCGCGAACACGAGCCCGTCAACGTGCCGTCACCGATCGCCGCGAAGACCGAGCTCGAGAGGCCGCTTGCGGCGCGAGCGCCCGATCGGCTTCACAATGGCTCCGGGAGACCGCTGGGCCCGACGCCCCCTGGCGACCGGCGCTGCGCCGGCCTCAACTCGCCTCGACACTGCTCCGAAACGCCTGAGGCCCGTGAGCTGGACCTGGAACGGGAATCGCCGCGTCGTGGGGACGACGGGCTCGGACCATACCGGGACCAGCTGGCAGAGCGGCACCGCGGACTTCCAGTACACCGCCCCGCTCTCGCGGATCGGAACGAGGGCAAGTCCTCGGCCGTTCTCGCATTCTCGCCGGCCGGCGGTCAACGCGGAGCTCACTCTGAGGTTGAGGTCGCGGGCGAGTGTGGCCGCCCCGGGATTCCGAACGGCCCGTAGGGTGGCTTCCCGTAGACAGGCCCGCGGCTCGGACGCTGCAGAGCTTGGCGGACTCGATGAGCAAGTAGAAGAGCGCCGCGACGCGGGTGCCTCGCTCGGACAAGCTCCCGTAATGATTCTTCCTGCCGACGGCGACGCCGCGCAGCGCCCGCTCCACGGAGTTCGTGTCCAGCGGGATCTTCGGGTCCGCGAGGAAGCGCACCAGCCCAGGCCACAGCCCGCTCGTGTACGCGATGGCCTTGCCCAGCTTTCCTTGGGTCCACTAGATTCTGCACAAGATCCCGGCTTGTCTCTATACCCGTCAAACCCGCGGGGGGTTAGTAGATAAGGCGGCCAGCTGTGTCGCCGCAGCCATCCGATCGACTTCGACGAGTCGGTTCCGTTCCACGGCTATTCGACGACCTTGTTATGACTGCGCCCACGCCGCCGCAGCAGCACCGCGCCGGACGCGCTCATCAGCACCACGAAAGCGGCCAGGGCCCAGGGCGGCAGCGCGGGAACTGTGGGCGCCTGCATCGAGAGCACGAACTGCGAGAAGCCGTCGACCCGCACGGTGATCGTGTTGGCCACAGTGTCGCGGCCGACCAGGCAGTTGATCATGCCGGCGGCCATGTCGCAGGGTACGCCCAGCGAGCGCCAGCCGATGCCGTCGACGTACTGACTGACGATCAGGGTCTCCTCGTTGGTGCCGGGGAGCAGCAGGCTCTCGTCGTAGCCGAAGGTGAGGGTTACCCCGCCGCTGAAGCCTCCCGGCTCGGAGAAGTCGAGCTCCCAGACCTGGATGGGGTCGCTCGGCAGGACGAAGTCGACGTCCTCCGGATCGGTCAACAGGTCCCCGGCCCCGGCCAGCGGGATCTGCAGGTGCTGGGCCTGGAAGTCGCCGGCCAGGTCGACCTGCTCGAATTCGAAGTCGATGCCTCCGGAGGTACCGGAGCCTCCGAGCGTCGTGCCCGCGACGCTCGATCCGACCGCGAGGGGCGAGAGGGTCACGGCGGCGAAGACCGCTACGGCATTGTCGAACTGACCGGCGGCGTAGACGTGCGCCCCGTCCGGGCTCACGGTCACCGAGAAGGCCCCGAAGAGCCCAGCGACGCCGTCGCCGCCGTCGCGCAGCCCCTCGACGAAGGTCAGCGCCCCGGTGCCCGGGTCTCGCGAGAAGACCGCCACGGCATCGTCGCTCACGCCGGCGGCGTAGACGTGCGCCCCGTCCGGGCTCACGGTCACCGATCGGGCCCCGAAGAGCCCATCGACGCCGCCGACGCCGTCGCGCAGCACCTCGACGAAGGTCAGCGCC
>CAZYOL010000158.1:3802-10995 GCA_964649065.1 uncultured Spirochaetales bacterium
AAGGTCAGCGCCCCGGTGCCCGCGTCTCGCGAGAAGACCGCCACGGCATCGTCGAGCTGACCGGCGGCGTAGACGTGCGCGCCGTCCGGGCTCACGGTCACCGATCGGGCCCCGAAGAGCCCATCGACGCCGCCGACGCCGTCGCGCAGCACCTCGACGAAGGTCAGCGCCCCGGTGCCCGCGTCTCGCGAGAAGACCGCCACGGCGTTGTCGTTGAAACCGGCGGCGTAGACGTGCGCCCCGTCCGGGCTCACGGTCACCGAGGTGGCCCCATCGAGACCGGTCCCGTCGAACTGGGCCTCCACGAAGGAGAGATCCAGCTCGGCCTGGGCCCGAAACGAAATGGAGACAGCCGCGGCGAGCATCAACAGGAAGAGTGGCCTGCGGAGCGCCAGGCTCGACGCACTCGAAGGTCCGACGCGGAGAGCCCGAATCCGTACCCGATCCATCTCCTCCTCCAGCGCAGCCGCAGCCGGCGGGCCGCATTCTACACGGGTCGGATCCAGATTGGAATCGGGGTCCCCTTGGGGGGGCTTCGTCCCGAGGGCGTCGTTCACGCAACCGCCGCCAGGACCCTTCTCCCGCTCTTCGAGAAGGCTCGCCTCCTTCCCGATGTGTTTCAGGAGCCTCTCGTGGCAGAACGAGCAGCCAGAGCGATGATCGCGCCAGTCGTGATCACGACCGACACGGGAAGAGGCAGAACGGGAAGCCGGCGGGCTTCCGAGATCGCGGGTACGAGCGCTTCCGCCACGTGATAACGGCCAGGAAAGCCGCTGGCGCCGGGTTGCGTACCCGGGTGTACGCCGTCCGCCCTGCCGTTCTTGAGACGGTAGTACTCGATGTCTACCCACCCGGGGAGCGCCAGCCAGTGGTCGTAGACGCTCACGGAGACGACTCGGGCCCCTGCCTTCCGGCGCTCAGTCACGATCTCCTCGATCATCGGCCGGAGGACTTCATTGAGGTTCGCGTTGAATGCGTCTACCTCGGTCTGGTCGTGAGTCCCAATGGCAAACGGCGGTGGAGTGGCCAGCACGACCGGGACTCCCAAGGCCAGGACGTCATCCACCATCTGCTCCAGCGAGGCCCGGGTGGCCGCTGAGGTGCCGGTCGCCGCAGCCCAGTCGACCTTCCGCACATCGTTGGTCCCCCACATCATCACGAACACATCGTTCGAGCCCGGTGTGTATGCATCGAGGTAGTTGCGGAGACGTCGATTGCTCTGCGGATGCGTCCCTTCCGCCGCGTTCCAGGACTCCTCTCCCGCCACGCCATGGTCCTCTGAAGTCCAGTCGACAGAGCCGAGCTCCTCGATAAAGGCCAGCCAATCGCCTCCAGAAGTCAGTGAATCGCCCCAGGCGATCACGTGTACCGGAGCTTCTAGGCCTGTCGAAGCGACACTATTTGAAGGGATCGAAGCGACACTACTCGAAATGATCAAGAGCAACGTCGCGAGACGAAATCTCACGCCGATGGAGTGAAGCAGAGGATCGGGTCTTGTCGACGTCCAATCGACATTCAAACTTCATGTCGAGAACGTCGAAGCGCTCAACGTTCGAATGGCTTGCGATCTCAGGTGATCCACTCACTGGGTCGTGCTCTACTGGTCGCGTACGGCGTAGCTCCCTGCGGGAGTCGCGCCTGCTCGCCGCGCGAGGGCAGCCGCGTCGCGGCGGCCGATGCGCCTAGCTAGCCCGGAGCAGCAGGCGCGTCGAGGGGCGCTCCGAGACCCGCGAGATCGGCAGCAGGCGATGCATGCGCCGGCGCCTCCGGCGCGGCGCCAGATCCCGGACGACCTGCCAGCCTTCCTCGTCGAGCAGCCGCCTCAGGTGTGCCGGAGAGAAGTAGTTGAGGTGCTCCCACGGGTTGATCGACTTGGGGAGCGTGCCGCTCCTCAGCCGCTCGTCGAAGCTCGGGCCCGAGATGAGCTCGCAGAGATCCGGGACGGTGACCACCAGAAGGGCCTGTGCGCGAGCCTGGCCGCGGAGGAAGCGCAGCGCCGCGCGCGGGTCCTCGAGGTGCTCGAGCACCTCGGTGGCGATCAGAACGTCGAAGGGGCCGCGCTCTGCCACGGCATCGAGGTCGCTCACGACCTCGCTCGCCGAGACGGCCGCCCGCTCGCGGCGGGAAGCGCTCGGGTCGTAGCCCAGGCAGCGGAGCTCGTGGGTCTCGAGGCAGCGGATCAGCGCACCGTAGCCGCAGCCGAAATCCAGGAGCTGGAGCGGCCGGCGCTCGAGCTGGCTGGCGTGGGAGAGAATCGTCACCGCGAGCTCGAGGTCGCGCTGGCGATACGCGAGCCTCTCGGCCGTCAGCCTGCTCTCGTCCACCAGCTCTTCGTAGACGCGGCGCAGGAAGTCGCGCGGCGGCAGCCAACCCGCGAAGACGAAGCCGCAGGCATCACAGCGGACGAGCGGGTAGGGCGTCTCCGGCTCGATCTCCAGGATCTCCGCGAAGTTGGGCCGGTAGCTCGGGTTCGCTGCACAGAAGACCTCCGCGGGAAGCTCTCGGAGGCAGGAGGCAGCCTTCGAGCCGCAGAGCGGACAGGCCCGGTTCAGGGACGGCACGCAGCCCTCATCGACCCGCCCGGCGAGCGCCTTGACCGGGGGCAGACCTCTGCCGCCGGAGCCGTGCCCCGGCCGCGGGTGGCGCCGGGCCTCAGTCTCCGACGTAGCCGAGCTCGCGCAGCCGCTGGAGCTCGGCCTCGGAGAGGGACCTGCGCTCCGTGGGCCGGGAGGTCTCGCGGAGCGCTGTCTCGGCCCGCAGCCATCCCGCGAGCTCCTTGCGCAGCCGGCTCGCGAGCTCGGGATCGAGCTCGGCGCGATTCTCGCGCTCCTCGGGATCGCGCCCGAGATCGTAGAGTGCAGGCTCGCCGCCTTCTTCGAGCCACAGCTTGGCATCCCCGAGGCGCACGGCGTGCGCCGCGCCTCCATAGCTGGCGAAGCCGGTCCGGGGCGGAAGCGTCGCTCTTCCGGTCAGGACCGGCCCCAGACTGCTGCCCTGCGCTTCCGGGGGAGCCGGGAGCCCGGCGAGCTCGGCCAGGGTGGGCAGGACGTCGATGCTTCGCACCAGATCGGGAACCGCGACCCCGCTACGGAGGCCCGGGCCCTGGAAGAGCAGGGGGATGTGTATCAGGGGCTCGTCGAGGGTGGGCCCGTGGCCCACGTCTCCGTGTACATCGAAGAAGTGCTCTCCGTGATCGGCCGTCACCACGAAGACCGGGTCTCGTCGGTCGGCCCGCGCGAGGCGCGCGGGCAGGGTGGCGAGTGCTGCATCGAGCTGCGCCAGCTCGGCGTCGTAGAGGTCGATCCACGCCTCTTGCTGCGCGGCAGTGGGAGCGGCTCCACTGCGCGCGACCCGCTTCAGATCCCGGGTGAAGCTCTTTACCCAACGTGGGTAGCGGCGCTGCGAGACGGGGGAGCGGGCGAAGCGCCGGTAGAACTCGTAGCGGGGCCGGTAGCTGATGTGGGCATCGCTCGTGAGCAGGAACAGGAAGAAGGGTCGCTCCGCGTCCAGCTCGCCGAGCCAGGCCTCGAAGCGGTCGAGGAGCTCCAGGGTGCCGTCGTCTCGCTCGGTCGAGACGGCGTGCCCGAAGCCCTGCATGAGGTTGAAGGCATCGCTGGCATGAGGGTTGTTCGAGAGGCCGATGCTCGCGTAGTTCGCCCCTTGCAGCAGCTCGGGAAGCGTCGTGACCGACTCGGAGAGGATCCGCCGCGGCGCGAAGCGCTGCGAGCGGATCTCCGAGGCCCGGTACTGCTCGGTGAGGCCGTGGACGTTGGGCGTGAGGCCGGTCAGGAGGCTGGCTGTCGCGGGCTTGGTCCAGTTGGCCGCGGACATGGCGTTCGTGAAGCGAACGCCGCGCTCGGCCAGGGAGTCGAGGAAGGGCGTCGTGTCGCGCTCGTAGCCGGCGAAGCCCAGGTGGTCGTAGCGGGTGGAGCAGAGCACCAGCAGCACCAGGTCCGGCGGCCGGCGAGGGCTGCAGGCCAGGGCGGTCGCGGAGACGAGGAGGGCCAGCCAGAAGGGGTGCAGGCGTCGACGTCCCACGACGCGCGAGGGTAGCCGTCCTGGTGGGCGGCAGGCCCCGAGTCTCGGGGACCGGGCCGCTCCATCGCCACTCGGGCGCCGAGCCCTGGACCCGCATGCGGACGAAGACGCCCGTGTCGTGGTGGTGCGTCGGATGGGAGTGTACGGTTGGCGGCCTCGGACCGGCCAGGAGGTGCCCGGAGGTGAGAAGAGCCGCGATCGTTCTCGGCGCAATGCTGGTGGCAGCTTCCGCCGCCGCCGGCGAGCTGGAGATCCGGGTGGAGGGCATGGAGTCCGCCGAAGGCGGGCTGCGGGTCGCCCTCTTCGCGGACGCCGCCTCCTTCGAGGCGGAGGAGAAGCTCGCCGGCGTCTTCCTGCCCGCCAACCCAGAGGGCCTGGCGATCGTGCTGCGGGGCCTCGCGCCGGGGAGCTACGGCATCTCGGCCTTCCACGACCGGAACGGCAACGGCCAGCTCGACCGCAACCTGGTCGGCGCCCCGAAAGAGCCCTACGGCTTCAGCAACGGTGCCCGCGGCAGCTTCGGGCCACCCGGCTTCGACGAGATGACCTTCACCGTGGGCGAGGAGCCGGTTGCGGTGGAGATCCGCCTGCGCTGACCGCCCGCGGGGCGCAGGGGGCCAGGCTCAGGTGGCGGCCTTCGGCGTCTCGGGGAGGGCGACGACGAAGACGAGGGCCGCCAGGACCAGGGCCCCGGCGACCAGCGACGCAGCCGGCGCGATTCCGCCCAGCGAATGGGCGAGCAGGGCGATGCTGAAGCTCACCGTCACCACGGCCGCGGAGGCCGCAACGGCCAGGACTCCGGAGACCGTCCCGCGCAGGCGCGTGGGAAACAGCTCGGTGGAGGCTGCGCGCATGGCCACCAGGCTGGCGCTGGCCCCGAGCGACATGAGGCCGAAGCAGAGCCCGAGCAGCCAGCCCGGGTGCGGCGCCGCATCGGCAGGCACCCGGTAGAAGGCGACGGCGGCGCCCACGAAGAGCAGGCTGCCCAGCACGAAGGTGGGCTTGCGGCCCCAGCGATCACAGAGGCGCGCCGCCAGCGCATAGCCCGCAGTCGACAGCGAGCCCCCGGTGATGACCAGGAGCGTGGCGATCCAGGTCTCGACGCCGAGGTTGCGGACGGGGTGGTAGATCACCCAGAACTGCGCGCCCGTCGTGGCGAAGGGATAGAGCGCTCCCACGGCGACCACGCCCAGGGTGCGCACGCGCAGCTCCGGCTCGAGCAGCTCGCGCGCGCGCGACTGCCCCGCCTCGCCGCTCGCCCGCGCGCGCTCGAAGAGCGCGCTCTCCGGGAGCACCCGGCGCAGCAGCGGCAGGGCGACCAGGCCCAGCGCGGGGATCGCCCAGGCGTAGCGCCAGCGGCCGGCGAAGCCGGCCGTGGCGGCCACGACGCCGAGGGCCAGGCCCGCACCGACCGTGCCCCCGAAGCCCACCCAGGCCTGTCCGGTGGCCCGCCGACCGATCGGCATCAGCTCGGTCACCATCACCGGGATCAATGCCATCAGCACGCCCTTGATCGCGTAGACCGGCAGCTGCGCCACCACGAAGACCGCGAGCGAGGGGGCCAGCGCGGTCGCCAGGGCCAGCGGTGCCAGCACGGCCAGGCACAGCAGCAACACATGTCGGCGGCCGTGCCGATCGGCGGCGCGCGCCAGGGGAAGGCTCGCGAGAGCGCCCGCCGAGCAGCCGCCGAAGGCCGCGGCGATGGTGCTGTCGCTCAGCGCGAAGCCGGCGGCCACATGGGGGGCCACCGCCATGTTGACGGCATCGATGTAGCCCCAGAAGGCCATCAGCAGGGCCAGCGCCGGGATGACGGGGGCGGCCTCGCTGCGGCCGGACGGCATCGGCGCAAGCTAGCGAAACCTGGGCGTTGTTTGCCCCGGCCAGCTGACCTACGGTGGCCGCGTGAGTGAGATCAAGTACGTCTTCTCGATCAATCCGGGCCGCTGCGGCTCGGACTACGTCTCGACGCTCCTCGACCGCAGCTGGAACGCCCGGAGCCTCCACGAGGCCGATCCCATCATGACCGGCCGGCCCATGCAGGAGTGGAACGACGGCCGGGAGCAGGCGCTGCGGGCCCTGATGCCGATGAAGCTGGAGCAGATCCGCAAGCATCGCCGCTTCGGGCGGGTCTACTCCGAGACGAGTCACACCTTCATTCTGGGCTGGGGCTACCTGCTGCTGGAGCACCTGAAGCAGGAGGAGATCGGCATCCTCGTCCTGCGCCGCGATCGGGAGAAGATCGCGAGGAGCCTGCTGCGGGTGCACGAGGTGCCCGGCACGACGGAGTACGCCCGCACCTGGTACCTGAGCCCCTACCTGCGGGGCAACCTGAGCGCTCCTCCCCCCGACGCGAGCCCGATGGAGCTGTGTCGCTGGTACGTGGACGAGGTCTACGAGCGGGCCGAGGAGTTCCAGGAGCGCTTCCCGGGCATCCGCTACGTGGATTGCGATCTCGAGGACCTGAGCGAAATGGCCACGGTCGAGGCGATGTTCGAGGCCTTCGGCCTCGTCCCCGCACCCGACCTCGCCGACGTCGTGGGCGTTCCCGTCAACCAGCGCAGCGAGTGGCCCGCCGTCGACCCGAGGCAGCCCTACGGTGCACACGAGCACTACCCGCGCGCGGACGAGCTGCCCGCCGAGCTGCGCGATCGGCTGGTCGCCGACATCGTCGAGCACCTCCATCAGCACGAGGCGGCGGCGATCCGGGCCTTCCGGCCGGACTACAGGATGGGCGGGACCTACCTCACGGACGTCATCGGCTTCTTCCTCCCGAGGATCCCCGCCCTGGAGAAGGACTTCGGCGTCTCGATCCAGATCTCGGATACCGAGCGCATCTGCATGGCGGAGCTGCTGCGCTCCATCCACCCGAGGGACCCCACCTTCTCCCTGTGGACGCGGCACGGTCCGCCCGGGCTCTACTACACCTTCGATCACAATGTCGTGAACGGACCCGTCCTGCTGGCTCGGAGGCTGGGCCTCTGGGGAGCCGTCTCGAACGTGGCCAAGCTGGTCGTTCGTGGAGAGTGGAGTGCACACCATGCCCGGGGGCCGCGCCGAAACCCGCTCTTGCGGCTCCGGGCCGCACTCTGGGGGCTGGGCTGGCGCCAGGCGCTCACTGGCAGCTCGCGAGCCCGCCGCCGGAAGGCGGCCCCCGG
>CAZYOL010000159.1:0-10955 GCA_964649065.1 uncultured Spirochaetales bacterium
GGGTCGGCAGGCCCCTCGGGAGCAGCGAGTGGTTCACCCTGGACCAGGCCCGCATCGACGCCTTCGCCGAGGCCACCGGGGACCGCCAGTGGATCCACGTGGACCCCGAGCGCGCCCGCCGCGAGTCCCCCTGGAAGAAGACGGTCGCACACGGCTACCTGACCCTCTCCCTGGCTCCGGTGCTCTTCTCCGAGCTGCTCGAGGTCCGGGGTCACGGCACCATGATCAACACCGGAATCGACCGGCTGCGCCTGCGCTCGCCCATCCCGGCCGGCTCGCGCCTGCGCATGGCCGCGGAGATTCGCAGCGCCCGATCGCTCCCGGGCGGTGGCGTGCGCATCGGCGTCGACGTGCGCTTCGAGGTGGACGGCGAGGCGCGTCCCGCCTGCGTCGGGACCCTGGTCTTCGCCTACCTGCCGGGCCCCGGCTAGGCCCGCGCCGAGGCGCTGCCGTTCGCCTGGTAGAGGTGCACGTCCCGCTGCGGGAAGGGGATGTTGCAGCCGGCGGCCTCGAGCTGCTCCTTGATGGTCCGGGTCAGGTCGAAGCGCAGGTCCCAGTAGTCCTCCTTGCGGCACCACGGTCGCACCACGATGTTCACCGACGAGTCTCCCAGACTGGCGACTGCGATCTGCCACTTGGGATCCTTCAGCACGCGGGAGTCCGCCTCGAGCACGCTGCGCAGCGTGTCCAGGGCCTTGCCGATGTCGTCGCCGTAGGCGATTCCCACGACCAGGTCGTTGCGCCGGTTGTCGTTGGCCGAGTAGTTCTTGATGACGTCTCCCCAGATCGTCGAGTTCGGCACCAGGATGCGCACGTTGTCGGGCGTATTCAGCACGGTCGTGAAGATGCTGATCTCCGCCACCGACCCGGCGGTCCCCCCGACTTCGACGTAGTCGCCCAGGCGGAAGGGCCGGAAGAGCAGCAGCATCACGCCCGCCGCGAAGTTCGAGAGGGTTCCCTGCAGGGCCAGGCCGACGGCCAGGCCGGCAGCGCCGAGGACGGCGATGAGCGACGTGGTCTGGATCCCGAAGAGGTTCAGGACGGCGATCAACACCACCGCGAGCGCCAGGTAGTAGACCAGGCTGGCCAGGAAGGGGATCAGGGAGGGGTCGAGCTTGGCGCTCTCCATGGCGCGCCGGGCGCCCCGCCTCAGCAGGCCGGCGACGATGCGCCCGACCACCAGCAGCGCCACCGCTCCGACGACCTGGATTCCCCAGGTGGTCACGAATACGACCATCTGATCGATGACGCCCTGAATCGTCTCGTCCATGGGAGGTTCCTCCTGTCTCCTCGGGGCTCCGAATGTTGCCGGAAAGCCGTTGGAATCTCGAACAGAAAATGCGGACCTCGCGCCCTTCGCGCCCTCCGGGGCCTCCGTCCCACACCCCTCGCTTGACGCCCGCGCAGGGGGCCCCGATTCTCGATCCGTGAAGATCGCGCTCGCGCAGGTGAATCCCATCGTCGGCGACCTGGCGGGCAACCGGCGGCTGGTGGAGGAGAGCGCGTCCAAGGCAGCCGGCGAGGGCGCCGACCTGGTCGTCCTGCCGGAGATGGTCCTGAGCGGCTACCCGCCCATGGACCTGCTGGAGCGCGAGGGCTTCGTCCGCGACCAGCTGCGCGAGCTGCGCGCCCTCGAGCCCGCCTCGCGCCAGGTGGCGATCGCCCTGGGCGCCGTGCTGCCCACGGAGGGCGGCGATCGGGTCGCCCTCGAGAACGCCGCGGTGCTGCTCTCGGGCGGCCGGATGCTGGCCACCCGCGCCAAGAGCCTGCTCCCCACCTACGACGTCTTCGACGAGAAGCGCTACTTCGCAGCGGCGGAGGACCGGGAGCCCGTGCTCTTCCGGGGCGAGCCGCTGGGGCTGACCGTCTGCGAGGACGTCTGGGTTCACGAGCTCGGCTACCGGCTCGATCCGGTGGCCGAGCTGGCCGCGGCCGGCGCCTCGCTGGTGCTGAACCTCTCGGCCTCCCCCTGGCACGTCGAGAAGTCGGCGCTGCGGCGTCGCCTGATCGGCGAGCTGGCCAGCCGCCACGGCCTGCCGATCGCCTTCGTGAACCAGCTCGGCGGCAACGACGAGCTGATCTTCGACGGCGGCTCCTTCGTCTGCGACTCCGCCGGCCGGGTGGTGGCGGCGCTCCCCGTCTTCGAGCCGGCCTTCTCGGTGGTCGACATCGGGGCGCCGGCGCCGGCGCGGATCGGGGAGGCGCCGGATCGGGTGGCCCAGCTCGAGGCGGGCCTGGCCCTCGGCATCCGCGACTACTTTCGCAAGCAGGGACTGCCCCCCGGCGCCGTGGTGGGGCTCTCCGGTGGCATCGACTCGGCGGTCACCGCCCACCTGGCCGTCGAGGCCCTGGGCCCGGATCGCGTGCTGGGTGTCATCATGCCCGGGCCCTTCTCCTCGGATCACAGCGTGCGCGACGCCGAGGAGCTGGGGGCGCGACTCGGCATCGAGCTGCGCAGCGTCGACATCCGACCCCTCTACGAGTCCTATCTACGCGTCTTCGCCCAGCTCTTCGGGCCGCGGGAGGACTACGGGATCGCCCAGCAGAACATCCAGGCGCGCATCCGGGGCGCCATCCTGATGGCCATCTCCAACGCCGAGGGGCGGCTGGTGCTCGCGACGGGCAACAAGAGCGAGATGTCGGTGGGCTACTGCACCCTGTACGGGGATCAGGTCGGCGGCCTGGCCGTGCTCGGAGACGTCTACAAGCGGGACGTCTACGCGCTGGCTCGCCGGGCCAACCGCTCGGGCGAGAAGGTACCGGTCCACATCATCGACAAGCCGCCCTCCGCCGAGCTGGCGGCCGGCCAGCTCGACAGCGACGACCTGCCCCCCTACGACGTTCTCGACGCGATCCTGGAGCAGGCCATCGAGGGGCAGCGGGGGGTCGAGAGCATCGAGCCTCCCAGCGGCACCAGCCCCGAGGTGGTGCGCGAAGTCATGAAGAGGGTGGACCGGAACGAGTACAAGCGGCGCCAGGCGCCGCTCGTCCTGCGCACCTCGCCCAAGGCCTTCGGCTCGGGTCGCAGGCTCCCCATCGTGCACCGCTACCACGGCTCCTGAGCCGGGCGCGGCCGAGAGGCGGCTCAGGCCGGGGCCGCGGCTCCGGCGTCGCTCACCGCGCGCACGTTCTCGGCCCGGGCTCCGCGCGGACCCTCCTGCACCACGTACTCCACCACGTCGCCCTCCGAGAGCGAGTCGTAGTCCGTCGAGCCGAGGCCCGAGCGGTGGAAGAAGACCTCCTTGCCGTCGTCGCCCCGCACGAAGCCGAAGCCGCGGTCGCGCACCAGCTTCTTGATGCGGCCGCGCACCTTCGGACCGCTCGGGACCGTCCGCGCCGGCGCCCGCCCGCGGCCACGCCCGCGGCCCCGGCCGCGACCGGCGCTGTAGCGATCGGTCAGCACGAACTCCTCGCGGAAGAGCTTGATGTCGACCACCAGGTCCTGCATCCCCTCGGTGTCCGGGGAGAGCAGCACCTCCTCGTCTCCGGCGTCGACGACCGAGTAGCGGAGCCCCGTGTTGCGGTGGGTGACGCGGCAGCCTTCTTCGATGTCCTCCAGCGACAGCATGGCGACGCTCCTCTCTTCGAGCTTCGGGCTCGTGACGGGTGTGTCTGGGACGCTTGCCGCGCTGCTCCGGAGGGAGCGGAGCGGGTCCACGGGAACGCTAAAAGCGTATTGAGCGCAGCAGCTTAGGTCATTTTCGGGCAGTCGTCAATCGCCCCCGCCGCAGCCGCCCGTGGCACCGCTATGCTCCGGCGCCCTCGCGGGGTTCCCGTATGCGCTGCCGTCTCGCGGCTCTGGCCCTGGCCCTGACCCTGATCGCCCTCCCCACCCGGGGCGACGAGGCCGCGCCGCGGCTGCGCATCGGAAGCAGCGGCGACTATCCCCCCTTCAGCGTGGCCGAGGCCGACGGCCGCTGGTCGGGCCTCGACGTGGCGGTTGCACGCGCCTACGCCGAGGATCGGGGCCTCGAGGTCGAGATCGTGCGTTTCTCCTGGCGCAGGCTCGCGCGGGATCTCGAGGCCGGCCGCTTCGACGCCGCCTTCTCCGGCGTGACGATCCGGCCCGATCGCTCCGCGGGCGGGCGCTTCTCGATTCCGGTGCTCGAGACCGGAGCGGTGGTGTTGGTGAACGATGCCTCGCGCTGGCGCAAGCTCGAGGACCTGGACCGACCCGTGGCCCGGATCGCCGTCCACGCGGGCGGCTTCCTCGAGCCGGTCGCCCGCCGCCGTTTTCCGCGCGCCACGCTGCTGGCCATTCCCGACAACGGCTCGGTGCTGGAAGCCCTGCGCTCGTATGCGGTGGACGCCGCCGTGAGCGAGCGCTTCGAGGCCGACCTCTGGCAGCCGCAGCTGATCCAGTCGACGCGCTTCGGACCCTTTACCCGCGATCGCAAGGCCTACTGGATCCGTCCCGATCGCCCGGAGCTCGCAGCCGATCTCGATGCCTGGCTGATGGAGCGCGAGGCCGACGGAAGCCTGGCCGGCCTGCGTCGACAGCACCTTCCCGGCGCCCCCGGCGAGCCGCTGGCCCGGCCGCTGACGGCGTTGGTCGCCGCCCTCGACGAACGCCTGGCGCTGATGCCCCTGGTCGCGGCCGCGAAGCGGGAGCAGGGCTATCCGCTGGCCGTGCCCGAGCGCGAGGCCGCAGTGATCGAGACCGCCCTGGCCGGCGTGGTCGCGGCCGCCGAGCGCAGCGGCCGGACGGCACCGAAGCCGACTCGGGTGCGCTCCTTGTTCCGGGCCCAGATCGAGGCCGCGAAGCAGATCCAGGTCGCTGCGGTGCGCGACGACGAACGCGAGCCGGAGGGACCGCTGCCGGATGTCGAGCGGGTGCTGCGCCCGGCCCTGGACCGCATCGGCGCGAAGATCGCGGCCCTGCTGGTGGCCCTGCCCGAGGGGCGGGACGCCGAGCTCGTACGCGCGGCCGCAAGGGCCGGGCTGCGCGCGCCCTACCTCGACGAGCGCCGCCGCGAGGCGCTGGTCGAGGCCCTCGCCGCGCTCTAGCTCCTGGACAGGGCGCGCGCGGCCAGGCCCGCCAGCACCGGCACCCCGAGGCACAGGCCATAACGGAGAGTCGCCAGGGGCCAGCCGAGCACCGGGACCTCCCAGGCCACGAAGCGATGGATCGCGAGCAGGCTCCAGGCCGTGACGAAGGCGACCACGGAGCCCACCCCGGCGCCCGCGCCCAGCATGGCGGCGGCGATCGGCATCGAGACGAAGGGACCCGCGGGCGTGAGCAGGCCGGCTCCGGACGCGATCAGGATGCCGCGCAGCCCGCTCTCGGCGCCCAGGCTGCGGCGAATCCAGGTCGGCGGCACCAGCGACTCGGCCAGGCCTGCGGCCAGGAAGGAGAGCAGCAGGATCGGCGCGTAGCGAAGCAGCAAGGCGGCACCCGAGCCGAGCCCCCGCACCACCAGCTCGCCGCCGCCCCGCAGGTAGGACAGCGTCACCAGCAGGGTCAGGGCCACCAGCAGCAGGAAGAAGTTCCGGTCGAACACAGGGGCCTCCCGCGCCCCGTCAGTAGTAGACGCAGCGGCAGCGATGGCGAGGCCGCGCCTTGAAGACGGGGAGCTGCCCGCGGCTCCAGAGCCGGGTGTCGAGCTCCCGGGGGCTCACCGGGCGGCCGAGCTCGCGCAGCCGGGCGGCGAGGCGCTCCACCGCGTGGAGCCCCACGGCGCGGATCTCGATCTCCTCCGGGCCCCCCGGCTCGAGCAGCTCCTCGGCCTCGATGCGCTCGGCCAGCGGCCGGGAGTAGTCGAGGGCGCCTTCGCAGCGCAGCACGTGGGGCACCAGGTTGTCCGCGAAGACCGTCAGCTCGTCCAGGTCTTCGAAGCGCCCCGGCCCCGCTCCCCGGAAGGCCAGCGCCAGGTCTGCTGCGGTGATCTGGGCGCGCTTGTAGAGCGGGACCTCGAGGTCGCCGTAACGAGCGACGTCCCGGTAGAAGGGCATCTCGGTCAGGATCTCGACCAGGCGCGCCGCCGAGCCCGCGGCCGCCGCGATCGGGCCCTCGAAGCGCCCGCCGAAGCGGTCGAGCAACAGCGCTCCCAGGTCGTTCCAGGCGCGCCGGAAGAGATCCATGAGCTGGCGGATCTCGGGGGGCGCCCGCTCCTGGCCGAAGATCCGCGCGCAGTCGACCTCGCGCATCGCGAGCAGGTCGCCGGCCTGGAAGGCTCCGTGGTACTCGAAGTGCTCCGCGAGCGCCCGGGCCAGGCTCAGGTAGCCCGAGAGCCCCGGGCGCTTGCGGAGGAGCGGAAACCAGCCGGAGCCGAAGTTCACGGCGTCGAGGCTGATCACGAAGGCCAGCGTCGAGGCCCCGTCTCCCCGGAAGTGGTGCGCGGGGTCGAGGACGGCGGGCGCCGGGGGATCCGCGGCGAGGCGCCCGGCCAGCGCCCCGAGCCCCGCCTCGTCGATCCGTACCGAGCGAGCCCGCCGAGCGACCTCTGCGCAGGCGGTCCGAATGGCGGCGAAGACGCTCACGCCGGAGCGATCAAGGACAGCGCTCCCGGCACCACCTCGATGCGACAGGGCAGGGCGCCGCGCGCGTCCCCGTCCAGCTCGAAGGGCACCGCCCCGGGCTCGGCGTCCAGCTCCACGACGCGACCCCGCGCGCTCAGCACGGTCCGGTCCGAGAGATGGGTTCCCCGATAGAGCTTCGGCAGCTTGGCCAGCAGCCGCAGTGAGGCCATGGCCGGCACCGCCACGATGTCCAAGAGGCCGTCGTCGATGCGGGCCTGCGGACCGATGCGCATGCCGCCTCCGAAGGTCGTCCCGTTCGCGACCGCGGCCAGCACCAGGGGGCCGTCGAAGAGGGTCTGGCCGTCCACCCGGACGCCGACCCGCTGGCTCCGGTAGCGCAGCAGCGCCTTCACGGTGCCGATCCCGAAGGCGGCGGTGCCGCCGAGGGCGCGAGTCGTGCGGGCGGTGATCTCGTCGACCAGGGCGCTGATGCCGGCGCTCGCGACGTTGCAGAACCAGGCGCTGCAGGCGCGGCCGGAGGCGTCGGTCCAGCGAACCCGACCGGCGTCGACGCGACGCGGCTTGCCTTCGACCAGGCCGCGCAGGGCGGTGTCGAGGTCCCGGGCCACGCCGACGCTGCGGGCCAGGTCGCCCCCGGTTCCGAGGGGGAGCAGCCCGATCTGCACGTAGCCCGCGAGGTCGGCGCCCAGCAGGCCGGAGACGACCTCGTTGACGGTGCCGTCGCCGCCGGCCACCACCAGCCGCTCGATGCCCGCGCGGACGCCCTCGCGGGCGATCCGCTCGGCATCCCGCGCGGCCTGGGTGGTCTCGACCTCGAGGCCGCCGAGGGCGCCGCGCAGCCGGGCCTCGACCCGCCTCCAGCGCCGCCCGGTGGCCCCGCTCCGGCTCGCCGGGTTCACGATCACCAGCGTCCGCACCGCTCTGCTGTACTCGAATCACCCCCCGCGGGCAAGCTGCACGCGCGGCCGGCCGCAGCCGGGCGACGGGGATGCCGCGGGCGCGCCGCTCCCGGGAGACCAGCGGTACGCGGCCGGCGCCTCCCGGTTGGATCAGGCGGCGCTGCGCCGCCGCGGGGCCGCGACGATCTGGTAGCTCCGGCGCACGGCGGCCGCGTAGGCGTGGGCCTCCGCGCGGGCACGGTCGGCGTCCCAGCCCGCCGCCTCGCCGGCGACCCGGGCCAGCAGCGGCAGCTCGGGCAGGCCCTGGCCCGCCGCCCAGAGCGCCACGCGAATCCGCCGTTCCAGCAGATCGCACAGCGTCGCCGGGCACTCGGTCTCGAAGCTCCAGGGGATCTCGGCCAGCGTGAAGCGCGAGGCGCCGATCGGCGCGCGCAGCATGGGATCCGCTCGCTCGAGCAGGGTCTCGGCATCGCTCCCGTACTGGGTCACCAGGTGCTGGGCCCGCCAGCGCGCCACCCCGAAGCGACGCACCAGCCCGCGCTCCAGCGCCTCCCGATCGAAGCCGTCCAGCCGCAGTGGCAGCTCCCCGCTGCGGCTGGGTCCCAGGCTGCGGCGGCGCGCTTCCGGGAGCTGCCGCAGCACCTCGTCGACCACGGCCTCACCGGTGTGTCGGTAGGTCGTGAGCTTGCCGCCCCAGGCGGAGATCAGCCCGGAGCCGTCGCGCTGGATTCGCTCCTCCCGGGACAGGCTGGCCGTAGGCTCGTCGGCGTCGGCCGCCGCGGCGAGCGGGCGTACGCCCGCGAAGACGCTGCACAGGTCGTTCGTCGTCAGGCCCGCCTGGGGGAAGGCCTCGTTCGCCGCCGACAGCAGGTAGTGGACCTCTTCGATCGTCACCACGGGCTCGTCGATCTCGTCGGTGAAGGAGTCCGAGGTGCCCAGCAGGGCCATGTCGTCCCAGGGAACCAGGAAGACGTGGCGACCATCGGGGGCCTCGAAGGTGACGGCGACGTCGCTGCGCACGCGTCGGCGCGGGATCACCAGGTGCACGCCCTTGGCGGGACGCAGCTCGCAGCGCGGCACCGGAAGGTCCAGCCCGCGCACCCGCTCGACTGCCGGCCCGGCGGCGTTGACCACCACCTGCGCCCGGATCTCGATCTCGCGTCGGCTCAGGTGGTCGCGGACCCGGGCCGCCCGCAGCCGGCCGCCTTCGGACTCGAAGGCGACGACCTGCGCGTGGTTCACCGCCGCGGCCCCCAGGGCTCGTGCGCTCTTCAGCGTCTCCAGCACCAGACGCGCGTCGTCCACGCGCGCATCGGCGTACAGGCCCGCCCCGCGGAGCCCCGCGCTGCGCAGGCCCGGGGCCCGCCGCGCGATCTCCTCGCCCTCGAGCATCCGGTAGCGGGCCGTGGGGCGGAAGTGCGCCAGCGCCCGGTAGGTGAAGAGCGCCGCTCGGACCTGCCACAGCGGCACCTTCGAGCCCTCGTAGGCGGGGAGCAGGAAGGGGACCGGCTGCACCAGCTGCGGATTGAGGGCCAGCAGGCGGTCGCGCTCGCGGCAGGCCTGCCTCACCAGTCCCAGGTGACCCCCGGCGATGTAGCGGATGCCCCCGTGCACGAGCTTCGAGGAGCGGCCGGAGGTTCCCGAGGCGAAATCCTCGTGCTCTACCAGCAGGCAGCGCAGGCCGCGGCTCGCCGCGTCGCGGAGCACGCCGGCCCCGGTGATGCCGCCGCCCACGACGAGCAGATCGAGACCCTCGCGCTCGGCGCGGGCCAGCTCGAAGCTGCGCTCGCCGAGCGACCAGCGCGGCGCGGCGCTCATCTCGGCTCCTCCCGAGCCGCCGGGCCGATCAGGCCGCTCGCCTCGAGCTGGGCCGCCCGGGCGAGGATGGAACGCTCGCTGTAGTCGAGCATCACCTCGAGGATGCTGCGCGCCGCCTCCGCATCGCCGGCCTCGATGGCTGCGAAGAGCCGCCGGTGGGTCTCGAGAGAGCGGGCGTGGTCGCGGCTCTCGTTGTAGTAGATCGGGCCCAGGCGCCGGATCAGCTTCGTGAAGAGGTTCGACAGGAAGCGGTACATCAGATTTCCCGTCGCCTCGCCCAGCAGGGCGTTCATCTCGACGTCGATCTCCAGGGCGATCGAGGCATCGACGCCCGCGCCGCGCTCCTGGGCCAGCAGGACCCGCGCCCGTTCGAGCTGCTCCTCGCTGCGGTTCCGGGCCGCCAGCGCCACCACGTGCAGCGTGACGTGGCGCCGGAACTCCAGGATCTGGCGCAGCAGATCGCTGCTGATGGTGCGGCGGTCTCCCAGCAGGGCCTCGATGAGCTGGAGCGCGGACGACGCGCTGGGGTCGCGGACGAAGCTGCCCTGGCCGTGGCGCACCTCGATCAGCTCCACCAGCTCCAGCCGCTTCAGCGCCTCGCGAACCGAGCCGCGGTTCACGCCCAGGGCCTCGGCCAGCTCGCGCTCGTTCGGCAGCCGCGAGCCCGGCGGATAGGCGCCGGTCAGGATCAGTGAGCGCAGCCGCTCGTGGACGGCGTCCACGCGACTCGGCTGGGCAATCGACTCGAGGCCGATGGCGGTCTGCACGGCAGCTCTCCCCTCTTCCGCTCTGCGCCCCCCGTGGGGAGGGTCGGATTCGGGTTCGAGGTCATTCTCGGTATGAAGTCCGAGGTCCGACCACTGAGTGTAGTGCAGCCTCCTCGCTCTCGCGAGGTGGTTCAGGGGGGCTCCCCTCGGGTCGATAGAGCCGCGAAGGAGACCCATCGCCCTGGCCGAGCTCGTCGTCCACCTTCTGCTGCTCGAGCTGACCCTGCTGATGTCGGTCTGGATGACCCTCGTCGTCTGGCAGAAGGACTCGAGGACCCCCGGTCGGATCCCCTTCGTCCTGATGGGGCTCTCCGGGGTCCTGTGGTGTCTGGGCGATCTGCTCGAGCTGCGGGGGGTCTTCTCCGAGTGGGTGACCGATCGCATCAAGTACGCCGGCATCCTGGCCCTGCCCGGGCTCTGGCTCTCCGTCGCGGCACACGCGGCCCGACTCGACATCGCCACCCGGCTCCCCTGGCTCCCCGCCCTGCTCGTGGCCCCGAACGCGGTCAGCTACGCGCTGATGTGGAGCCCCCAGTGGTCGCCGCTCTTCTCGACCACCCTGGTCGGGGCCACGGACCACCACGGGCCGCTCTGGTGGGTCCAGGCCGTCTACGGCTGGATCCTGATCAGCTGCGGAGCCCTGCTCGTCCTGGCCTCCGGGCTGCGGCGGCGACCCATCGGGTGGAGCCGGCTGCTGCTGGGCCTGGCGACGCTGGTGCCGCTGGTGGGCAATGGCTTCTACATCGCTCAGGGCACTGTCGGCCTGGATCCGACCCCGGTGCTGCTGATCTTCGGGCTGCTCGGCCTGCAGGCCGCCACCTTCTCCGGGGGGCTGCTGCAGCTGCTGCCGGTCTCCCAGCTCGAGCTGGTCGGCCAGCTGCCCTACGCGGTGGTGGTCACGGATCGGCAGGCGACCGTGGTGAGCCTCAATCGCCTGGCGGAGCGGCGGCTCGGAGTGACGACCCGCCCCCCCCAGCGGCGTTCCCTGGAC
>CAZYOL010000160.1:0-10904 GCA_964649065.1 uncultured Spirochaetales bacterium
TGTCGGCCAGCATGAACTGCACGGCCTGGAAGCCGCCGATGGGGAAGCCGAAGGCCTTGCGCTCCATCGCGTACTTGAGGCTCTCGTCGAGGGCGCGCCGTGCGATGCCCGTGGCGAGGGCGCCGATCGGCGGGCGCGTCGAGTCGAGGGTCGTCATCGCGATCTTGAAGCCCTCGCCCTCGGCACCCAGGCGCTGGGCCGAGGGGACGCGCACGCCGTCGAAGTTGACGACGCGCGTGTCGCTGGCCCGCTGGCCCATCTTGTCTTCCTTCTTGCCGTGCGAGATGCCCGGCGCGTCGCCGGGCACGATGAAGGCGCAGATGCCCTTGTGGCGGGCGTCGCGGTCGAGGGTGGCGAAGACGGTGTAGAGGTCGGCGTAGCCGCCGTTGGTGATCCAGCACTTGGTGCCGTTCAGCACGTAGTCGTCGCCGTCCTTCTCGGCCTGCAGCTGCAGGCCCGCCACGTCGGAGCCGGCGTTGGGCTCGGACAGGCAGAAGGAGATGAGCTTGAACTGGGAGGTGCAGGGCCCGAGCCAGGTCTTCCTCTGCTCGTCGCTGCCGGAGCGGATGATCGGCATCAGCCCCAGGTCGTTGCACATGATGGAGGTCGCGATGCCGGAGCAGCCCCAGGCCAGCTCCTCGGTCACGATGCAGGAGTCCATCGAGGAGAGGCCCACCCCGCCGTACTCCTGGGGAATCGCGGTGCTCGAGAGACCGAGCTTCCAGGCCTCCTCGAGCACCTCGCGGGGGAACTCGGCCGTCTGGTCGTAGTGTGCCGCGACCGGCGCGATCTTGTCCTGCGCGAAGCGGCGCGCGGCCTCCTGGAGGGCGAGCTGCTCGTCGGTGAGTCCGAAGTGCATGATGAAGCTCCCGATCTGACCCCATTTCGTGACTCGCGTTCACGAATCCGGCGAAATGGGGAGCTTGAGCCACATTAAGTAACCCGATCGGGCTCGGCTAGAAATCGGCGAGGCGACACTGCGGGTGGGGAGGCGCGGCCGCGCACTCCCCACCCGCCGGTCGGCACACTCAGCCCGTCGCGTAGCCCAGCTCGCGGGACAGGCTGTCCGCGGCGGCGATGGCGTGGGGCACGATCTCCTGGATCAGGCGCTCTTCGCTCAGGCGGAAGGCCGGGCCCGAGACCGAGAGGGCCGCCACCACCTCGCCGTCCGAGTCGAAGATGGGAGCGGCAGCGCAGGCCAGCCCGGGCTCGCACTCCTCCAGGTCGAGAGCGAAGCCGCTCACCGCCACCGTCCGCAGCGCCTCGAAGAACTTGTCGCGATCCACGATGGTCCGCTCGGTGCGCGCCCGCAGGCCCGTGGGCGGAATCGTGGCGTCGAAGCGGCTGCGCGCCTCCGCGGGAGCACAGCCGAGCAGCACCTTGCCGAGGGCCGTGCAGTGGACCGGCAGCCGTACCCCGACACGCAGCGCGGTCTGGACCAGCCGGCCCGAGCCGGCGGCGTCCAGGTGCACCACGTCGAAGTCCCGCAGGATGGCCAGGTGCGCCGACTCGTCGGTACCGCGCGCCAGCTCCTGCAGCACTCCCCGAGCGCGCCGGAGCAGGTCACGGCTGCGCACGTAGGACTGGCCCAGCTCGAGCACGCGCACGCCCAGCCGGTAGCGTTCCGTCGAGCGACTCTGCTCGATGTAGCCGCTCAGCTCCAGCGTGGCCAGCAGGCGAAAGACGTTGTTCTTGTGCAGGCCAAGGCGATTCGAGAGCTCGGTCACACCGAGCTCGTCGTTCTCTCGAAACTCCTCCAGCAGTCGCAGTGCATTTGCAACCGTCTGGATCGTGTACTCCTTCTTGTCTTTTCTCTTCATGGCCCTCGTGTCCCCAACCCCTCAGTCCGCCTCGCGGCTCCCCCAGGGTGTCGATCGAGATCCGAGCGGATCTCGTGGATGGGTGCGCTCAGATCGGGCGGTGTCGGAACGGCCGCATGGCTCACTCGAAGCCACTCGGCGTCCTCCCCGTCGGGGACGTGCCGGACCGCGACGCTCGGACACCTCGACTCCGGGCTGCCACCCGTCGGAGAAGGGCGAGAGGTCTACGGCGTATTCGGATGTGCCGACGGGGGGGCTCATGGCACCGTCCTGATGAACGGGCCTTATCGCACTTCCAGTTAAGCTGTCAAGAAGTTATTGTGAAGATTCACCAACGCGTGTCGTCGGAGTGAGCGAAGCGGGGCGAAGGTGAATCGGATTTGCTCGGCGAGGCGATGGCGATTTTTTTTCGCCGCCGCCAGCCGCAGGCGACACATCAAGCGGACGACTCGCCGCTCCCATCGGTCGCCCCGGAGGTCTGCCCCTCGCTGGCGAGCAGCTCGAGGACGAGGATCGCGACGCCCACGATGATCGAGCTGTCGGCGATGTTGAAATCCGGCCAGGAGTAGCCGCCCCACAGCCGGACGTGCAGGAAGTCCACCACCTCTCCGTGCTGGATTCGATCCAGCAGGTTTCCCATGGCTCCACCGAGGATCAGGCCGAGGCCGAGCGCGGCGAACCACTCCCCCGGGGCGAGCCTGCGCCAGAAGGAGAAGATGATGGCGATGGCGACGATGGAGGCCCCGATGAAGAAGGTCATGCGCAGCTCTTCGGGCAGCCCCTGCCCCAGGCCGAAAGCCGCCCCCGTGTTGCGCACGTGCGTGAGGTAGAAGAACCCCGCAATCACCTCGCGGCTGGATCCGAAGTGGATGTTCTCGATCACCAGCCACTTGGTCAGCCGGTCGAGCGGGAGGCTCAGCCCCAGACCCGCCAGCGCCGCCCAGTATTTCGTGGTCATCGAGACAAGGCGTATCACACGGCCCCTGCGGGAGCTATTTGAGCTCCTCCGGGCTGAGGTGGCCGTCCCGCCAGACCTCGGGCGCCAGCCGCGCGGCGCGCTGCAGCAGCTCGCGGCCCCGGGCAGTCTCCCCCCGCGCCGCCAGCGCCTCGCCCCGGAGGCCGATCAGGTGCGGCTCGACCCGTCGCCGCAATTCGGGCTCGCCATCGAAGAGCAGCTGCGCCTGGTCGAGGTGATCCAGGGCCTGGTCGGGGTCGCGCCGGGCGTCGTGTCGGGCCAGGGCCAGGAAGGCGCAGGGGTTGCCCGGGTCGACCTGGATCGCGCGCTCGTACTCGCTCACCGCCGCGCCGGCCCCGGAGGCCTCCAGGTCCAGGCCACGCGCCACCAGCCGGTTGGAGGCGGCCCGCGTCGCATCCCCGTGGGAGCGGATCTCCGAGAGGCGCAGCGGCCGGACGGAGCCAGCCGTCTGACAGGCCAGCAGCAGCAGCAGCAGCCCGGCGGCGGAGCGCCTCACAGCCTCCTCCGCAGCCACTCGAAGAAGCGCCGCCGCACCTCCGGGCTGTCCTCTCCGGCGTCGAGCGGATCGCGGCGCCGCGCCACCCTCCCGCCGGGGCAGATCTCGTCGGGGAGCGTGCCCGCCAGGAAGTACTCGGGGCGGCGCTCCGGACAGCCGCGCAGCGCCAGTGCCCCGGTGCTCGGATCGATGTCCACCCGCTCGATGCCTCGGGTGCGCGAGAAGCGGCCTCGCACCACCCCGCCGGTGGCCTCCGAGACGAAGCGCCGCCAGATCGGCAGCGCGCCGACGCTGCTCGGCAGGCCCAGGCTGCGCGGCTCGTCGAAGCCGATCCACACCACGGCCACCAGCTCGGGCGTGTAGCCCGCGAGCCAGAGGTCGCGCTCGCCGTCACTGGTGCCGGTCTTGGCCGCGATCGGTCCGCGCAGGCCGGTAGCCCGCACCGCGGCTGCCGTGCCGCGCTGCGCGACCCCTTCCAGCAGCGAGGTCACCAGGAAGCTGACGCCCGGCTCGAGGACCCCCTGGGAGCGGATCCGGCGCCGTTCCAGGGTGGCGCCGGTGCGATCGACGGCGTCCTCGATCGCCCGCACCCGCGGGCGGATGCCCCCGCTCGCGAGCGTGGCGTAGGCGCGCGCGATCTCGAGGGGCGAGAGATCCGCCGTGCCCAGCGCGAGGCTCGGCACGGCGGGCAGCGGGCTCTCGATGCCGAGGCGCCGAGCCACGTCGATCACCCGCTCCACCCCGACCTCCTGGGCCAGCCGCGCGGTCGCCACGTTGAGCGAGCGCTCCAGCGCCTCGCGGGTCGACACGCGGTCGTGGAACTCGTGATCGTAGTTCTCGGGTCGCCAGACCCCCTGGGGCGTGGGAACCTCCAGCGGCGAGTCGTCCAGGAAGCTCGCCAGGGTGATCGCGGGCCGGCCCTCGTGGGGCTCCAGGGCGGCGATGTAGACGAAGGGCTTGAAGACCGAGCCGGTCGGGCGCCGGGCCTGACTGCAGCGGTCGAACTGGGAGCGCCCGTAGTGCCGCCCGCCGACCAGCGCGAGCAGCTCCCCGGTCCGCGGGCGCAGCGCCACCAGGCAGCCCTGGAGGCCGGCGCCCCCACGGGCCAGCTCGGGGTGGCTCCTCTCGAGCTCCTCCAGGCCCTCGCGCAGCGCGCGGGCGGCGATCCGCTGCAGCCGCCGGTCCAGGGTCGAGTAGATGCGCAGCCCCTCGCTGCTCAGGATCTCGCCGTCGTACTCCTCCGAGAGGCTGCGCCGCACGAAGTCCAGGAAGTAGCGGGCGTCCCCGGCGTCGGGCGTCACCTCCGCCAGGTGCAGCGGCTCGTCGCGCGCCGCCTGCCAGGTCGCGTCGTCGAGGCGCCCCTGCTGGTGCATCAGGTCGAGCACCAGATTGCGTCGGCGCAGCGCGCGCTCGGGACCGCGGTAGGGCGAGGTGCCGTTGGGGCTGTGGATGACCGCCGCCAGCAGGGCGGCCTCGGCGACCGAGACCTCGCGGACGCGCTTGCCGAAGTAGAGCTTCGCCGCCTCGCCGACGCCGTGCACCGCGGTCGCGCCGCGCTGGCCGAAGTAGATCTCGTTGAAGTAGGCCTGGAGGATCTCGTCCTTCGAGTAGCGGGCCTCGACGAGCAGGGCCATCGCCGCCTCGCGGGCCTTGCGCGAGAGGGTGCGCTCGGGCGTCAGGAAGAAGTTCTTCACCAGCTGCTGCGTGATGGTGCTGCCGCCCTGGCGGATGCTCCCGGCCCTCACGTTCGCGAAGAAGGCGCGGCCGATGCTCTTCCAGTCGACTCCCGCGTGCGAGCGGAAGCGCTGGTCCTCGACGGCCAGGATCGCGTGCTCGAGGTGCGCCGGGACGTCGCCCGCCTCGAGCGACACCAGGGCGCGTTGCTCGCGATCGCGCCCGTAGTAGGCGCCGACCTGCTCGGGCTCCAGGAAGACGGCCCCCAGCTCGCGCCCGTGGGGCAGCTCGCGAATCTCCTGGATGCTGCTGCCCCGAAGGCGCAGCACCACGTCGCGGGAGGGCTCGGGTCGACTCGGATGCTCGAAGGCCGGCAGGTGCACCCGGACCCGGGAGGAGCCCCAGAGGTACTGGCCGGGCGGCAGGTTCTCGGCGCGCAGGGCTTCGCGGAAGCCCAGGCGCCGCAGCGTGGCCCGCAGGTCCATCAGCTGCCAGTCGAGGCCGGGGTAGAGGATGGTGGGCGCCGAGTAGACCCGGGACGGAACGCGGAAGTGCTGGCCCTCGAAGCGCGCCACCACCATGCGGTCCAGGCGCACGACCCAGACGGACAGGGCGAAGCCGGCCGCGAAGTCGCCGCCGGCCACGATCCCGCCCGCCAGCTGCCGCGCCCGGCCGCGGCGGCGGCCGCAGCCGCGCCGGCGGCCGCGCGCCGTCCTGCCGGCGCGGGACGCGGTCTGGCTCGGCCTCTTCCGACTCACGGGCCGCTGGGAGCGGGGCACTCCTCCCCCATGGATTCCCCTTCGGACTGGGTGCCCGCAGCGGCGCTGGAAGCTAGCGAAGCAGCCCCCGGCGCGCCGCCGGGCTCTTGCGGAATCCTCTTTGGTTTCCGAGATTTGCGCAGGTGGAGCCGAAATCCGACAAGCCCTGGGGCGGGCGCTTCCGCGAGGCGACGGACGCCGCCGTCGAGCGCTTCACCGCCTCGGTGCACTTCGACCGGGCACTGGCGCGCTACGACGTGCGCGGCTCGATCGCCCACGCGCGCATGCTCGGCGAGATCGGCGTACTCGACCCGGAGGAGACGCGGTCGATCGTGACCGGCCTCGAGGAGATCGGCCGCGAGATCGAGTCGGGACGGCTCGAGCTCGACCCGGCCCTCGAGGACGTCCACATGAACGTGGAGTCGCAGCTGCGCCAGCGCATCGGGGCCCTGGCCGGCAAGCTGCACACGGGCCGCAGCCGCAACGACCAGGTGGCCACCGATCTGGCCCTCTATCTGCGCGACGCCGCCGCCGCGGCCCGGCGCGGCCTCGCCGAGCTGCGCGGCGTGCTGCTGCGCCGCGCCCGCGAGCACCTGGACAGCCTGCTGCCGGGCTACACCCACCTGCAGCGGGCCCAGCCGGTGCGCCTCGCCCACCACTGGCTCGCGCACGTCGCCGTGCTCGGGCGCGACGCCGAGCGCTTCCGCGACCTGGGCGCGCGCCTGGCTCGCTCGCCCCTCGGCTCCGGCGCCCTGGCCGGCTCGACGCTGCCCCTGGACCGCCACTCCACCGCGCGCCAGCTGGGCTTCGAGGCGCCCGCGAGCAACAGCATGGATGCCGTCGCCTCGCGCGACGCCGCCCTGGAGCTGCTCGCCGACTGTGCCATCTGCATGGTGCACCTGTCCCGCCTGGCGGAAGAGCTGGTCCTGTGGGCGTCGAGCGAGTTCGGATTCGTCGAGCTGGCCGACGCCTTCGCCACCGGCTCGAGCCTGATGCCCCAGAAGAAGAACCCCGACGTGCCGGAGCTGGTGCGGGGGAAGTCGGGGCGCGCCATCGGCAACCTGGTGACTCTGCTCACGGTCCTGAAGGGCCTGCCGCTCACCTACAACCGCGATCTGCAGGAGGACAAGGAGCCGATCTTCGACTCGGTGGCCACCCTGGGCAGCTCGCTGGAGGTGATGGCGGGTACGCTCGCGACCCTGCGCGTCGACAGCGAGCGCATGCGCCAGGCCGCCGGCGATCCGCTGCTGCTCGCGACGGACCTGGCGGAGGCGCTGGTGCGGGAGGGGGTGCCCTTCCGCGAGGCGCACGAGGCGGTGGGCCGCGTGGTGCAGCACTGCGTCGAGAAACGGGAAGATCTGCGCGGGCTCTCGCGGGAAGACCTGGCGGCCTTCCACCCGGCCTTTCCGGCCCCCGCCGCCGAGCTGGCAAGCCTCGAGCGCTCGGTGGAGCAGCGGAGCCTGCCGGGCGGAACCGCCCGGGCGACCGTGCTGGCGGCGCTCTCGCAGGCCGAGGACGAGGTCCGGCGCGAGCTGGCCGAGCTGGGGGAGTGAGGCGGGTCGCCCTGGCGCTGGTCCTGGCCCTGGCCGTGGCCGGCAGCGCCTGCGGCAAAGTGGGGCCGCCGCGCAGGACACCGGCGCCGGAGACCGCTACCCAGGGGGAGACGGGGGAGCCCGAGGAGGAGTGCGAGTGAGGGAGGCCTTCCCCAGGATCGACGGGCGGCTCCACGCCGAGGCCGTGCCCATCGAGCGCATCGCCGAGAGCGTCGGCACCCCCGTGTTCGTCTATAGCGCCACCCGGCTGGCCGAGGCCTACGACGCCCTCGACGCGGCCTTCGCCGGCGTCCCGCACCTGCTCTGCTTCTCGATCAAGTCCTGCCCGAACCTGGCGGTGGTCCGCACCCTGGTGTCGCGCGGAGCCGGCGTCGACGTCACCTCCGCCGGCGAGCTGTTCCGCGCCCTGCAGGCGGGCGCCCCGGCCAGCCGGATCGTCTACTCGGGCGTGGGCAAGACCGACGTCGAGATCGACCGCGCCCTCGAGATCGGGATCCGCCTGTGGAACGTGGAGTCGCGGGCCGAGCTGCGCCGCATCGACGCGCGGGCGGAGCAGCGCGGCGTGGTGGCGCCCGTCGCCTTCCGCGTCAACCCGGACGTGGATCCCAAGACCCACCCCTACATCTCGACGGGCCTGCGCAGCAGCAAGTTCGGGATTCCGATCCAGGAGGCCCTCGAGGCCTACGCCGAGGCCAAGGCGCTGGAGCACGTTCGCGTGGTCGGCGTCGACTGCCACATCGGCTCGCAGCTGGTCGACGTCCAGCCCTTCGCGGACGCCCTGGATCGGGTCCGGTCGCTGGTCCAGGAGCTGCGCGCGGCCGGCCACGCCATCGAGGTGGTGGACGCCGGGGGCGGCCTCGGCGTGACCTACAGCGAGGAGCGCCCGCCGTCGCCGGAGGCCTATGCCGCCGCGGTGCGCGGGGCCCTGGAAGACCTGGGGGTCGAGATCGTGCTCGAGCCGGGCCGCTGGATCAGCGCCAACGCCGGCCTCTTCGTCACCCGGGTGCTCTACCAGAAGTCCAACGAGGACAAGCACTTCGTGATCGTCGACGGAGCCATGAACGACCTGATCCGGCCGGCCCTCTACCAGGCCTACCAGCACCTGGAGCCGGTGGCGGAGCCGCGCGAGGGCAGCCGCCAGGTGGACGTGGTCGGGCCGGTCTGCGAGTCCGGCGACTTCCTGGCCAAGGGGCGCTCGCTGCCGCTGCTCGAGCGCGGCGACCTGCTGGCGGTGCGCTCCGCCGGCGCCTACGGCTTCGCCATGGCGTCCAACTACAACGGACGCCCGCGCGCGGCCGAGGTGCTGGTCCGCGGCGAGCGCTTCGCCGTGGTCCGGGAGCGGGAGACCCTGGAGGACCTGATCCGCGGCGAGAGCATGCCGCCCGAGCTGACCGAGCCGGAGCCCGCCTCGTGAGTCGCTGGCTCGAGTTCACCAAGATGCACGGCGCGGGCAACGACTTCGTGGTGCTCGACGGCCTGCGGGACGAGCTGCCGCGCATCCAGCCCCTCGCGCGCCGGCTCTGCGACCGCCACTTCGGCATCGGAGCCGACCAGGTGCTGGTGGCGCGTCCGTCCCAGGGCGCCGACTTCCGCATGGAGATCTTCAACGCCGACGGCGGTCAGGTCGAGATGTGCGCCAACGGCATCCGGGCGCTCTTCAAGTTCCTGCGCGACCGCGGCCACACCCGCGCCGAAGAGCTGGGCATCGAGACCCTCTCCGGCGTGGTGCGGCCGCGCTGGGTGGGGCCGGACCGGGTGCAGGTCGACATGGGTCGGCCGATCCTGGATCCCGCCAAGATCCCGACCCGGCTCGGCGAGGGCCCGGGGCCCCTCATCGACCTGCCCCTGGAGATCGGCGATCGGACGCTCCGCGTCTCCAGCGTCTCGATGGGCAACCCCCATGCGGTGATCTTCGTCGAGGACCCGGAGCAGGTCGACGTGGCCCGCCTGGGCCCGCAGCTCGAGCAGCACCCCGCCTTCCCCAACCGGGTGAACGTGGAGTTCGTCGGCGTGCGCAGCCGCAGCCGCGTGCAGCAGCGCACCTGGGAGCGCGGCACCGGGGAGACCCTGGCCTGCGGCAGCGGTGCCTGTGCCGTGGCCGTGGTATCCATCCTGCGGGGAGTGGTCGAGCGCGAGCTGACCGTCGAGCTGCGCGGAGGCGAGCTGGAGCTGGCCTGGGAGCGCGACGACGCGTCGGTTCTCATGACCGGGCCGGCCGCGGAGGTCTTCCGCGGCCGTATCGCCATCGCGGAGGAGTGAGGCCATGGCCGACCCGACCTTCGAGGGTGTCTACACGGCGCTGGTGACGCCGTTCCGCGACGGCCGGGTCGACGAGGCCGCCCTCGGAGAGATCGTGGAGCGCCAGATCGAGGCGGGCATCGACGGCCTGGTGCCCTGCGGCTCCACCGGCGAGTCCGCCACGCTCTCCCACGCGGAGCACTGCCGCGTCGTCGAGCACGTGATCCAGGTGGCCGCGGGTCGCGTGCCGGTGCTGGCCGGGGCCGGCTCGAACAACACCCGGGAGGCCGTCGAGCTGACCCGCCACGCGCGGCAGGCGGGGGCCGCCGGGGCCCTCCACATCTCGCCCTACTACAACAAGCCCACGCAGCAGGGCATCTACGCCCACTACGCGGCCATCGCGCGCGACGGGGGCCTGCCCGTGGTCGTCTACAACATCCCCGGTCGCACCGCCTCGAACATCGAGCCCGAGACCCTGGCGCGGCTGGCCGAGCTGGACGGCATCGCCGGGGTCAAGGAGGCTTCCGGGGACGTCGACCAGATCTCCCACGTGCTGGCCGCCTGTCCGGAGCGCTTCCGCGTGCTGGCGGGCGACGACGTCATGACCCTGCCGGTGCTCGCCCTCGGCGGACACGGGGTGATCTCGACGACCTCCAACGTGGCCCCCGTCGCCATGCTGGAGCTGGTGCGCTCGGCCCGCGGCGGAGACTGGGCCCGGGCGCGGCAGCTGCACCTCCGCCTGCTGACCCTCTTCGACGCCCTCTTCGCGGAGACCAACCCGATTCCGGTCAAGGCGGCAGTCGCGGGCCTGGGCCTGTGCGGGACCGAGATCCGGCTGCCGCTCACCGAGCTGGGCGCCGAGCGGCGGGAGCGGCTCTACGGGGTGCTGAAGGACCTCGAGCTGCTCTGATGGCCGAGCGGCGACGGGTGCTGGTCGTGGGTGCGCTCGGCCGCATGGGCGAGCGCGTGCGCGCGGCGCTGGCCGAGGAGCCCTCCCTGCAGCTGGGTGCGGCGCTGGAGATCGCCGGCCACCCGGGGCTGGGCGAGCGGGTCGAGGGCGGCGTCGAGGTGACGGACCGGCTGGAGGCCGCCCTGGAGCTCGCGGACGTGGCCATCGACTTCTCGCAGCCCCAGGCCACGCTCGCCGGGCTGCGGGCCGCGGCGGGGCGCGGCGTCGCCTGGGTGAGCGGGACGACCGGCTTCGACGAGCGGGCGCAGGGCGAGCTGCGCTCGCTGGCCCGGCACACGGCGATCCTCCACGCGCCGAACTTCTCCCTGGCCGTGAACCTGCTGGCCTGGCTCACCCGCGAGGCGGCCCGCCGTCTGGGCTCCGACTACGACGCCGAGCTCTTCGAGCTCCACCACGCCGCCAAGCGCGACGCGCCGAGC
>CAZYOL010000161.1:0-10856 GCA_964649065.1 uncultured Spirochaetales bacterium
CCTGGTCGGCGATGGCGCGGGTGATGGCCTGGCGGATCCACCAGGTGGCGTAGGTGGAGAACTTGTAGCCGCGCTGATACTCGAACTTGTCCACCGCCTTCATCAGGCCGATGTTGCCCTCCTGGATCAGGTCCAGGAACTGCAGGCCGCGGCTCGTGTACTTCTTGGCGATGGAGACGACCAGGCGCAGGTTGGCCTCCACCAGCTCGCTCTTGGCGCGGCGCGTGCGGATGCTGGCATCGGCGTGGCGCGCCAGCGACTCCCGCACCTCGGCGTGGCGCATCCGCGCCTCCATCTCGAGCTTCTTGATGACCTTGTCGACCACCTCGATGTCGGCGCGGGCCCGCTCGATCTGCTCCGGATCTCCGCCCAGGGCCTGCAGGGCCTCCCGGGCCCTGCGGCTGCGGCGGGTCGAGAGCTCCGCCAGCTCGCCGAGCTCCTCCGGCGAGACGCCGAAGGGCCGCGCCACCTCCTCGGCTGCGCGCCGGGCCTCCTCCATGCGCCGGCCCTGCTCCTCCAGGCCCCTGCGGATCGCCTCGATGCTGGCCCGGGCGAAGCGGGTCTCGCGCAGCTGGTCGACCACCTGGCCGTAGAGCGCCTCCACCTCCCCCTGCAGGCGCTCGCGGGTGGCCTGGCCGGTGCGGGCGTTGGCGAGCGAGGCGAGCTTCTTGCCCAGCTCCTCCTGGACGCGCCGGGTCCGGGAGACGCGCAGGAAGAAGTCCTTGCGCCGCTCCTCGAGGCTGGGCCCCTCCGGGTCGTCGAGCCCGTCGAGCACCTGCTTGGGCTCGATCGCCCCCTTCTTCAGGTCCTGGGCGATCTGCAGGATGCAGCGCAGGCCGAAGGGCGTTCCGATCACGGCCAGCTCCTGGTCGCGCTCGGCGGCCTCGATGCGCCGGGCGATCGCGACCTCCCCCTCGCGGGTCAGCAGCGAGACCTGCCCCATCTCGCGCAGGTAGACGCGCACCGGGTCGTTGGTGGGCGCGGAGGAATCGTCGGAGCGATCCGTCGAGCGCTTGCTGCGCGCCTTGCGCTTGGGCTCGACCACCCGCACGCCGTGCTCGGCGAAGATGGCGCGCAGCTCCGCCAGCACGTGGCCCTCGCGCGCGACCTCGCCCAGCTCCTCGGCGAGCTCGCCGACGCCGAGCTTCCCGCAGCGGCGCCCCCGGCCGAGCAGCCGGGCGATGGCCTCCCGCTCGACGTGGATGGAGGCGTCGTCGAGGGCGTGGACGACGGCGTCGACGCCGTTGCCCGCCGGCAGGCCTCCCCAGGTGGAACTCTCGTCGGCAGCTCGAGCGTCGGCTTCGGGGCTCGGGACTTCGAGGTCGATCGGGCTTCGGGACGTGCAGGGCGTGCGGGGGGTGGGGGGCATGTCTGAGAAATCCTCTCTCTCGGTCTGGCACCGCAACCGGGCGGCTTTCTCGCTCATCGGCCTCAGCCGGGACGCTCTACGAGCCTTCGCTCTTCGAGCTCCCTTCGCTTGTCGGTCGTCAACAGCTCGAGCGCATCCGCCGGGGACTCGCGGATGCGACGCGTCGTCTCGCCGCGCAGCCGGCGCCGCTGGCGCGCGCGCATGCGCTCCACGGTCTGCCTCACGATGTCGGGGCCGCGCTCCGGATCGTAGGAGGGGCCGCCAGCGCTCAGCTCGTAGTAGAGAGGCCGGACCTCCGGGCCCAGCTCCTGCTCCAGCTCTGCGGCCCCCGCGTCCAGCACGGCGGAGATCAGCTCACACAGCGGATCGCGGGGGGCGTGGCGCAGGAAGTCCCGCAGCTCGACGCCCTCGGCGTACTCGGGATGGTCGACCAGCACCTTGGCCAGCAGGCGCAGCTGGCGCATCTCGGAGCCCTCGAGCCGGGGGCCCATCGGCAGCGCCTCGCCCGGATCCTCGCCGCGCGCCGCGGCCCGCAGCGCGGCCTCCACGTACCGCGTCTCGGTTCCGACGGCGAGGGCCAGCATCGTGCACAGCTCCCCGCGCTCGACCGGAGAGCCGACGAGCGCCAGCAGCGGCGCCACCGCCTCCACCGCGTCGTTCTTCTCCCAGGGCGAGTGGCAGCCCCGGCCCGCGACCCGCCGGATCACCAGCTCGATGGCCGGCGGCGCCTGGTCCACCAGCGCGCGCAGCGCCGCGGCCCCCCGGCGCACCAGGAAGTCGTCCGGGTCTTCGCCGGCCGGCAGCTCGGCGGCGCGCACGCGCAGACCCGCCGGCAGCAGGATCTCCAGCGAGCGCTCCATGGCCTTGCGCCCGGCCTCGTCGCCGTCGAAGAGCAGCACCACGTCGCGGGTGCGGCGGCGCAGCTGCCGGGCGTGGTCGGCCGTGAGCGAGGTGCCGCAGGTGGCGAGCGCCTCCTCCACGCCCGCGCGGTGCAGCGCGATGCAGTCGAAGTAGCCCTCCACCACCACGGCCCGCTCGCTGCGCCGGATCGGCCCCAGTGCGAAGGGGAAGCCGTAGAAGGCCTCGCGCTTGCGGAAGATCGGGGTCTCGGGCGTGTTCAGGTACTTCGGCTGCTGGTCCTCGCCGAGCGCCCGGCCGCCGAAGGCGACGACGCGGCCCTGCACGTCCTGGATGGGGAAGACCACGCGCCCGCGCAGCCGGTCGTAGAAGCCGCCGGAGCTGCGCGGAGCCAGCAGCCCGGCCCGCTCGCCGACCTCGGCCGGCAGGCCGCGCTCGCGCAGGGCCTGGCCGACGGTGTCCCAGCGATCTGGCGCGAAGCCGATGCCGAAGCGCTCGACGACGCTCGAGTCGAGGCCGCGGCGCGCCAGGTAGGCGGCGGCCGGGTTGCCGGCGAGGGTGAGGGCCTGGCGGTAGCGGAGCTGCGCCACCTCGGTGGCCGCGAAGAGCCGCTCGCTCGCGCCGGCCGCGCCGCCCCCCACCTCGGGCACCTCGATGCCGTGCTGGCGGCCCAGCGAGCGCACGGCCTCCGGGAAGGTGAGGTTCTCGACGCGCATCAGGAAGCTGATGGCGTTGCCGCCCTCGCCGCAGCCGAAGCAGTGGAAGGTGCCGCGGTCGGGGCTGACGTGGAAGGAGGGAGTCTTTTCGTGGTGGAAGGGGCAGAGGCCCTTGTAGCTGCTGCCGGCGCGCTTCAGGCCGACGTGGCGCCCGACGATTTCCACGATGTCCGCTGCGTCGCGGATCCGGTGGATGATCTCGTCGGGAATGCGGCCCAAGCGTCTTGCCTCCGTGGTCCCTGCTTCCCCTCGCTCCCTGGGCCTCGCCTAGTTGGCCATGCGCCTCATCTTCTTGAGGGCGCGCTTGCGGGCTGCGGCGGCCTTCTTCTTCTTGCGCACGCTGGGCTTGTCGAAGAACTCGCGGCGCTTGAGCTCACTCAAGATGCCCGCCTTCTCGCACTGCTTCTTGAAGCGGCGCATGGCGGCCTCGAAGGGCTCGTTGTCTCGGACCTTGATGACGGGCATCCGCGGCGTCCCCTGCTCTGCTACGTCCCTGCCACATCCCTCGGTGTCGCGAGACGACCGCCCGGGGCCGGGCGCGAAACCGATCGGGAGGATCGGGAGTGAGTGGCTGTGCAGTCGCCGCCGTGTCGGCCCGGCAGCCCGACCCCGGGGAGATTCTCCTCGGAGCCGCTTCGCGCTGCCGGCGAGGCGCGCCTTCGAGCGGCGGCAAAAAACCCTTCAACTACGCCGGCTTTAGGCCCCGTGCCGGCAGACCGCGCACCTTAGCGCAGGGGTTTTCGAGCATCAACAGAGGGTTCGCGTACCGCTACCCCCAGCTCGAGCAGCCGCTCTTTCACCTCGGGAATCGTCGTCTCGCGGAAGTGGAAGATGGAGGCGGCCAGCGCGGCCTGGGCGTGGCCGCCCTGCGGGCCGTCGTCGAGGGCCGCGGCCAGGTCCTCGGGGCTGCCCCCGCCCCCCGAGGCGATCACCGGGATGCGCACCGCGTCACAGGTCGCGCGCAGCAGCTCCAGGTCGTAGCCGCTCTTGGTGCCGTCCCGGTCCATGCTGGTGAGCAGGATCTCGCCGGCTCCGGCCTCGGCCATGCGCTCGGCCCAACGCACTGCGTCGATGCCGGTGCTGCGCCGGCCGCCGTGGGTGCACACCTCCCAGCGCGATCCCTCGTGCAGCGGCGCCAGCTCGCGGCCCGGCTGCGGATCTCCGGGCGGCAGCGCGTCGGCAGCTCCCGGCTCGGGAATGCGCCGCGCATCGATGGCGAGCACCAGGTTGGCGCTGCCGATCATCACCGAAGCATCACCCACGAGGTCCGGGTCGTGGACCGCGGCGGTCATGATCGAGACCTTGTCGGCGCCGGCGTTCAGCAGGTCGCGGATGTCCTGCAGCGAGCGCACGCCGCCCCCCACCGTGAGCGGCATGAAGACGCTCTCGGCGGTGCGCGCCACGGCGTCGAGCAGGATGCTGCGCCCCTCGTGGCTGGCGCTGATGTCGAGGAAGGTGATCTCGTCGGCCTCCTGGGCGTCGTAGAGGCGCGCCACCTCCACCGGGTCGCCGGCGTCGACGTGGTCGACGTAGCGGACCCCCTTGACCACGCGGCCCCGGTCGACGTCCAGGCAGGGAATGATGCGCTTCAGGAGCACGCGGCCCTCGCCAGCGCGCGGCCCAGGTCCACGGCCCCGGTGTAGAGCGCCCGGCCGACGATCACGCCGGCCACGCCGCGCCCGGCGTAGCCGGCGGCGCGCGCGATGTCGTCCTCCGAGCCGACGCCGCCCGAGGCGATCACCGGAATCGAGACGGCCTCGGCCAGGGCGGCAGTGCCCTCCAGGTCCGGCCCGGTGAGCATGCCGTCGCGCTCGATCTCGGTGTAGATCAGCGCCGCGATGCCGGCGTCTTCGAAGCGCTTGGCCAGGTCCGTCGCCGGGGTCTCGGAGGCCTCGGTCCAGCCCTCGACCGCCACCTGGCCGCGCCGGGCGTCCACGCCGACCACCACCCGCCCCGGGTGCTCGCGGGCCACGCTGCGCACCAGCTCCGGGTCGCGCAGGGCCACGGTGCCCAGGATGACGCGGTCCACGCCGTCGCCGAGGGCCTCGGCCACGTCCTCCGGGCTGCGCAGGCCTCCCCCGAGCTGCACCGGGACCTGGGCCGCGGCCTCCAGGATGGCGCGCACGGCTGCGCGGTTGGCCCGGCGGCCGGCCCGCGCCCCGTCGAGATCGACCACGTGCAGGCGCCGGATCGGCTGGGCGCAGAGCTCGGTCGCCACGCGCTCGGGCCGCTCGGAGTAGACGGTGGCGGCGTCGTAGCGCCCCTGGGAGAGGCGCACGCAGCGCCCGTCCAGCAGGTCGATGGCCGGAATCACCTCGAAGGCTGCGCTCACGCCCGGTCCAGCTCCGCGCGCCAGGCGTCGAGCAGGCGGCGGCCGGCCGTCGGGCTGTTCTCCCCGTGGAACTGCACGCCGAAGACGTTGACGAGGCCGAAGGCCGCGGCGAAGGGCCCGCCGTGGTCGGCCACGCCGGCCACGCAGCCGGGATCGGCGGGCTCGGCCCGGTAGGCGTGCACGAAGTAGTAGGCGTCCTGCCGGGGCAGGCGCCCGACCATGGGATGCTCTCCCTGGAAGGCCACCGCGTTCCAGCCGATGTGCGGCACGCGCAGCAGCGCGCCGCGGGCGTCGCGCTCCGGGAAGCGCCCCACGCGGCCCCGCAGCAGGCCGAGGCCCGGCGTGCGGCCGTGCTCGTCGCTCTCCTCGAAGAGCACCTGCAGCCCCAGGCACAGGCCCAGATAGGGCCGGCCGGCGGCGATCGCCTGGCGCAGCGCCTCGTCGAGGCCCTTGTCGGCGAGCCGGGTGATGGCGTCGCGGAAGGCGCCCACGCCGGGCAGCACCACGCCGTCGGCGCGCAGCACGTCGGCCGGGTCGCCGGTCACCTGGGGCTCGAAGCCCGAGCGCTCCAGCGCCCGGGCGACACTGCGCAGGTTGCCGGCGCCGTAGTCGACCACGGCGATCAGGGGGGTGGCAGCCATCGGAGTCCTTCTAGAGGGCGCCCTTCACCGAGGGCAGGCCCTCGACGCGCGGGTCGATCTCCACGGCCTGGCGCAGCGCGCGCGCCGTGCCCTTGAAGACCGCCTCCACCACGTGGTGGGGGCTGCGCCCGTAGCGGAGCTCGACGTGCAGGTCGAGGCCGGCGTTCTGCGAGAAGGCGTAGAGGAAGTCCTCGGTGAGCGTCGCGTCGAAGTCGCCGATGCGGTCGTTCGCGAGCTCCACCCGGTACACCAGGTAGGGGCGGTTCGAGACGTCCAGCGAGACCTCGACCTTGGCCTCGGCCATCGGCAGCAGGCAGCTGCCGTAGCGACGGATGCCGGCCGCCGTCGCAAGCGCCTCGCGGAAGGCCTGGCCCAGGGTGATGCCCACGTCCTCGACGGTGTGGTGGGTGTCGACCTGCAGGTCGCCCTTGGCGCGCAGGCGCAGGTCGAAGAGGCCGTGCTTGGCGAAGGACTCGAGCATGTGGTCGAAGAAGGGGATGCCGGTGGCGATCTCGTAGTCGCCCCGGCCGTCCAGGCCCAGCTCCACCTGGACCTCGGTCTCCCGGGTCTTGCGCTCGACGCTGGCGCGCCGCTCGCTCACAGCTCGGCCTCGGCGTCCCGCGCCGCCTCGCGCACGCGGCGCGCCCGGCGGATGCGCTGCAGGCGCAGCTCCACCGAGCGGCCGTGGCCGGTCAGGCCCACCACCACGGCCCGGCGACTCCAGTCCGCGCCCAGCTCGCGCAGCTTGGGCGGCTCGCAGCGCATGACGGTCGTGCGCTTGAGGAAGTCCTCGACGCCCAGGGGCGAGAAGAAGCGGGCCGTGCCCCCGGTCGGCAGCACGTGGTTGGGGCCCGCCAGGTAGTCGCCCACGGCGACCGGCGTGTAGTGGCCCATCACGATGGCCCCGGCGTTCTCGACGGTCTTGGCCAGCACCTCGGGCTCCTGCACGGCGAGCACCAGGTGCTCGGGGGCGTAGCGGTTGGCGATCTCGATGCACTCGGCCGCATTCTTGGCCACCACGATGGCGCTGCGGGTGGCGAGGGACTTCTTCGCGATCTTGCCCCGCTCCAGCGTCTTCAGCTGCTTGGCCAGCTGCTCCTGGACGCGGCTCACCAGGGGCTTCGCGTGGGTCACGAGGATGGCGCAGGCCAGCTCGTCGTGCTCGGCCTGGGAGAGCAGATCGGCCGCCACCCAGGCCGGCGTGGCGGTGCGATCGGCCACGATCAGCACCTCCGAGGGCCCGGCCTCGCCGTCGATGTCGACCTCGCCGTAGACCAGGCGCTTGGCGGTGGCCACGTAGACGTTGCCGGGGCCGACGATCTTGTCGACGCGCGGCACCTGCTCGGTTCCGTAGGCCAGCGCCGCCACGGCGTGGGCGCCGCCCATCTTGAAGACCCGGTGCACGCCCGCCACCCGCGCGGCCATCAGCACCTCGGGGGCGATGCTGCCGTCCTTGCGGGGCGGCGTCGCCATCACGATCTCGGGCACCTCGACGACCGAGGCCGGCACCGCATTCATGATCACGCTGGACGGGTAGAGGGCCGTGCCGCCCGGCACGTAGATGCCGACCCGGGACAGCGCGCGCACCCGGCAGCCGAAGGTGCCGCCGCCCTCCTCGCGTACCTCCCAGCTCGAGGGGATGCGCTTGCGGTGGAACTCGCGCACCCGCATGGCGGCCTTGCCGAGCGCCGCGCGGTCGGCCTTGTCCACGCTCTCGGCCGCGGCGTCCCACTCGTCGCGGCCCACCTCCAGCTCCTCGAGCTGGCGGGCCCCGTCGAGCTTGCGCACCTGGGCGATCAGCTCCGGATCGCCGCCCTCGCGGACCCGCTGGACGATGCGGCGCACGGTGCGCTCCACGTCGGCGGCGCCGCTGCTGCGGCGCTGCAGCAGCTTCCCGAAGGCCTTCTCGAAGCCGGCGTCGGCCGTGCCGAGCACCGGCAGCAGGCCCTTCGCGCTGGATCGACTCGCCATGGTCAGCCCTCCCGGCGAATGCAGGCGCCGAGCGCGCGCAGCTTCTCCTCGATGCGCTCGTAGCCGCGATCGATGTGGTAGACGCGGTTCACAACGGTTTCGCCCTCGGCGGCCAGGCCCGCCACCAGGAGCCCCGCCGAGGCCCGCAGATCGGTGGCCATCACCGGAGCGCCGGAGAGGCGGGGGACGCCGCGCACGTGGGCACTGCGCCCGGCCAGCGAGATGTCCGCCCCGAGGCGCAGCAGCTCGGGGACGTGCATGAAGCGATTCTCGAAGACCCGCTCCACGATCACGCTGGAGCCCTCGGCCCGGCACAGCAGGGCCATGATCTGCGCCTGCATGTCGGTGGGGTAGCCGGGGAAGGGCGCCGTCTCGACGCGCGTGCCGCGCAGCGGCTCCTGCACCCGCGCCCGCACCGACGAGGCCCCGACCTCGATGTCGGCACCGGCCTCCCGCAGCTTGTCGAGGGTCGACTCCAGGTAGGCGGGGTCGAGATCGCTGACCGTCACGTCGCCGCCGGTCGCCCGGCCGGCGGCCAGCAGGGTTCCGGCCTCGATGCGGTCGGCCTGCACGCTGTGGTGTACGGGGCGCAGGCTCTCGACGCCGCGCACCACCACGCGGTCGCCGCCGGCCCCCCGCACCTCCGCCCCCATGCGGTTCAGCAGCTCGGCCAGCTCCACCACCTCGGGCTCGCGGGCGGCGTTCTCGAGCACCGTCTCGCCGCGCGCCAGGCTGGCCGCCATCATGACGTTCTGGGTGCCGTTCACGGTGGTGACGTCGAAGACGACCCGGCCGCCCACCAGTCCGGCGCTGTCGGCCTGCACGTAGCCGTGCTCGAGGCGCACCTTGGCCCCCAGGGCCCTCAGGCCCTTCAGGTGCTGGTCCACGGGGCGCACGCCGATGGCGCAGCCGCCGGGCTCCGAGACCCGCGCGGTGCCGAAGCGCGCCAGCAGGGGGCCCAGCACCATGAAGGAGGCGCGCATCTTGCGCACCAGGTCGTAGGGCGCCTCCGGGTTCTGCACGCGGGAGGCGTCGATCCGTACGGCGCCGGGCTCCTCCGGGCAGCGGCCGGCCCGGGCCCCGAGCGCCGAGAGCAGCTCGAGCATGGCGTCGACGTCGCGCAGCCGCGGCACGTTGCGCAGCCGCGTCTCGCCCTCGGCCAGCAGGGCGGCGGCCATCAGCGCCAACGCCGAGTTCTTCGAGCCCGAGGCCCGCACCTCGCCGCTGAGGCGCGCTCCGCCCGCGACGACGATCCGCTCCATCTAGTCCGTCCTCTCCGGGGGGATGGGATTCTGGGGGGCGGCCGCGCCGCCCGGCACCCGGCCACGGACGACCCGGGCGCGCTGGGCGAGATCGCGGCGTACCCGGACGTCTAGCAGTCCTGCGGCGAGACACCAGCCCGCGACGCGCTCGGCCTGCTGCGGGGCCAGCTCGAAGGCGAAGCCGCCCCCGGGCCGCAGCTGTCCGGCGACGCCCTCGACCAGCCGGCGCAGCACCGCCAGGCCCTGCTCCGGGGCGAACAGGGCCTCGCGCGGCTCGTGGGCCAGCTCCGGGGCCAGGCCCGGCGCCTCGGCCTCGGCCAGGTAGGGCGGGTTCGAGACCACCAGGTCGAAGTGCCGGCCGGCCACCGGCGCGAAGAGGTCGCCCTCCAGCAGCTCGACCCGCTCCTCCAGGCCCAGGGCCCGGGCGTTCTCGCGGGCCAGCGCCAGGGCGGCGGGGGAGAGGTCGACGGCCGTCAGCCGGGCCGCCGGGCGCTCGCTGGCCAGGGCCAGGGCCACCGCCCCCGAGCCGGTGCCGACGTCGAGCACCTCGAGCGGGGCGGCCGGGTCGGGGGCCAGGTCGAGGGCCGCCTCGACCAGGGTCTCGGTCTCGGGCCGGGGCACCAGCACCTCCGGCGTCACGCGCAGGGGCAGCGACCAGAACTCGCGCTGGCCCAGCAGCTGGGCCACCGGCACGCGCTGGTTGGCGCGGCGGCGCACCAGCTCGCGGAAGACCGCGCGCTCGCTCTCCACCACCGGCTTCTCGAAGTCCATGTAGAGGCGCAGGCGGTCGCCGCCCAGGGCGTGGGCCAGCAGCAGCTCCGCGTCGAGGCGCGGCGTCTCGATGCCCCGGGAGGCGAAGTGCTCGGTGGTCCAGCGCAGCAGCTCCAGCACCGTCCAGACGCGATCGCGCCCGGTGCGGTCGGCGGCCGCCGCCTGGAGCCCGGCGCCGCTCACGAGCCGGACTCCTGCAGCGAGCGCTGGGTCATCTCCGCGTGGACCGCCTCCACCAGATCCTCGAGCTGACCCTCGACGATGGCCTCGAGCTTGTGAACGGTGACACCGGCGCGGTGGTCGGTCACCCGCGACTGGGGGTAGTTGTAGGTGCGGATCTTCTCGCTGCGCTCGCCGGCGCCGACCTGCGAGCGGCGCTCGCTGGAGCGCTCGGCGTCGAGCCGCTCCTGCTCGCGCTCGAGGATGCGCGAGCGCAGGATCTTCATGGCCCGCGCCTTGTTCTTGTGCTGGCTCTTCTCGTCCTGGCACTGAACCACGGTTCCGGTGGGCAGGTGGGTGATGCGCACCGCCGAGTCGGTGGTGTTGACGCTCTGGCCGCCGGGCCCGGAGGAGCGGAACACGTCGACGCGCAGGTCCTTGGGCTCGATCTGGACGTCGAGCTCCGCGGCCTCCGGCAGCACCGCCACCGTCGCCGTCGAGGTGTGGATGCGCCCCTGGGCCTCGGTGGCGGGCACGCGCTGGACGCGGTGCACGCCGCGCTCGTACTTGAGCCAGCTGAAGACGCGGTCTCCGGCGATGCTCGCCACCGCCTCCTTCACGCCGCCCGCCGCGCCCTCCGAGACCGAGAGCGGCTCGACCTTCCAGCCGCGCTGCTCGGCGAAGCGCGTGTACATCCGGAACAGGTCGCCGGCGGTGAGCGCCGCCTCGTCGCCGCCGGTGCCGGCGCGCACCTCGAGGATCACGTTCTTCTCGTCG
>CAZYOL010000162.1:0-10853 GCA_964649065.1 uncultured Spirochaetales bacterium
GCGGCGTCCAGGTGATGATCTGGTAGGGGTCGGCGATGTCGCAGGTCTTGCAGTGGACGCAGTTCTCGTGATGGATGAAGAGCTTCTTGCCCCCCGGTGCCTCCGGGTCCTCCACCATCTCGTAGACCGCTGCCGGACAGAAGCTCTCGCAGGGGTTGCCGAACTCCTCCGCGCAGGTCGTCGAGCAGAGGTCGGTATCCGCCACGACCAGGTGGGAGGGCTGGTCCACCTCGTGGGTGGTGCCGCTGAACTGGACCAGGTGCTCCTTGCTGAAGGTCAGCTTGCCGTCGAACTCGAAGCTCTCCTTCTGGCGCTGGCTCGGCGGCAGGTCGAGCAGCGGCTTCATCATCGTGTGGCCGGGATCGGCATGCATTTCGTCCCACAGGCCGCGTCCGCCGGTGAGCATGCGGATCGGCTCGTTCAGGGCGAAGAAGAGCGGTCCGCGCTCGACGGAAGGAGCGAAGTTCCGGGCCTGATAGTGCTCGTCGTAGGCCCAGCTCTTGCGGTAGCGCTCCGCGTAGCTGCCCAGGGTCTTGGCGCTGAAGTCCTGGCGTGCCAGGGCCTCGACCACCGTCTCGGCGGCGAGCATTCCGGTCTTCATCGCCATGTGGATCCCGGCCAGATTCTGGGCGTTGCACATGCTGGCCGAGTCGCCGACGATCATCACGCCGTCGTGGTAGAGCTTCGGCTGCGAGTAGAGCCCGCCCGTCGGGATCACCTTCGCCCCGTACTTCACCAGCTCCGCTCCCTCGAGCAGGTTGCGCATCCAGGGCGTGGTCTTGAACTTCTGCGCCTCCAGGTGCGGATCGCTGTTGGGGTTCTCGGCGTCCAGCAGGGTCACGTAGCCGAAGGAGACCAGGTCGTCCTGCATGTCGTAGAGCCACATCCCGTGGAAGCGCTCCATGATCTTCGGGAAGCTGAAGCCGTGCACGACCCGGCCCGGCTTGTGCTTCTTCGGGTCGATGCGCCAGATCTCCTTGATGCCGGTCTCGAAAGTCTGGGGGTTGCGGCCCTCCAGGTGGAAGCGCTGGATCAGCTGCTTGCTGAGCGTTCCGCGCACGCCCTCGCCGAGGATCGTGACCTTGGCGAAGATGTCCATGCCGGGCTGATAGTTCGACTTGGGCTTGCCCTCCCGGTCGACGCCCATGTCTCCCGTGCGGACGCCGACGACGCGATCGCCCTCGAGCAGGAGCTGGTCGCCGGCGAAGCCCGGGTAGACCTCCACGCCCGCGGCCTCGGTGCGCTCGGCCAGCCACTTCGCCACGCGGTTCAGGGAGACGATGTGGTAGCCCTTCTTCCGGAAGTTGGGCGGCGGCGGCAGCGCCAGCTTGCCCTTGGGATGGAAGATCCAGAAGCCGGAGTAGTTGCAGACGTACTCCGTCGGGAATCCCTGCTCGGAAAAATCCGGGATCAGCTCCGCGAGGGCCTTGGGGTTCATCACGCCACCGGAGAGCATGTGATCGCCCACGTTGGCGCTCTTCTCGAGCACCAGCACGGTGGGGGGCTCGATGGGCGGGCGGCCCTGCGCCTCGGCATCGCGATTGAAGATCTCGACCTGGTTCATCAGGTGGAGGGCCGATGCCAGGGTGGCCGGACCGGCGCCGACGTACAGGACGTCGACCTCCATGCTCTCTCGCTCGACCTCTGCCATGACCTCTCCTCTCTGCGCGGGCTCGTTGTGGGGCCCCCGCGTACCGCGTTCCGTCGGGCGGGGCCCTTCGGGCGCCGTGCCAGAGTAGGCGAAGCCCCCGGCATTTCAAGGATTTCAGGCGCGGCGCCGGGGCGACGGCGACTGCGGGTCAGCTTCCCAGCAGGGTGCGGCGCCCGCGCCCGAAGATCGCCAGGCCGACGAACATCAGTGCCCCTGCGATCCAGAAGGGCGCCGCCAGGCCGAGCTGGCCCATGGCGAGGCCGCCCGCCGCCGATCCCAGGATCCGGCCCGAGGTCGCCATCGAAGTGCTCTGGCCGAGCAGCTCGCCCGCGTGCTCGGCCTCGCAGGCCTGCGAGTAGAGGCTGGTGAAGGAGGGGAAGGCCAGTCCGTTCCCCAGCGCAATCAGCGGGCCGGCCAGGTAGAACCAGCCCAGGCTCGGGGCCGCCGCCGCCGCCCAGAGCCCCAGGCCCATCCCGGCGATTCCCAGGGCCACGAGTCGCGCCTCGCTGACGCGTCGCACGAGCAGCCGCAGCAGCCCGCCCTGGGTTCCCGCAATGAAGAGCCCCACCCAGGCGAAGAAGAGGGCGGCGTCGAGCTCGCTCGCCGCGAAGCGCCGCTTCAGGTAGAGCGTGCACATCGCCTCGAGCATCGCGAAGGCCGCGAAGACGTGGAAGAAGAGGTAGAGAAAGAGGCCGATGCGCGGGCCCTGGACCCGGGAGGCGACACGTAGGGGCGTCGGGACCAGGGCCCGACGCAGCTCGGCGACGCCAGGGCGTGGCAGCGCCCTCGGCCGGGACTCCGGGAGCCGCCACCAGGCGATCGCCAGGTTGGCCAGGGCCAAGAGCGCGATGCCGATGAAAGGAGCCTGCGGGCCCCAGCCCGCGAGCGTTCCGCCGAGCAAGGGGCCCATGACCATGGAGATGCCGAAGGCGGCCCCGATGACGCCCATGCCCTGGACCCGGCCGCGGTAGGCCGGAGTGACGTCGGTGACCACGGCCTGGGCCGTTCCGATGACCGCCCCGAAGAAGCCCGAGGCCGCCCGCGCCGCGTAGATGGCAGGGAGCGTCTCGGCCACGGCGAGGAGCGCGAAGGAGATCGCCGTGCCCAGCAGGGAGAGCAGCAGCACCGGACGCCGGCCGAGGCGATCCGAGAGCCATCCCCACAGCGGCGCGAAGAGCAGCTGGGAGACGCCGTAGACGGCCATGATCAGGCCGATCTGGAAGGGTGATGCGCCCAGTCGCTCCGCGTAGATCGGGAGGACCGGGATCAGGACGCTGAAGCCCGTGAAGTCGATCAGGATCGTCGTGAAGACGACGACCAGGGCACTGCGATGGCCGCGGCCCTCGACCGGGGTCGAGGCGGCGTCCACTCCTCCCATCGGAGGCCGGACGGTAGCACGCGGGCGCCGCTCCTCGTCTATGCTCCGCCGTATGCCCGAAGCGGCCGAGCTCGTCTCCGTGGTCCGGGAGTTCCTCCAGACTCACCAGCTCATGGGCAGCCTCTTCGAGCGCTACCGCGGGGGTACGCTGCGCTTCGGCGAGCTCGAGGCGCTCGTCTCCGACGACGAGTCGAGCCTGCTCTACCGGCTGAAGGAACGCTGCCATGGGCTCTTCCGCACGCAGGCGAGCAACTCGCGGGAGGTGGCCCACCAGGAGGCGCTCTTCGACCTGGCGGTCGGCTCGCTCTTCCACGAGGCCATGAAGTTCCGAGAGAGCTTCTACCAGCGGGAGATCTACGGTCCGCGCATGCGAGAGCTCCGCTCCGAGGCGGCCCCCTCCGAGAAGGGCCTCTTCGAGGAGTTCGAGCGCATCCTGGCCGCGGGCACGGCACGCCTGGAAGAGGGCCTGCAGGAGACCGAGGCCCTGCTGCGCCAGACCCGCGAGCAGCTCCGCATCCTGCTGCGTCACCACCGCAGCAACGGCCTGCTCTCCCGCTACCTGGTCGAGCAGCCGGAGCTCGTGGAGGCCGTCTTCGGGGGCAGCCTGGACGACCTGCTGGCCGACCTCCACGGGGATGCCGCGACGGGCTGGGAGATCGCCGGCGTCTCCTACATCGCCAGCGGCTACTACGATGCAGCCGACCGGGCTCTCTCCGAGGCGCTGCGGCGCGGCGGCAGTCGCGAGCTGCTCGATCCCCAGCGCGCCTACGCCAAGGGCATGAGCGCCTACCTCTCCGGCAACTCCGCATCCGCCCTCAAGCACCTGCGCCGCTGGGTGGAGGCCGGGGCTCCCGGCGCCGCGCTGCACGAGCTGGCGCGTGCCGCCCTGTCGCGCATCGCGCCCCTGGCCCCGGACCGCGAGCGGGCCGAGCTCGAGTCGCGCGCCTCGGAGCTGCTGGCCCGGCTGGCGCCGGCGAGCTGATCAGGCCGGCGCCGCCTGCGAGCGGGTCTGGAAGTAGAGCCAGCCCAGGGCCCCCGACACCATGAGCAGGATGCCGATCCACTGGGGCTGGGTCAGGCCCAGGGCCAGCGGCGGGTTCACGCGCCATTGCTCGATGACCAGTCGCCCCAGGCCGTTCAGGGCCAGGTACTCCCCGAAGAGGAAGGGGCTGCGCCGGCGCCGCCACCACAGGAAGCCGAAGACGGGGCACAGCCACAGCACCTCGTAGAGCTGGGTGGGGTGCACTGGAACCTCGGTGGGCGGAGCGCCCTCCGGAAAGGCCACCGCCCAGGGGAGGTCCGAGGGCCGTCCGTAGTCGTCGCCGACGAGGAAGCAGCCGACGCGTCCGATGGCCTGGCCCAGGGCCAGGGGAGCCGCCACCGAGTTGGCGAAGGGCCGCAGGGGCATCTCCAGCCAGCGGCAGCCGAGGGCACCTCCCAGCACGCCGCCGATCAGACCCCCGTACCAGGTGATGCCCCCACGACTGAGCAGAAGCGAGAGGAAGGGGCCCTGGTCGCGCAGCCAGTTGTCGAAGGTGAAGTAGATCTTGGCGCCGCCCACGCCTCCGATCATGATGAAGATCATCATCGTGTAGGCGAGCTCGCCGTCGAGGCCCTCCTCGCGCATGCGGCGCGCGGTGATCCAGGTGCCGACGAGGAAGCCCACACCCATCATCACTCCGAAGGAGCTGATGGGGAAGTCGATCCAGGGAATCCTGAAGAGCTCCGGGTACATAGACCGCCCGGGGGCGCCGTGCAGGCTACGCGACGCCCCCCCGGGCGGCAAGCCCGGAGCGCTACGCCGCGGGAGGGCTCAGCGCTTGGGCAGGGTGACGTGGAAGGTGGCCCCGGTGCCCAGCTGGCTCTCCACCCAGGCGCGACCTCCGTGCACCTCGGCGACCTTGCGCACGATCGCCAGCCCGATCCCCGTCCCGCTCCTGCCGTCGCGTCGCGGGCCCAGGCTCTCGAAGACCTGGAAGATCCGGGCGTGATGCTCCGGCGCGATGCCCTGGCCGAAGTCGCGCACCGTCAGGTCGTGACGGTCGCCCTCGTCGCGGACGTCCACCACGATTCGCGGATCGCCGCTCGCCCCCATGTACTCGAGCGCGTTGCCGATGAGATTCGAGAAGACCTGGTAGAGCCGCGTGCGGTCGCAGAGCACGAGCGGCGGGTGATCCGGAAGCTCGAGCCTCACCCCCGAGGCCTCCAGGCGCGGCTTGAGCTCGGCCTGGAGCTGCAGCAGGACGGCGCGGGGATCCACGAGATCGGGCCGTGGGGTGGCCTGCTCGATGCGCGACAGCTCCAGCAGATCGTGGATCAGGTCTTCCATGGTGCGACCCGCCTGCTCGATGCGGTCGAGGAAGTGGTTGGCCGTCTCGTCGAGGGCGGCGCCGTAGTCCTGGCGCAGCAGGCGTGAGAACCCGAGCAGGGCCACCAGTGGCGAGCGCAGGTCGTGCGAGAGCGTCTGCATGCAGTGCTCGAGCTCTTCGTTGCGGGTCCTGAGCGCCAGCAGCTCGCGCTGCAGGTCGCCGAGCTCGCGCAGGAAGAGCAGGAAGAGCGGCTCGGCTCCCGCCTCGCACTCGAGCGCGCAGGCCGACACCGAGAGCGGGAGGGTCCCGCCACCCGGCAGGCGCAGGGCCAGGCTCAGGCCCCGGACACTCTCTCCCGGTGCCAGGGCCGAGAGTCGCAACTCCAGCTCGGCGCTCTCCGTCGCGAGCTCGGCCAGCTCGCCCCGCAGCGACCCGCGACTCCGGCCCAGCAGCCGCTCCGCGTGGCCGTTGGCGAAGAGCACCGAGGCCCGGCCATCGAGGACCAGGACGGCATCGGGTGCCTTCTCGACGGTTCGCACCACAGTCGGGTCGAGCCCGCCGGCAAATTGCGTTACTCGGGACTGGGCCTTCATCCGACTCCCCACCGCTCGAGCTCGAAACGGGGCGGTGTATGCGGCGCAGGACCGGCCCGGTGTCCCGCTGCAGGAGCGCCGTGCCTGCCACGAGCCGTCGCCCCCGACGAGGAGTGTAGGTCTTCGCCCGGATCCACTCGAGCATTCACAGCATGGTGGAGCAACTCGATCCCCCGCGGCCCCCGCAACCACGACTGGCTCCGGATGCTACCACCGCTCCGAGACAGCGGTCAAACCAAAGGCCCGTGAAGCCACGATGACTTTTGGGCGACAGGAGCGCGAGCTAGCTGCGCATCGATGACGCACAACGTCAAGTTCCTCAGGACTGCACCCGCGCAGATCGGCTGGGTCGTGTGCTTTGGAGCGGGCACCGGCTTCAACTATCCTCCGACCGGGTCGCGCGCAGAGGCGAGGCGTGTCGGCGAAGCGTGTCGGCGAGGCGTATCGGCAGGTCGGAGCTGGCGGAGAGAGACTCTCGCGGCCGGCGGTTTCGGGCGGAGGCCCCAGTGGGGCGATCTGCTTCCCCTTGGGGGTCGCCGTCGCTCGGTCGGGTCGCGTCATCCCGCGAGGGATCCGATCCAGGACCAGCGTCCGCTGGGTCGATTCGCCGCGCCTGAGCGAGCGGAATGCCGCTGCGGGGATGCCAGGAGGGATCTGGTGAGACAGCTGCAGATCGGAATCCTCGGGCTGCTGGCGTTCTGGCTGATCGCCGACGGCTCGCCCGTCTCGCTCGAGCGGGTCCAGGACGAGATGCCGGTCGCCGCCAGCTCGACCCGCGCCGCGAAGCCCCTGCATCTCGAGGCCAAGCTCCGCGAGCTGAACCCCCTGCTCTCCGATCGCGAGGTCGGGCGCATCGTGGCGGCCGTGCAGCGCTGCGAGTCGACCTACGGCCTGGCGCCCGATCTCGTCGCGGGGGTGATGGTTCGCGAGAGCAGCGCGCGGCCCTGGGTCGTGAGCTCGAAGGGGGCCGTGGGCCTCATGCAGGTCATGCCTCACATGTACTCGCTCTACGGTCTGGCCGGCAACATCACGACGATCGAGAGCAACATCGAGGCCGGCTGCGTGATCCTCTCCGACAACATCCGGCGTCGCGGCGAGGACGAGGGCATCCTCACCTACTTCTGGGGCGAGAGGATTCGCGGCGTCTCGTACCTGGAAGGGGTGCGGGAGGCACGTGCCTGGCTGCGCCAGCCTCCGGGGTCACGATCCTGAGCGGCCCGGTGGGCTCGCCGCTCCTGCGCCGGTCCGAGCAGCCGCTGCGCGGGGCGCACGGACACACACTTCAGAGACGCTCCTGGCTCCCCAGCGCGCCCGAGCGCGTGGTGCTGCTGGTACACGGCTACGGCGAGCACAGCGCTCGCTACGAGCACGTCGGGACCTGGCTGGCGGAGCGGGGCTGCGCCGTCCACGCCTACGATCATCAGGGCCACGGTCGCTCGAGCGGAACCCGCTGCCACGTGCGGCGCTTCAGCGACTATCTGGACGACCTGGGGCGGGTGCTGCAGCAGGTGCAGGCCGAGCAGGCGGGCCTGCCCACCTTCCTGGTGGGTCACAGCATGGGCGGCCTGATCGTCACCCTCTTCGGGCGGGAGCGCGCGCCCCGACTGGCCGGGGTCGCCACCTCGGGGGCCGCGCTGGCCCTGGGAGACGGCATTCCCCGCGGTCGGCTGCTGGCCGCCAGGCTCGTGCGCCGGTTCCTGCCGCGGCTCTCGGTGGCCTCGGGCATCGATCCGGTCGGGCTCTCGCGCGACCCGGCCGTGGTCGAGGCCTACCGCTCCGATCCGCTGGTGGAGTCCAAGATGACGGTCTCCCTGGCCGCGGAGCTGCTCCAGGCGATCGAGCGCGTCGGGACGGGAGCCGCGGAGCCGGGTCTGCCCATGCTGCTGCTTCACGGTGAGGCCGATCCCATCTGCCCGGCCGCGGCCAGCCGCGACTTCCACGCCGGGCTTCGGAGCCAGGGCTGCGCGCTTCGCCTCTACGCGGGGCTGCGACACGAGATCTTCAACGAGCCCGAGTGGGAGACGGTCCTCGGGGATCTGCTGGCCTGGCTGCGGGAGCGCACGGGATCGGCGAAGGGGCCGGGCGCTTGAGTCGCGAGCTCTCGCACCTGGACGCCCGGGGCCGGGCGCGCATGGTCGACGTCGGTGAGAAGGCCGTCACGGAGCGCCGCTGCGTCGCCCGCGGCGAGGTGCGCATGCAGGCCGAGACCCTGGCCCGCGTGGCCGGCGGGGATGGCCCCAAGGGCGACGTCCTGGCGGTGGCGCGCATCGCGGGCATCCAGGCCGCCAAGCGCACCGGCGACTGGATTCCGCTCTGTCACCCGCTCCCCTTGGACGAGGTCCGGCTCGAGCTGCGGCCCGATCCCAGCGGACCCAGCGTCCGCATCGAGGCACGGGTCGGCGCCCACGCCCGGACGGGGGTGGAGATGGAGGCGCTGGTGGCGGTCTCCGCGGCGGCCCTCACCGTCTACGACATGTGCAAGGCGGTGGACCGCGCCATGACGATCGAGGCGATCCGACTCGTCTCCAAACGGGGAGGCAAGAGCGGTGAGTGGAAGCGGCCAGGCGAGCCCTCCGGGGAGGGCCCCGACCCGGGGGGCACCGGCTGAGGCGACGAGCGGGGCGCGGGAACCCGCCGGCCTCTCCCGGTGTCCGAAGGGGTCGATGGCGGCGGCGGACTGTCAGCTCGTACCGCGGGCGCCGGCCCTGAGGGCGCCGGCCGAATCCGCAGCCCCCCGGGCCGACCCGGACGCCGAGCTGGTCGCGCGCTGGCAGGCGGGCGACCGGCAGGCCTTCGCCGCGCTCGTCGAGCGCCACCAGCGGCGGGTCTACCGACTGGCTCTGCGCATGCTCGGCAGCCCCGAGGAGGCCGAGGACGTCTCCCAGGAGGCCTTTCTCAGCCTGCATCGCCACGGCCATCGCTTCCGGCGCGAGGCGCGCTTCTCCACCTTCCTCTACCGCGTCGCCACCAATGCCGCGCTCAACCGACGCCGGTCGCTGGGCCGCAGCCGGGCCCGAGAGGAGCAGCTCGCCGTCCGTCAGGCGGCGGGCGACGACCTGCCCGCGACCCCGCGCGATCCCGAGCGCGCCCTGGCGGGCGCCGAGCTGCAGCAGAGCGTGCAGGCCGCGCTGCTGGAGCTGTCGGGCGACCTGCGCACGGCGATCGTGCTCTACGACATCGAGGGCCAGTCCTACCGCGAGATCGCGGAGATCCTGGACATTCCCGAGGGCACCGTGAAATCGCGCATCCACCGGGCGCGCGGGGCCCTGCGCCGACGCCTCCAGCCGACCCTGGGCGAGCCGGAGGCGCGCACGTGAGACACGCGGACCCCGGGCGGCTCAGCGACTACCTGGACGGAGAGCTGGGGGCGGCCGAGCGCGCCGAGCTGGAGTCACACGTCGACGGTTGCGCCCGGTGCCGCCAGGAGCTGGGCGCCCTGCGCTCCACGGTCGGGCTGCTGCGCAGCCTGCCCGAGCCGGAGCCGCCGGCCTCCCTGGTGGCCGACGTGATGGCACGCCTGGCGAAGCAGTCTCCGGCCCGGGCGGCGAGGGCGCCGAGCGGCGGCACGCTGGCCATCACCGCGCTGGCGGCGGGCCTCGCCGCTGCGGCGCTGCTGGTCGATCTCCCGCAGGCCCCCCAGCCGGTTCCCTCCGCGGCGCCGGAGGGCCCCGCCCTGCGCCGTGCCTCCCGGCCCGCCGCCGAGCGCCTGGCGCTGGGCCTGCCGCCCCTCCCGCCGTCGCGACGCTCGCTGTTGTCGCAACGCGGGGTCGACTTCGCCGGCCTGGACTCGGCTCCGAGCTTCTTCCGAGACGAGGGCCCCGAAGTGCTGGAGTCCCCGGAGCTGGAGATGGACCGCCAGCTCGAGCTGCTGCTGGTGGATCCCGACGCCTTCCTGCGGCGCCTGGGACCCGACGCACGGGGCGACCGCTTCACGCGCCTGGTCTACCACGCGGCGCAGCGCGGGGAGGCCGCGCAGGCCGCCCAACGCCTGATGGCCGTGCCCCACCCGGTCGCGAACGATCTGGTCTCCCGCCTGATCGCCGCCTCCCTGGCCGCCGACTTCGAGTCCCGCCTGAACCCGCGCTAGCGACCTCTCGCGGGAGACGGTACCCCCTTGCGGCGTTTCTCGGGGAGCCGATGAATCCCAGGCGACGGGTCTCGATGCGCTTGCTGCTGGCGCTGTGTGGTGTGCTCCTGGCGCGCGCTGCGCTGGCACAGGAGACCATCGAGCTGATTCCCGACGACCGCGCGGGCTTCAGCGCCTCGAATCTGCTGGCTCCCCTGGCCGGGCTGCTCCGGGGTCAGCCGAGCTACTACTACCGGCCGCGCCGGGTCCAGATCGAGACGAGCCCCCCCGGTGGCGTCCTCGATCTCTTCTACGTCCGGGCCAACTTCCAGAAGGGCTACGAGCAGGCCGACGCGCCCGTCACGGTCGTGCTTCCGAGCCGGGTCGAGGCGGGGCCCCGAGACCACCTGAAGATCCGAGCCCTGCTCGACGGCTACCGCCAGCAGGAGGTGCAGGTCCCGATCCGCTCCGGTCGGGAGGAGGTCCAGATCGATTTCGCCCCGCTGCCCAACGCGCTGCTGGCCCTGCGCCACGTGTACCTCGCGGGACGCGCCCGCATCGAGTTCCTGACCCAGGAGGCCCTGAGCTTCCGGGTGCAGGAGAGCGAGTCGGGCTTCCAGGTGGTGCTGACCGAGACCGCGCTCGGGCCCGAGGCGGCGGAGACGCTGGCGGGGGTTCGCAGCCCCCTGGTCGACTCGCTGGAGGCGCTGCAGCTCGGCGAGGATCTCGTCGTGCGCGTGCGGCTCAGCGCCGCGGCGCGCGCGGAGGAGATCGCGCCGCGCTCGCGCCAGTCCTTCGATCCGGTGCGCCGGCTGCACAGCTTCGGACTCGACCTGGTCGGCGCCGACGGCGGCGC
>CAZYOL010000163.1:0-10757 GCA_964649065.1 uncultured Spirochaetales bacterium
GGGCCGCCGGCGCGCCGGCGGCGGGGGGCCGCGGCCGCGCCCCCGCGGCCGTTCCCTCCGCGTGCGGTTGGCACCCCGATGATCGCCTTCGTCGAGGGAGTGCTGCGCAGCCTGGAGCCCACCCGCGTGGTCGTGGACGTGCGCGGGGTCGGCTACGAGCTGCACGTCCCCCTCTCGACGTTCGCCGAGCTGCCGGACGAGGGCAAGACGGTCCAGCTCCACGTGCACACCCACGCCACCGACGGCGCGATCCAGCTCTTCGGCTTCGCGTCGCCGGTGGAGAAACGGGCCTTCGAGATGCTGCTGCGCGCCAGTCGCGTCGGCCCGCGCCTGGCGCAGACGATCCTGTCCGGCATCTCGCCCGCGCAGCTGGTGGCCGCCATCCGGGCGGGCGATCCGGCGCCGCTGCGCGCCGTCCCCGGCGTCGGCACCAAGCTGGCCCAGCGGCTGGTGGTCGAGCTGGCCGACCGGGTGGACCAGATCGCGGCCGACGTGGGCCTCGACGGCGAGACGACCCAGCGCCGGCGCCCGGTCGCCGGGCCCGATGACGTGGCCCGCGAGCAGACGCTCTCGGCGCTGCTGAATCTGGGCTATGCGAAGGGCCAGGCCGAGCGGGCCCTCGACGACGCGACCCGCGAGGTCGGCGACGCCGCCACCGTCGAGTCGCTGGTGCGCACGGCTCTCCGGAGCCTGGCCAAGTGAGGGAAGATCCCTCGCTGCGGGGTGAGCTGGCCGGCGAGCGCCTGCCCGGCGAGACGTCGGACGAGGAGCAGCTGCGCCCCCGGCGCCTGGCCGAGATGATCGGCCAGGAGCGCATCCGCTCGAACCTCGCCGTCTTCGTGCAGGCGGCGCGGGAGCGCCGCGAGTGCCTGGATCACCTGCTCCTGCACGGGCCGCCGGGGCTGGGCAAGACCTCCCTGGCCCACGTCGTGAGCCGCGAGATGGACGCTCCTTTGCGGGCGACCAGTGGCCCGGCCATCGAGCGCCCCGGCGATCTGGCGGCGCTGCTCTCGAACCTGGAGGCGGGAGACGTCCTGTTCATCGACGAGATCCACCGGCTCGCCCCGGCCGTCGAGGAGATCCTGTATCCCGCGATGGAGGACTTCCAGCTCGACCTGCTGATCGGTCAGGGGGCGGGCGCCCGCTCGATCCGCCTCGACCTGCCGCGCTTCACGCTGATCGGAGCCACCACCCGCGCCGGCCTGCTGACCTCTCCGCTGCGCGACCGCTTCGGCTGGGTCGCGCGCCTCGAGTTCTACCAGGCCGAGGAGCTGGAGCAGATCGTCGTCCGCTCGGCGCGGGTGCTCGGGCTGGCCCTCGAGCCGGAGGCCTGCGGCGAGATCGCGCGTCGCTCGCGCGGGACGCCCCGGGTGGCCAACCGGCTGCTGCGCCGGGTGCGCGACTTCGCCTGGGTCCACGACGGCCCCGAGAAGGCCGTCGACAGGGGCCGCGCCCGCTACGCCCTGGAGCAGCTCGATGTCGACGAGTCCGGCTTCGACCGCCTGGACCGGGCGCTGCTGGGAACGCTGCTCGAGAAGTTCGACGGGGGGCCGGTCGGCATCGACACGCTGGCCGCCGCCCTCGGCGAGGACAAGGGCACCCTGGAGGACGTGGTCGAGCCCTATCTGATCCACCAGGGCTTCCTGGCCCGGACGCCGCGCGGCCGGGTGGCGACTCGCCACGCCCGCCTGCATTTCGGCTTTCCCGAGCTCTCCCCCGAGCAGAGCAAGCTCTTCTAGGGGCTCCGCTGCGCGGCGCGCAGGCCCGGCCGGGTTCCCGGCAGCGTGCCCCGGTTGTGCAGCACGTGGATGTGCCCCTCCCGGTCGCGGGCGTCGAAGAGCAGCAGGTCGTCGAGACCGTCGCCGTCGAGATCCAGCACCTCGGCCTGGTTGCTCTCCGGGATCTCCTGACGGCCGACCCGCGAGCCGAAGCCGGGCCCCCCCGCCTCGGCGCGGCCGAGTCGAAAGATCACGGCGCCCGGGCCGTCGCCCAGCAGCAGGTCGCGCCGGCCGTCGCCGTTCCAGTCGCCGTCGGTGCTGGGGACGACCTCCCCCACGCGCCCGCCCTGGAAGTCCAGCGCCACCGAGTGCTCGCCCTGCCAGCTCCGGACCCAGCGGCCATCTTCGTCGAGGCTGTGCACGTCCAGATCGAAGCCGATTCGCTTGCGGATCAGGATGTTCACCGCCTGCAGCAGCCCGAAGCTCAGGGCCCCGCGCAGGATCTCGCAGCGGCCGTCGCCATCCAGATCCTCCGCCCACACCTCGGCGATGGCGTCCTCGAGCTCCAGGCGGATGCTGGGAGGCCCGCCCGCGGCGATGCCGTCGCCCGGATTCAGGTGGACGCGGGTCTCGTGGCGGCTCCGCAGGAGGGTGCCGGCCCCGGAGTCCAGCACCAGGTCGGCGCGTCCGTCGCCGTCCACGTCCTGGACCCGATTGCGGAAGGCGGTGGTCTCGGGGCGCAGCTCTTCGTCCGGCGTGAAGGGGCGGATCGGCACCACCCGGCTCGCCCGCGTCGGCAGGCCTTCGGGTCCGCTGCGGAAGACGCGCACCTCGTAGCGCGAGGCGGCGAAGAGATCCGGTCGGCCGTCGCCGTCGTCGTCCGCCAGGGTGAGGGCCGGCCAGTGGATCCAGGCCGTGAGCAGGGCGCCGCGCGCGGGCGGGCGCGCGTCGGCGGTCGTGTACTCGGCCAGCAGTGGCAGGTCGATCTCGCGGCTCGTCCCGCTGGCCAGGTCGACGACGCGCGCGCCGCTGCGCGTCGGCACCACGGCCGCCGGTCGGCCGTCCCCGTTCCAGGGTCCCACCAGCTCGGCCTGGGAGGCGTCGCGAAGCCGGGGGGGCAGCGGGACCGACTCGGGCAGCGGCAGCTCCGCCAGCCGCGTGCCGTCCAGCGGGCGGAGCACGGTGAGCGACCGAGCCGAGAGCAGCACCAGCTCGGCGCCCGGGCTGGGGAGGGCATCCGCGAGATCGAAGGCCACCACCTCGGGCGTCAGCTCGAGGCGGTGGCTGGGCCCCTCGGGGCGCGGGCCGCACGGGAAGAAGGACAGCTGGCGGCGCTCCTCCGGCGGCGAGCCCAGCACCGAGATCGCCGCCCAGCCCGATGCCCCCGGGGCGCAGTCGCCCCAGGCGGCGGGAACCATGCCCAGGGGCCGTCCCTCGACCCTCAGGGTACGCACCTCGAAGGGCTCCGCGGCCGCCGCAGCGCCTGCCGCCAGGAGCAGCGGGGCGATCCGGATCCAGGCCCGACAGCTGCCAGCGGCACGGCGCGGGTGTCCCACGGGCGAGCCAGCGTAGCCGAGAGGGGAGCCCTGCTGCGGCAGCAGCCTCAACGGGAGCAGGGGCTCCGCCGATACGACTGCGGACGAAGGGGATTCGCGCCGTGCGCAGCCTTGGACGCATTCTGGTGGTCCTGCTGGCCATCGCCCTGCTCGCCGCGGGCGGTCTGGCCCTGGGCCTCGCCTATGCTCCGGGCAGCGCCGCGGTCGAGATCGGGCGCCAGGGGCTGGCCCGCCTGGCCTCCGGGTTGATCGGCATTCCGGCCCTGGGTCTGTCCGCGGACCTGCCCCTGCGGCTCGAGGAGCAGCTGGGCGGCGCCCTCGCGCGCTTCGTGCCGGCGCCGCTCGGGCTGGTGCTGCTGGTCTCCGCCCTGTTGCCCGGTCGCCGCAAGGCCAAGCCGGAGGCCGAGGCAGGCGAGCCCCGACAGCCCGAGGTGCGGGCGCTTCCCACCGATTCCAAGACCCTCAAGAAGGCCCGCCGCGAGGCCGCCGCCCAGGCCCGGCAGGGCAACGCCGCCGAGGCCGCGGAGATCTGCTTCAACCACGGCCTGCTCGACGAGGCGGCCAAGTACTTCGTCCAGGCCGAGGAGCCGGAGCGGGCCGCGGAGATCTACCACGACCAGAATCGCTTCTCCGACTCGGCCGAGCTCTACCGCAAGGCCGGACGCTTCGACGCCGCGGCCAGCATCTTCTCCCGGCAGGGAGAGCACGCGAAGGCCGGGGAGGCCTACCTCGAGGCGGGCAACCAGAGCGTCGCGGCGGAGATGTTCGAGCTGGCCGAAGACTTCCGGAGGGCCGCCGACTGCTACCTGGCCTCCGGCTTTCCCCGACACGCCGCCCAGGCCTACGTGAAGTGTCAGCTGTGGGAGAAGGCGGCGAGCTGCCTGGAAGACGTCATCCTGGAGGAGGGGACCTCGAGCGCCATGTCCGACTCGCGCCGCGAGGCGGAGCTGCGCAAGCTGGTGCAGATGGCCGGGAATCTCTACGCGCGCGCCGGTCGCAGCGATCGCGCGCAGGCCGTGCTCGAGAAGGGCGGCTGCTACGCGGAGGCCGCCGAGCTGGCGCTCTCCGGCGGTCGCGAGGCCCGCGCCGCCGAGCTCTTCCTGGAGGCCAAGGACGTCCCTCGCGCGGCCACCGTGATGCGCAGCCTCGGCGATGCCGAGGGCGCGGCGCGCATCCTGGCCGAGTACCACCGAGATCGGGGCGACGACGAGGAGGCGGCGCGGCTCTTCGAAGAGGCCGGCGAGCACATGGCCGCGGGCGACCTGTACCGGCTGCTCGAGCAGTACGGCCGTTCGGGCGAGTGCTACGAGCAGGCGGGCGAGTTCGCGCAGGCGGCCGAGATGTACGTCACCGGGGGCGAGCGCCTGCGCGCCGCCGCCTGCTACGAGCGCGCGACCCTCTGGACCGAGGCCGCCGAGTGCTACGCCCTGGAGGGCGACTCCGAGAAGGAGGCGGAGCTGCTCGATTGCGCGGGCATGCACCTGCGGGCCGGGCTGATCCACCGGGAGGCGGGGCGGATCGACGAGGCCATCGCCGTGCTGCAGCGGGTCGAGGCCGAGCACCCGGACTTCGCCGCCGCCTCGGCCCAGCTGGGGGAGATCTTCCGAGAACGCGGCATGCTGAGCCTGGCCCTCAGCAAGCTCCGACAGGCCGTGGGCGACTCCGAGGTCGGCCGCGACAACGTGGCGGCCCATTACGCCCTGGCCGGGGTCTACGAGTCCAGCGAGCAGTTTGCCGAGGCCGTCGAGCTCTATCAGCGCATCCTGGCCTTCGACTACCAGTACGAGGAGGCCGCCGAGCGTCTGGAGCAGGCCCGACAGAAGGTCCCCGCCCGCGCCGCGGCCGACGCCTCCGCGCCCTTTGCCAACACCGGGGGGCAGGGCCGCTACAAGATCACCGGCAAGCTCGGCCGGGGCGGCATGGGCATCGTCTACAAGGCCGAGGACACGGTCCTCGAGCGCATCGTCGCCTTCAAGGTGCTGCCCGAGTCCCTCAAGGAGAATCCCCAGGCGCTGAAGAACTTCCTGCGCGAGGCCAAGAGCGCCGCCCAGCTCAACCATCCGAACATCGTGACCGTCTTCGACGCGGGCGAGCAGGACGGGGCCTACTACATCGCCATGGAGTACGTGGACGGCAACACCCTCAAGGACATCGTGAAGCACAAGGGGCGCATCTCGCCGGGCGGCGTCGTCCACGTGGTGGCACAGATCTGCGAAGGGCTGGCCTTCGCGCACGAGAAGCGCATCGTGCATCGCGACATCAAGACCGCGAACATCATGTGGACCCGGGATCGCAAGACCAAGATCATGGACTTCGGTCTGGCCAAGGTCGTCGAGGAGGTGCGCAACCACACGACCGTGGTCTCCGGGACGCCCTACTACATGAGCCCGGAGCAGACGCTGGGCCGCAGCGTCGATCACCGCACGGACATCTACTCGCTGGGCGTGACCATCTTCGAGATGGCCACGGGCACGCTGCCCTTCCGCGAGGGCAACCTGCCCTACCACCACGTGCACACGCCGCCGCCGGACCCCCGGGAGTTCGAGGCCGACATGCCCGCCTTCCTGGCCGAGGTCATCCTGCGCTGCCTCTCCAAGAACCCGGCCGACCGCTTCCAGGGCGCCCGCGACATCGTCGGCGAGCTCAAGTCCGGCCTGAGCGCCTGAGCCCGGCGCCCGCCCGGGCCGGCGCTCCGCGGCCCGGGGGGCTCCCCGGGGCTTCCCGGCCTGCTATACGTCCGCCCGAGCGGGGTGGGGTGCCGGCCTGGGTCAGCGGACGATCGCCGAGAAGGTCTCGTGTACGGGCATCGGTCTCCACTCGGGAGCTCCGGTCCAGCTGACCCTGCTGCCGGCGCGGCCCGGCCAGGGCTGGGTCTTCGTCCGCACCGACCTGCGGGAGCCCGTCGAGATTCCGGCGCGGCTCGAGGCGGTGCAGTCGACGCGCCTCGCGACCAGCGTGGGACGCGGCGAGGCCCGGGTCGGAACCGTCGAGCACCTGCTGGCCGCGCTCTACGGCCTCGGCATCGACAACGCGCGCATCGAGATCGAGGGGCCCGAGCTTCCCGTGATGGACGGCAGTGCCGCCCCCTTCGTCTATCTGCTGCGCTCGGCCGGAAGCTTCGCCCAGCGGGCCCCGCGCAGGCTCATGCGGGTGCGCCGCCCGGTCGAGTGGCGCGAGGGCGAGGCCCTCGCCCGCGTCGAGCCGGCCCGCGACCTGCGCATCTCCTACGCCGTCGACTTCGACCACCCGGCCATCCGGCGCCAGGAGCTGCAGCTCTCCTCCCTCGCCCCGGCGGACTTCGAGCGGGAGCTGGCCGCCGCGCGCACCTTCGGCTTCCTCCGCGACGTGGAGGCCCTGCGCGCAGAGGGCCTGGCCCGCGGCAGCTCGCTCGACAACACGGTGGTGCTCGACGCGGAGCGGGTGCTGAATCCGGACGGCCTGCGCTGGCCGGACGAGTTCGTGCGCCACAAGGCCCTCGACCTGCTCGGCGACCTCGCCCTGCTCGGCCTGCGGCTGGCCGGCCACGTGCAGGTCGAGCGCGGCGGACATGCAGCGCACCGCGGCCTGCTCGAGGCCCTGGGCTCTCGGCCCGACGCCTTCCGCCTCGAGGAGATCGCCGAGGCCGATGGCCCGGACTAGGACTCCGGCCGGCCGAAGCTCTCGAGCGTGCGCGCCAGCCGGGCCACGCACGACCGGTCGGTGAACTCGATCCCCATGCCGCAGCTACCGGCGGGACGAGCCTCGGCCCCGGCGGCCCAGGCCACGCGACCCTCGAGCTCCCAGTCGCGCTCCGTGCCCGGCAGGCGGAAGCGCAGCTTCAGGCGCGAGCCCTCGGGCAGCGGGCTCTCGGTGGCGATGAAGAGCCCTCCCGCTCCGAGCGTGGTGGCGGGATCCTCGCGCAGGCCGTCGCTGCTGGTGTACTCGACCATGACCCGGAGCGTGAGGCGTCGATAGCGGCGTCGGCTCGGGGCCCCTCGCCGCCGCATCACAGGCTCTCCAGGCAGCCGATCACGGCCAGTCGGACCAGCGCCCGGGCCACGGTGCCCTCGCGCAGGTAGGGGGTCAGGTCGGCGCCCTCGTCGAGCGCGTCGGGCACCGGGACCTCGTCGTCTCGCAGCAGCGCGACCAGCGCCTCGCGCAGCCCCATCCGCGCGGAGACCAGGGCCTGTCCCGCGGCCAGGGCTCGCAGGCTCCTGCGCCAGGCGGCGAAGTCGAGCGCCTGCACGGCGTCGAGACCGGTCTCGCCGAGCAGGCGCCGTAGCCGGCGTCGCGTGCGGCGCCCGATGGCGGTCGAGAGCGCGTTGACCCGCGCCCCCTGGCCGCGCACCTGGTCGGGGTCCAGGGCGAGGGTGGCCACCAGCGTGAGGACCTCGCGCAGCTCGTCGAGGGGCAGCGGCACCAGCGCCGGGCACGAGAGTCGACCCTCGGCCGCCGTGATCTCCGCGCGGAAGGAGGCGTTGCGATCCGCGCTCACCAGGGGCTGCGGCGTATCCGAGGCCTCGAGGGCCGTGGCGATCTCCTCGCTGGCCTCGAGGGCGAGCTGGCGGAGGGCCTCGTCGAGGCTTCCCTCCAGGCGCTCCGGCAGCGCGTGGTGGCGCTCTTCGGCTCGGCTCGCCGCCTCCGCATCGGCGGGCGAAGCCAGACCCAGGGCCGCGAGCAGGGCCAGGGCGCGATCGGTCGCCTCGGGTCCGCGCGCCCGGGCGACCCGCAGCAGGATGCGCAGGACGTCGGGATCGGCGGGCTCCGCGGCGAGCAGGGTGCGCAGCTCCGCGAGGGTCTGCGGGGAGCCGCCTTCGCTGTGGCTCAGCAGCTCGGCCAGGGCGCAGCGGATGTCGCGCCGCTCCGGGGCGAGGGTGACCGCCCGGCGGTACTGCCGCAGCGCGGTCGCCACGTCCTCGAGCGGTCCGGCGGCCAGCCTGGCGTGCTGGTGCAGGACCTCGGCGAGCTCGCTGGGAGCCGGCGCCGCATCGCTCAGGTCGAAGCGCTCCAGCGCGGCCGCCGCAGCCCGCCACTCGCCGAGCCCGCGCAGCAGGCGCGCGCTCGCCAGCGCGGCCTCGGCGCAGCTCGGATCCGCCTCGGCCGCCAGCCGGAAGGCCTCGGCCGCCGGTCGCCGCTCTCCGCGTCGTTCGAGGGCGCGCCCGCGGATCAGCGCCAGCGGAGCGCGCGATTCGTCCCCTTCCAGGGCTTCCAGCGCCCGGGTCGCGATCTCGAGGGCCTCGTCCACCCGATCCCGATCCCAGAGCAGCTGGGCCAGGGCCTCCCAGGTGCTGGCACTGCGTGGGCTGGTCTCCAGCACCTCGCGCAGGTGGCGCTCCGCCGAGTCCTCGTGGCCTCCGACCCGCAGCTCCCACGCGGCCGCGCGCAGCAGGCGCTCGGCCCGCTGGGCGGGCTCGCGCGCCGCGTCCGCCCAGCGCTCCAGGGCCGCGATGCCGGGACCCAGCTGCTCGGCCTGCTCGTGGATGCGCACCAGCCGCTCGTGGGCGGCGTCCCGGCGCGGATCCTCGCGCAGCGACTGCTCGTAGCGCTCGATGGCGGCTTCCGGCTCGTCCGCCTGCTCCAGGGCGCGCCCCACGACGGCCAGGTGGGTGGCCCGCTCCGGGTAGCAGTCGCCGTGAGCCAGGCGCCGCTCCAGCACCTCTCGGGCCCGCTCGAGATCGCCGGAATCCGCGAGCGCCGAGCCGTAGCCCGCCAGGGCCTCGGGGTGCTCCGGATCGAATCCCAGGGCCTCGGAGAAGAAGCGAGCGGCCGCCTCCAGGCGCTCGGACCAGGCGGCGGCGCGACCGCCGGCGATGGCCACCTCCAGGCGCAGCGACTCGTCGAGCCCGGCGCCCGGCTCGGCCCGTGAGCTGAGATCGAGGGCCAGCCGGGCCTCCGCCTCGGTCTCCTCCGGGCGCTGCAGTGCATCCACGGCCAGTGCCAGGCGGGCGTGCACGACGGCACAGCCCGGGTCGCGCCGCGCCGCCGTCCGGAGCAGCGCGGCCGCGCCCTCCCGATCCTGCTCGGCGGTCAGCTCGGCGGCCCGCAGCAGCCGGCTGGCCGCCTGATCGTCGGGGACGCGCTCGGCCGCCCGACAGAGCGCGCGGGCGGCCTCTTCGCCCTCGCCCCGCTGCTCGCGCAGACGGGCGCCGAGGTCCCAGGCGGGGGCCAGGTCCGGGTCCAGGGAGAGGGCCCGCTCGACGCGCGCCAGCGCCTCGCTGCCCCGCTCGAGCTTCTCGAGGGCCTGCGCGAGGCGCAGGTGATCCGGGCCCGCGGCGTTCGCATCCGGGTCGTCGCACCAGTCGGTGAAGACCTCGCAGAAGGCCGGGAGATCCCCGTAGCCCTCGTGCAGCTCCGCCAGCTCGAAGCGTTGCCGCACAGCCAGCGGCCCCAGCGCCGCCGCGTGGAGATAGGCGCGGCGCGCGCGCGCCGTCTCCCGGGTGTGCTCGCGAGCCAGGGCACCGCAGCGCAGCCAGAGCTCCTGCCTGCGCGCATCCTCGCCCTCGTCGAGCATCTCGATCTCGCTCTCGTAGAGGTCGAGGGCGCCCCGGAAGTCCTCCATCTCCTCGAGCAGTCGCTGCAGCGAGTGAAGCGCCTCGAAGTCGAGCGGGTCGGACTCCAGGGCTGCCGCGTAGGAGCGACTGGCCCGGGTGGTCGAGCCCAGCTCGCGCCAGCAGACGTCACCCAGGCGGCGTAGCAGGCCGCCGCGGTCACAGCCCGGATCCTCTCGCTCCAGCTCGCGCTCGAGCATGGCGGCCACCTCGCCGAAGCGGCCCAGCCGCTCGGAGACGGCTCTCAGCCCCCGGATCGCCGGCAGGCTCGTGGCCTCCAGATCCAGCACACAGCGGTAGGCGTCGGCCGCTCCGGCGAGCGCGGAGAGGCGCTCCTCGCGCAGTCGGGCCAGCTCGAGCCAGGCTGCGGGATTCGCCGGCTGGCGCTCCAGGTGGGCCGTCAGGCGCTGCTCCAGCTCGATCCAGCTCTGCTGCCCGCGCAGCAGTCGCAGCAGGTCGATTTCGGCCTGGCGGAAGGTCTCGCCGCCACCGGCGTCGGCGGCCGCGGGCGGCTGATCGACCAGCGAGCGCAGGTGCGCGATCGCGGCATCCGGGCGACCCAGCTCTTGCTCGTAGACCGAGGCGAGCTGGCGCTGCAGCTCGAGCCGGCGCTCGCGGAAGACCGGCGCCCCCGGATCCAGGGCCGCCAGCTCCTGCTCGGCGCAGCGCGCCCAGGCGTCCGGCCGGTGGGCCCGCCGCAGGCACTCTCCGAGCGCCGCCAGCAGCTCGGTGCGCAGCGCGCTGCCCGGCGGCGTCGTGCTCACCGCGCGCAGCAGCTGGTCCGCCGCGCGCTCGGGGGCGCCCAGCGTGTCGGAGTAGAGAGCCGCCAGCTCGCAGCGCACCGCGACCTGCTCCTCGCGACCGGCGGCCTGGACGAGCGACTCGAGCACGCTGGCCCGCTCCCGGGGCCGAGACAGCGCGCGGTAGAGCCGGTCGAGATCCCGCAGCACCGGCTC
>CAZYOL010000164.1:0-3461 GCA_964649065.1 uncultured Spirochaetales bacterium
GCCTCGAGGCGACCCGGATCCGGCGTGGGTGCTCTCCGGGTGCGCTTCGGGTATGTTGGTAGAACGGCGGTTTTCTGAGGTGGACAGGCAAGTTGTCGCTCCGGAGACCGGCGCGCGGAGCCAGAAGGAGCCCATGGCCAGCACGGCCGAAGCAACCCTACCGCGGGCCCAGCCCGACGTCTCGCTGGTGCTGGACCTGGATGGCGTGATCCAGGAGGCCGCGATCTCCTCGGCCGTTCCCGACGAGGACCTGCGAGGCTGGATCGGGCGCCCCTGGGCCCAGACCGTGGTCGATCCCGGCAGCCGCAAGGTGGAGCGCATGGTGGACGACGCGCGCATCAACGGCGTCTCCAGCTTCCGGCAGGTGAACCAGCGCTTCCCCAGCGGACTCGAGCTTCCGATCGAATACACCACCGTTCGATTCGGCGAACGCGGCCTGATTGCGGTCGGGAAGAGCCTCAAGGCCGTCGCGGAGCTGCAGTCGCGCCTGGTGGCAGCCCAGATGGCGATGGAGCGCGACTACTGGCGGCTGCGCGAGGTCGAGACGCGCTGCCACCTGCTCTTCAACGGCTCGAACGAGGCCACCCTCGTGCTGCGCTCCGAGGGCCTCAGCATCCGCGAGGCCAATCCGGCGGCGCTGCGCGCCCTCGGCCTGGCGAGCCGTTCGCCGGAGGCCCTGGCGGGCCGTCCGCTGCTGCGCGAGATCGCGCAGTCGGAGCACGCGGCTTTCATGGCCATGCTGCAGCGGGTCCGGGAACAGGGGAAGGCCCCGGGCATCCTCGTGAAGCTCGGCGATGCCGGTCAGGTCTGGTTCGTCCAGGCCTCGGCCCTCAGCTCCCAGGAGGGCCTCGACTTCCTCCTGCAGCTGACGCCGGCTGGCCCCTCGCAGGAGCTGGCGCGCGCCCGTCACTCGGCGGAGGAGCTGCTCGAGCGCGCTCCCGACGGCTTCGTGATCGTGGACGGGTCGGGGATCATCCTGCGAGCCAATCAAGCCTTCGTCGAGCTGGTTCAGCTCGGCCACGAGAGCGCCGTGCTGGGCGAGCCCCTCGGGCGCTGGCTCGGTCATCCAGGTGCCGACACCCAGGTCCTGCTCGCCAACGTGGTGCGTCACGGAGTCGTGAGGCTCTTCTCGACGAGGCTCCAGGGAGAGCACGGGCTCGAGACCGAGGTCGAGATCGCGGCCGCCGGCGACGAGGACCACAGCCCGCGCTGCTTCGGAATGCTGGTCCGCGACGTGACCTCGCGGCTCGCGGCGCCGGCGGAGGGCACCTCGCTGCGGGCCGCGCTCGGAGCCTTCGCGGATCGCATCGGCAAGACTCCCCTGCCAGAGCTGGTGAAGGAAGCCGTCTCGGTGGTCGAGCGGCACTACATCCAGTCGGCGCTCGAGCGCACGGCGGGCAACCGCACGGCTGCGGCGCAGCTGCTGGGGCTCAGCCGCCAGAGCCTCTACGCGAAGCTCAATCGCTACGAACTGGAGGCGGATCTTCGGCCATCCGCCTCCGAGCCCCACTGACTCGCGGCCCTTGTCGCATTCCCCGCCCGGGCATCCGGCGTTCGGAACTGCGGATCTCTCCAACTGCGAGCTCGAGCAGATCCACCTGGCGGGCTGCATCCAGCCCCACGGCGCGCTGCTCGTCCTGCACGAGCCCGATCTCGCAATCCTCCAGGCCAGCGCCAACAGCGGCGACTTCCTGGGTCTAGAGGGGTCGCTCCTGGGACGCTGCCTCGAGGAGCTGCCCGGCGAGCTGCCGGCGCGCGTGCGGTCCCGCCTCGGAGCGCCGCTCTCCGAGAATCCGGCCGCGCTGCGCGGACGGCTCGGCCACCGGCTCCGGGACCTCCGCGGCCTGCTGCACAGGCCGCCGGAGGCAGGCCTCGTGCTCGAGCTCGAGGCTGCGGGATCGCCCCTCGAGCTGTCCGCGCAGATCGAGGAGGCCCTGCAGTCGATCCGGAGCGCCGCCTCCCTGCAAGAGCTCGGCGACGAGGCCGCTCGGATCTTTCGCGGCATTGCGGGCTACGACCGGGCGATGGTCTACCGCTTCGACGACGAGGGCCACGGTGAGGTCGTCGCCGAGCGGCGCGATTCGCAGCTCGAGCCCTTCATGGGCCAGCGCTACCCGGCCTCGGACATTCCACAGACCGCTCGAAGGCTCTACGAACGAACCCGTATGAGGCTGCTCAGCGACGTGGCTCAGGAGCGGATTCCCGTGGAGCCGAGGCTCTCGCCCATTACCGGGCGGGAGCTCGACATGTCCCTCTGCTTCCTGCGGGCGATGTCGCCCATCCACATCCAGTACCTGAAGAACATGGGCGTCTGCGCCACTCTGGTCAGCTCTCTGGTCGTGGGGGGACGACTGTGGGGGCTGATCGCCTGCCACCACTACTCCCCGCGTCTGGTCCAGTACGAGATCCGCGCCGCCTGCGAGCTGATCAGCGAGGCGGTCGCGACACGCATTGCGGCGCTCGAGAGCTTCGCCCAGGCCCAGGCGGAGCTCTCCGTCCGGCGCCTCGAGCAGCGCATCGCCGAGGTGATCTCTCGCGACGGCGACTGGCGCAGCGCGCTCTTCCACGACCCTCCAGCCCTGCTGCAGCCGGTGCGAGCGCGGGGCGCCGCGCTCCTCTTCGAGGAGGAGGTGCAGTCGATCGGGGAGGTGCCCGGCACCCAGGAGCTGCGCGAGATCGGCTCCTGGCTCGACGAACAGCCGAGGCAGCTCGTCTTCGGCAGCTCCCGCCTCGGCCTCGACGAGCCCCGCTTCGAGGCGCTCTCCGGCGTCGCCAGCGGTTTGCTCGCTGCGCCCATCTCGGGCGCCGCCGGGGAGTACGTGCTCTGGTTCCGCCCCGCCCAGGTCCGTACGGTGGTCTGGGGGGGGGACCCCTCCAAGCCCTTCTCGGTGGGCGACGACCCGGCCGATCTCTCGCCGCGCCGCTCCTTCGCCCGCTGGCACGAGCAGGTGGAGGGGACCAGCGAGCCGTGGACACCCGCCGACCTGACGGCCGCCAAGCTGATCGGCCAGTCGATCGCCGACGTGGTGGCCCAGTTCCGCTCGGTGCGGATCCTGATCGCGCAAGATCAGCTCGAGGCCGTGCGCAGCCGCGTTCATCGCTCGGAGCACCCGGTCGCCGTCGCAGGCCCGGAGGGCCGCATCCTGATGATCAACCGGGCCTTCGAGCGCCTGCTCGATACCGGATCCGAGTGTCTGACCTCGATCGCCGACCTCCCGAAGCTCTTCGCAGATCCGGAAGAGCTGCGGGCGATGATCACGACGCTCGTCGAGCGGCGGCGTCCCTGCCGGGGCGAGGTCCGCCTCCCCTCTCGTCGCGGCGAGGGACGCCCCCTGCTGCTCCGCGGCGATCCCGTGCTGGCTCCGCCGAACCGGTTGCTCGGCTACGTGATCCTGGGCGTCGACCTCAGCGAGCGCCGGGCCGCCGCGGCGGCCCGGCGGCGCCTCCAGATGGAGCTGATC
>CAZYOL010000164.1:3471-10705 GCA_964649065.1 uncultured Spirochaetales bacterium
GTCACGGCGGGCGGCGCCCAGCTCCGGGCCCGGGGCGGGGCCCCCCCGCGCCCCCCGCGGCGCCTCCAGATGGAGCTGATCACGCCGCACCGGCACCACGACCTCGACGAGAGCGACGAGCCCGTCTACCAGCATCTGCTGGCCTCCGTCCTCGGGAACGCCCAGCTCGCCGCCATGGAGATCAGCGATGGCCTCGACCCGTCCCGGATGCCGAGCATGCTCGAAGGGGTCCGCCTCTCCCTCGACCGCATGAGCGAGCTGCTCGAGCAGCTGGTCTCGCAACGCTCCCGCGAGCGGCTCGATTAGCGGCGGCTCGCCGCCCCTGTGGCCTCGGCCAGCTTCACCTGCAGGGAGAGCTCGATGTTCTGGCGGAAGGCCCACTGGGCCTCCTCGGCGATCGCCTCCCCGTCCACCCAGGGCCCGGCCGCGTCGAGGGCGGCCCGGTACTCGAGCGCGAAGGAGCTCGGCTCGGGAATGCCCGGATAGTCGTAGAAGCCGAGCGCCTCCTCGCCGAGCCCCAGCGAGCGGGCCAGCCGGCCCCTGAGGATCCGCCCTCCGTTGAGGTCGCCGAGGTAGCGGGTGTACGCGTGCGCGACCAGCTGGCTGCCCCCGCCCAGCGCGCCGATGCGCTCGGCATAGTGCCGGCCGGCCGGAAGCCACTCGAGCCCCTCGCGCCAGTCGGGTCCTCCGAGTGCGAGCAGGTCCGCGGCGAGGGCCTCGGACCGGTAGACCTGCGGAAGCGCGATGCCGCGCAGGGCCGAGCTCCGCCCCGGGCCCTCCAGAGCCCGCTCGAGGGCCTCGTAGACCGGAGCCAGGTTGCGCAGCCAGAGCGCGTACGCCCGCCGCGAGGCCCGACCGGCCAGCAGCTCGTGCAGGATCCCCGAGCGCTCTGCCTGGGCGTGCAGACGCCGGGTGCGCTCGCGCAGCAGGTCGGCCAGGCTGGACGGCTCGGAGCGCGTCACGACCTTCGAGCATATCCCGAGGGCGGGCGGGGCGCGGGGCTGGGAGCCGCGCCCTCCCGAGAGCGAAGACCCGCCCTCGCTCCGAGCCACGCCTGCCGGCCCCGGAGCCGCTCAGCCGCCGTGCCCGTCCTCCCCGCTCGGGAGGACGCCGGTCCGCCGCGCCTGCTCGAGGATGCGCTCCTGCGCCGCCACCAACGGGGCGTCGACCATCTTGCCGTCTACCGTGAAGACGCCTCGTCCCTCGGCCTGCGCCTGCTGCGAGGCCTCGACGACCCGCTGGGCGTAGTCGATCTGCTCGGCCGAAGGCGTGTGGACCTGGTTGGCGATGGGCACCTGCGCCGGGTGGATGCAGAGCTTGCCCTCGAAACCGAGCTCGCGTCCGAGCTCGGCATCGCGCCGAAAGCCCTCGCTGTCGCGCACGTCGAGGTAGACCGTGTCGACCGCGGAGAGCCCGGAGGCCCGCGCGGCGATCGAGAGCGTGCAGCGCGCATGCAGGGCCACGCCCCGCGAGGCGTCGGCGCGACGCAGGCCGAGGTCGTGGGAGAAGTCGGCGTGACCGAAGCAGAGCGCCTCGAGCAGGGGGTTGGACTCCCCGAGGCCTGCCGCCTCGACGAGCCCGCGCGCCGTCTCGACCAGGGCGAAGAGTCCGATCGGTCGCTCATCGCCGCCCGCGACGCGACCCCGAATCGCCTCGATGCGATCGCCGACCTCGCGCAGCCCCGTCCTGCTCTGGCACTTCGGGAGCATCACGGCCCGGGCGCCCGCCTCGATGACGGCCTCCAGGTCCTCCTCCAGGTACGGCGTGCCCGCCGGATTCACCCGCACCGCGGGCTCCGCACCGCCGAAGTCACCCTGGAGCAGGAAGCCGGCCACGAGCTCGCGGGCGGCGCTCTTCTCGCCCGGCGGCACCGAGTCTTCGAGATCCAGGAGCAGCGTGTCGGCCCCGACGGTCGTCGCCTTGGCGAGCTTCCGCGACTCGCCTCCCGGCACGAAGAAGAGCGAGCGCCGCAGCGGCCGACTCGGAGAGGAGCTCACAGCCGAGCCCCGGCTGCCATGCCGTTCATCCAGATCACTTCGACGCCTCCTCGGAATCGAGCACCCGGAACAGGATCTCGGCGACCTGCTCCGGTGCCTCCTCGTGGGCCAGGTGGCCCAGGCCCGGCAACACCACCACCTCTCCCCGGGGTACGCGCTCTCGCACCCGCCACCCCTCTTCGGGGGACACGAAGCGATCCCGATCGCCCACCACCAGCACCAGCCGCGGCAGGAGCCCCGGCAGATCCCGATCGAGGGCGTCGAGGTTCCAGCTCGCCATCATGCCGAGGGCCCCGGCCAGGTGCTGGGGCGTCCGGGCCAGCTTCTGGTAGAGCCGGACCCCCTCCGCATCCAGACGCGATCCTGTGTCCTTCACCAGTCGCTCGACGACCGCCGGGTCGGCCGCCCGTCGGGCGGCCAGGCGCGGCACGATCGGGTTCCAGGTCAGCAGCTTGGCGACGGGCGAGTAGAAGCGCCGCGCGAAGCCGCGCAGCGGCCGGAGCGAGCCGTTCAGGCTGACCAGCGTCTCGGCCCCGCAGCGGCCATCGAGGCTCATGCGACACAGGATCGCGGCCCCCGCGGAGTGGCCGATGGCCGCCGTCGGACTCCTACCCAGGCGTTCCAGCAGGGCGCCGAGCGAGCGCGCCATGCCGGGCAGGGTCAAGCCCCGCGGTCCGGGTGCCGAGCTGAAGCCGTGCCCGGGGAGATCCGGCGCGATGACGCTGAAGCGCTGGGCCAGCAGGGGGGCCAGGCCCCGCCAGGAGTGGCTCGCTGCACCCGTGCCGTGCACCAGCAGCAGCGGCGGGCCCGCTCCGAGCTCCTGCACGTGCCAGCGAACGCCGCCCGCCGAGACGAAGCGACTCGCCTCCCGAAGGGGCCAGTCGCGGCCGTCCCGGTCCCAGTCCAGCCCCTCGCCCAACAGCCTGGCAGGCCAGGCCAGGGGCATCCGCATCCAGTCGATCTCCACTCAGCTCCTTCCGACACGAAGCGGGGCCGGGGATTCCCCGAGATCCCGCACGACGCCGCTGAGGGAGTGGGCGTCCGCCAGGGGCAAGGGCAGATAGGGCGCGTCCATGGCCTCGGCGAGGCGGCGCGCGCGCATCTGGGGGCGCGGAGAAGTGTCGACCAGCAGGGCACGCAGCCCCAGCAGCCGCAGCTCGCGACCGGCCCGCAGCGCATCCTCAGCGGCCTGGGCGCGACCGGCGGTGCCGTCGCGCGCCACGTTGGCCTGGCCGTCGGTGAGGAAGACCTGGAGCGGAGATCCGCCTCGTCGCCGCAGTCCCTCGGCGAGCCGGGTCGCCGTCTCGATGCCGGAGGCCAGCGGCGTGGCCCCACCGCCGGGAAGGCCCCCGAGACTTCGCTTGGCGCGCACCAGCGAGCGGGTGGGCGGCAGCAGGAGCTCCGCCGAGCGGCCCCGAAAGGCGATCAACGCCACCCGATCCCGGCGCACGTAGCAGTCGGAGAGGAGCAGCTCCACGGCGCCCTTGGCCTCTGCCAGGCGGTGCAGGGCCGTCGAGCCCGAGGCGTCGACGACGAAGATGCTGGTCACCTCGGCGCGGCGCCGGAAGCGCACGACCCGGAAGTCCTCTCGGGCGACGCGGATGCGCGCCCGCCTCCCCGACGCAGCCCCGGCCGCACGCCTGCGCAGGCCCTGCCAAGGGGCCGCCGCCCGAAGCGTCTCGACGAGGCTGAGCCGCGCGCCTCCGCCAACGGATCCACGCCTCACGCCCGCCGGCCGTCCCCTCAGCGCCGAGGCAGCCCGACCGCCGGAGCGACCCGAGGCCCGCCCCCGGAGCTCGCCGTCCGCGAGCTGCTCGAGAAGCCCGGACGGAATGGCCGAGCGTGCGCTGGCCACGAGGCGGTCCTCGAGCGAGCCACTGCCCTCCCCGTCGGGCGCAAGGCCGGCCTCCGGCTCTGCGGGTGCCTCGGGCTCGGGCAGCTCGCCGCTCTCCGGCGCGGGCAGCCGGGTCGCCCTCGGGGCCAGCACCAGGCCTGCGGCCAGGCTGCAATCCGCCTCCTCGACCCGCTCGCGACCCGCCAGGGCGGCCGCGGCGCGCGCGGCGCGCAGGGCCAGCTGTGGAGCTCGCAGCGAGGAGATGCCCAACGCGAAGGCTGCCGCGACGAGTGCCTCCAGGACTTCACCGGGCAGCGCCACGCCGGCGAGGCGCTCTCGCGCCCGCGCCAGCTCGCGCGGCGAGCCCTCCCAGCCGCCGGTGTCGCGCAGCGAGAGGCCCGCGAGGCTCGGCCGAAAGGCCAACCGCTCGAGCATCGCAGCGGGCGTCCGCTCCTCGTCGTCGATTCCCTCGTCCAGCGCGACGATGCCGAGCCGGGTGCTGCGACGGCTCGAGAAGCCGTCGCGCTCGAGCCTCACCTCCTGCGCGTCGAGGACCTGTGCGAGGCGTGCGGCGGTCGCAGCGCCCATCCGCTCGGACATCGCCAGCAGCAGCACCCCGCCGTCTGCCTCGGCCAGGATCCCGCGCTCCTCCACCGGCCGACCCGTCTCGAGGGTGGCAGCCAGGTCGAGTCCGCCCAGCAGCCGATCGTCTCCCACGCCGATCGGCACGCGGCGCAGCGGAGCTCCGGGCCCGAGCAGCCCTCGTAGCAGCGCGATCCAGCGATCCCGCACGGGCCCCGGCAGGGCGCGCAGCACGACCCCTCCGAGGCCCACCGGATCGACGGCGAAGAGCCGCGCGGTGAGCGCGGGCTCCTCGCCCCCGGGCGCAGCGCGCAACGTCTCGGCCTTCACGCTCCGAAGACCTCTTCCAGAGCCCGCTCGATCCGCGCGGCGGATCCCGCCTCGTCGAGCGGATTGCGACGCAGTCGGTGCCGGAGCGCCGCGGGCGCCACCTTCCGCAGGTGGGCGTCCTTGACCAGCGCGTCCCCCTCCAGCGCGGCCAGCGCGCGCGCCGCCCGCACGATCACCAGCTCGCCGCGCAGCCCGTCGGTCCCGAGGGCCAGACACAGGCGTGCCGTCTGCTCCAGGGCGGCCTCCTCGACGTCCACGGAGCCGAGGCGCTTGCGCGCAGCCACGATCTTGCGCCGCAGCTGCGCCTCCTTGCCCCGCCAGCGGCGCACGAAGCCCTGCGGGTCGCGATCGAAGGCGTCGCGCCGGCGAATCACCTGGATGCGCGTGGCCACGTCCTGGGGAGTGGCGATCTCCACCGAGAGACCGAAGCGATCGAGGAGCTGGGGGCGCAGCTCCCCTTCCTCGGGGTTGCCGCTGCCGATCAGCACGAAGCGCGCGGGGTGGCGGACGCTCAAGCCCTCTCGTTCGACGACGTTCTCTCCCGAGGCCGCCACGTCGAGCAGCAGGTCGACCAGGTGGTCCTCGAGCAGGTTCACCTCATCGATGTAGAGGAAGCCGCGGTTGGCGCGCGCCAGCAGTCCAGGCTCGAAGGCCTTGACTCCCTCGGTCAGGGCGCGCTCGAGATCCAGGGCCCCGACGACGCGGTCCTCCGTGGCGCCGAGGGGGAGATCGACCACCGGGACCTCGCTGAGCCGGCTCTTCGGTGCCTCCTTCCCAGAGGCCCCGCAAGACTGGCAGAGTCCGGCCGTGGCCCCGGGATCGCAGCCATAGGGGCAGCCGATCACCCGCCGCTCCCGCGGCAGCAGGCCGGCGAGACCGCGCACGGCCGTGGACTTGCCCGTGCCCCGATCCCCGAAGATCAGTACACCGCCGACCCCCGGATCGACGGCGGCGATCAGCAGCGACTGCTGCATCTCGTCCTGACCGAGGATGGCCGAGAAGGGGAAGGCCACGCCCACGATCAGCCCCCTCCCGAGGGCCTGCCTGCCGCGAGCAGCAGCCAGGCCAGCAGCGCCAGGTGGAGAACGAAGCTCAGCAGCAGCAGCCAGCCCGTGCTCGCCGGGTCGCGAGTCGCCAGCAGCCCTCGCAGGGCCAGCAGCAGCAGGGCCCCGGAGCCGAGCAGGAGCGCCCACGGGAGGATCCACTCGCCCGCCGCAGGTGCCAGCCAGGCCGCCCCGGCCGCAAACTCGACGGCCACGAAGACGAGGATGGCGTCAATCCGAGCCGGCGTGACCGCCCAGGAGAACGCGGCCCCGCCGCGACCGGCCAGCCGCATCCTCACGCGAAGGCCCCGTTCAGCTGCACGACGCGGAGATTCAGGTAGGTCGCGAACGAGACCCACACCAGGTAGGGAGCCAGGAGCGCGCTCGCCCGCGGGGCGCGCGGCGCCAGGAAGACGATCAGGGCCAGCACCGAGAGCCACAGAGTCGCCACCTCGGCCAGGGCCCAGTCGGGGCGACGCAACGTGAAGAAGACGGCGCTCCAGGCCACGTTCAGCACGGCGTTGACGAAGAACAGGGAGAGGAGCCACGCCTGGTCGCGCCGGCTCCGGAGGGCCCGCCAGCCCTCGACCGCTGCGAGAACGGCGAGGGCGTAGATCAGCGTCCAGGCCGGCGCGAAGACCCAGTCCGGCGGGTTCAAGCTCGACTTCGCGAGGTCGCGGTACCAGGGCCCGGTGTCCGTCATGGCGCCGCCCAGGATGGCCACCGCGGCCGCTCCCAGCGCGGCGACGATCAGGGGACGGCGGGACGTCATGGCTGGCGAGACCTCGTGATGCGGCACTACCCGGTCGAGACTAGCCAGCGAGGGGCTCTCCAGTGGGGAGGGCCGGAAGCTGGCGCTCGTCCGCGTCCGTACGACCGACCCGGGCCGCGAGCACCGCCGCGACGAGGAAGGTGGCGGCCGCTGCGCCGAACACGCTGGCGAAGGCGACGGTCGGGTCGGAGGCGATCCAACGCAGGGCGTCGATGGCCGCTGCGCCGAGGAAGCCCCCGAGGCCGAAGGCGACGGCCTGGGCCGCGCCCCAGAGTCCCATCCGCGTCCCCTCGCGGCCGGGCCGGCCGGCGCTGGCGAGCGTCATCATCGAGCCGATCGCGGCGACCGCGAAGGCCCCGTTGGCGACGCCCAGGCCGAAGACGCATCCCGCGAGGGGCCAGCCGGGCCCCACCCGGGCCCCGACCGCGAGGGCGGCCAGGGCCAGGGCCGAGGCCAGGCAGCCGCCGATCGTCCAGTGCCGCATGAAGCGGGCGCGCGACCGGCCGAGCTTGGTGCCGATGACCGCCGTGGCGACCATCCCCAGCAGCACCCCGCCGTGCTGGAGGCCGGCCAGGGAAGTCGACTCGCCGGGCGTGTAGCCGTGGATCAGGCCGGCGAAGGGCTCCAGGATCAGGTCCTGGGCGCTGTAGGCGAGCATCGACACGAACACGAAGAC
>CAZYOL010000165.1:0-10613 GCA_964649065.1 uncultured Spirochaetales bacterium
GCCGTCGCGCCTGGCCGAGGCGCCGCCCGAGCAGCCCGCGCCGCGGGCTTCCGCCTCGCAGCCGGCCGGGCCCGCGACCGCCCAGCCGGCCCGCGAGCCCGAGCCGCCGCTGCAGCTCGCCGAGATGTCCGCGCCCGCCGGGGATTCCGGCCCGGCGATGCGCCCCGTCTCGCTGGTGCCGGTCATCCTGGTCTCCCAGACCAGCTGGCACCCGGCGGCCGAGAAGCGCGAGGCCACCATCCAGGTGGACGATCAGGGCCCGCGGCGGGTCCGCGAGGGCGATCGCGTGGGGCCCCTGGAGGTCGAGAAGATCGAGCCCTCGGGCGTGGTCTTCCGCTACGGCGAGGTCGAGCTTCGCCACGCCGTCGGCTCCGAGTAGCTAGCGCAGCGCGATCGATCCGTTCGAGGTCCGGAGCTTCACCAGCGGGCCGCCGTGGCCCAGCCGTCCGAGGATGCGTCCGGAGGTCTCCCGGGTGGAGCCGTCGAGGTCGCGGTCGTTCCGGATCGTCCCGTTGTCGACCCAGGCGTCGATGTCCGCGTCCACCTGCTCGGGCAGCTCCATCACGATGCGCCCGTTGCTGGTCGCCAGCTGCACGCCGTGCTTGGAGAGCTTGCTCAGGGAGACCCGGACCGTGGCATTCGACGTGGAGGCATCCACCGAGCCGCAGTGTTCCTCGACCTCCACCTTGCCGTTGCTGGAGCGCGCCACCAGGCTGCCCGCGATGCCACAGCAGCAGATCTTGGCATTCGACGTGAAGAGGTCGACGTCTCCGGTCACCCCGGCGACGCGCAGCGAGCCGTTGCTGGACCGCACGTGAACCCGTCCGTGGACGCCCTCGATCCACACCTTGCCGTTGGGATTGCTCACCTCGAGATGCGTCTCCCTCGGAACCCGCACCTCGAGGTTCGCGTGTCCGCGGCGATTCCACTTGCGAGGCATCTCCACCTCGAGCTCCAGTGCGTCGCCCACTACGTTGCCGACCACCCGGATGCGTTCGAGCAGCCGCTTGGCCGCCTCGCTGCTCTCGGCCCGTGCCGCCGTCGCGACCCCGACCTCCACGTCGCTGCGGCTCTCGCCGATGATGCGCGTGCGGCCGTTCGAGTTGTGGAGGCGCACCACGTAGCCGGCGGGCGCCGCGAAGCGCAGCGTCGCCTCGCTCTCCGCCAGCTCGCTCCAGGGAATGCCGGCCAGCAGGCTGCGCAGGAAGCCGCCGAAGCCGCCCTCGTGGTCCCCGTGCGGTCGGCGGCGGATGGTCACGACGGCCGGACCCCGGCCGTCGTCCCCAGGTGCTCGAGCAGGCGCGTGAGCACCGCGCCGGCCGGGCCCTGCAGGGAGAGCGCAGCGAGGGAGCTGAGCTCGGTCGCCTCCGGGTTGACTTCGACGATCCGGCCGCCGCTCCGCAGCACCTCCACGGGCAGCTCGGCCGCCGGGTAGACCGTGGCCGAGGTGCCGGCCACGATCATGCAGTCGCTGCTGGCGACCTCCTCGTAGCAACGCCGCAGCACGTCGGCCGGAATCGGCTCGCCGAACTGGACCGTGTCGTCCTTGACGATGCCGCCGCAGCCCGGGCAGTGGGGCGGCAGATCTTCCTCGTCGATCGGAAGCGCGTCCTGCTCGAAGCGCTCCACGCAGCCGGTGCAGCGCAGCAGCCGGTAGTTGCCGTGGATCTCGAGCAGCGAGCGCTGCCCCGCCTGGCGGTGCAGATCGTCGATGTTCTGGGTCACGACGCAGGCGCAGTGACCCGCCTGCTCGAGCTCGACGAAGGCGCCGTGGCCCGCATTGGGGCGAGCCCCGGCCAGCGTCTCCTGCAGGCCCACCAGCCACGGCTCCGTCGGCGCCAGGCGCTCGCGCCAGGCCTGGGCCGGGTCGCGAAGGAAGCGCTGGTAGCCGTCGAGCGGCGGCTCGCCGTACTTCGTCCACAGGCCACCCGGGCCGCGGAAGGGCGGAATGCCGCTCTCCACCGAGAGCCCGGCCCCGGTGAGCGCCATCACGCGCCGCGAGCCGGCGATCAGCTCGGCTGCGCGGGCGATCTCCGCGTCGAGCCCGGCCGGGATCTCGAAGGGCGGGGTGGCGGGGGCAGCCATGGTCAGTGGAGCGGCCAGCCGCCGCGCCGGTCGTCGTCGTCGTCGGGCCGGCGCCGGCGCTGGAACTCCTCGTGGCGGACGGCGCGCAGCTTCCGGCGCATCCGATAGCGGTGCCAGCGATTGCGGAGCTGGCGCAGCGACAGCGTGGCGGAGCCCGCCTGGCCGCTGCGGCGCAGATAGAGCCACCCGAAGAGGACGCCGCCCAGGTGCCCGATGTGGCTGATGCCCGCGCCGCCGAAGAGGAAGGTGATGCCGAAGGTGATGGGGATCAGCCAGATGGCCCGGAAGGCCACCGGCGGAAAGATCATCATGATCGTCCGGTCCGGCCAGATCAGCGAGTAGGCGAGCAGCACGGCATAGACCGCGCCCGAGGCCCCGACGGTCGGGATGGCGAGCTCGAGGGTGCCGGTGATGCCCAGGCTGTAGGTGATGAAGGGCCAGGAGGCGATCACCAGGCCGGCTCCGACCCCGCAGAAGACGTAGAACTGCAGAAAGCGCTTGGTGCCCCAGGCCATCGCCACCTGCGACCCGAACATCCACAGCATCAGCATGTTGATCGCGATGTGGAGGAAGGAGCGCTCCGAGTGGAGCCACATGTAGGTGAAGGGCTGCCAGATGTAGCCGCCCATCCAGAAGGCCGCCGGGCGCACGGCACATGCGTCGAAGAGCCAGCCCTGGCTCGCCAGCTGCAGGATGTAGACGCCGAGATTGGCGATCAGCAGGTACTTGATGACGTTCGGCGTAACCGGCGGTCCGAAGGAGATCTGCGGCGAGCCGTAGCCCCGTCCGTACAACGTTGGAACCTCTCGACCGTCCCGCGGCGCGTCGCAGGAGCGACGTGCGCAACCATCACCAAGCCATCACCCCCGCGGTGGGACGGGGCGCGGAATCCCCCGGGGTTCACATAGCCTATGTGGGCCAATCCCCTACGTCAAACCCTTGTCCGGGGCGAGGGCCTCCAGGTGGGTGCGCGCCCGGGCGGCGTCCAGGTACGAGAGATCCACGACCGGCAGGTCGAGTGCGAGGCTCGACGCATGAGCCGCGATCTGCGCACGGCAGTCCGCGGCGTCTCCGGTGACCAGCGAGGAGAGGATCTCGTCGTCCGGAATCGCTCGGAACCACGGCTGCAGGCGCCGCTGCTCCGCCAGGGCCTGCGCGGGCTCCGCGTCGACTCTCGTGAAGATCCACATCGAGCGGCGGATCTCTCCGGGGGCGCGGCCCCGACGGCGGCAGGCCTGCTCGAGCTGCCGACTCGCCTCCTGCACGCGCCCCGCGACCGGGGGCAGGTTGATCTCCCACAGGTCCGCATGAGCCGCGACGACCTCGAGCATGCGCGGGCGCCGCGCCGCCACCGCGATCGGCAGCGCTCCCGCCGGAGGCGTGGGTCGCACGCGGGCGCCCTCCAGACGCACGAAGGCCCCGTGCTGGTGCACCGTCTCGCCGCGCAGCAGTGCGCGCACCGCCCGCAGCGTCTCCTCGACCCGCTCCACGCGCCGGCCCGGGGGGTCGAGGGGAAGGCCGAAGCGGCGATCGGCGGGACGGTCGCCGGCGGCGATCAGCACCTGGAGGCGGCCGGGCGCGATGCGCTCGAGGCTGGCCAGGGCCTGGGCGAGGCGCGCCGCGTTCCAGTGATGGACGAGGCGGATCGAGCCGATGCGGATGCGCGTCGTGCGAGCCAGCAGCGCGGTCGTGAGCGTCCAGCCGTCGAGCACGTCGCTCTCGCGGCGGACGTCGAGCATGCTGGTGTCGCCGTCGACGAAGGCGGTGTCGTAGCCGAGCGCTTCGGCCTGCTCGACCAGCTCGAGCAGCTCTTCCCAGGGATGGACCTGTCCGCTCAGGGTGACGCCCAGCTTCACGCGCCGCGCCCCAGGCGGTGGGCGGCGTGCAGCAGGGCGAGGGCGCTCTTGGCGTCCGGAATCTCGCCGCGGTAGACCCGAGCGAGTGCCTCCGCCAGCGGCATTCGCAGCACCTCGATGTACTCGTTGCCGTCGAGCTGCTGCTGGGTCTGGTGCAGCTCGAAGGCCGCGAAGAGGTGGATCACCTCGTCGGTGAATCCGGGCGTCGTGAAGATCCAGCCGAGCGGCTCCAGACGATCGCCCCGGTAGCCGGTCTCCTCCTCGAGCTCGCGCGTCGCGCAGGTCAGCGGATCCTCGCCCGGGTCGAGCTTCCCGGCCGGCACCTCGAGAATGCTGCCACCGGCCGCGTGGCGGTACTGGCGGATCAGCAGCACGTCCTCCTCGGAGACGAAGGGCACCACCGCCGAGGCTCCCGGATGCCGCACCACGTCGAGCTCGACGCGGCGACCGTCCGGAAGCGTCGCCAGCTCGCTGCGCAGGGTCAGGCGGAAGCGGCTCACCCGGGACGGCGCTCGTCGGTACACTGCTCGCGGCGGGTGCGCCGGTTCCGGGGCTGCGGCATGGCGGCAGCGTAGCGAGGCCGCGCCCGAGCCGCGGAGGGCCCTTGGGACGCCAGGACGAGCGCGCCGTGGCCGTGCCCACGGAGTCGGGGTCGGTCCTCGACGGGATCTTCGTCTCCGGAGCGGGGGGCTGCGAGCGCGGCGCCGTGGTCGCGGCGCCGCATCCCCTCTACGGGGGCAGCATGAGCTCGCCGGTGGTGAACGAGATCGCCTGGGCGTGTCGCCAGCAGGGCATCGCCTCCCTGCGCTTCGACTGGCGCGGCATCGGAGCCAGCGCGGGCCTGCCGAGCGGCGAGGCCGGCGACGCCGACGCCGACTTCGCGGCGGCCCTGCGCCATCTGGCGGAGACGGTTCCGGGGCCGCTGCTGGCGAGCGGCTACTCCTTCGGGGCGGCGGCCGCCCTGCGCTCCGTGCACGGCGAGCCCCGCGTGCGCGGGCTGCTGCTGGTGGCGCCCCCGCCGGCGCTGCTCGACAGGGCGAGCCTGGAGCGCTTCGCGGGCCCGGTGCTGATCGTGACCGGGGAGCGGGATGCCATCGCGCCTCCCGCCGGGCTCGCCCCGCTGCGCGAGTCCGCGCCGGCGCTGCGCCTCGAGGTGGTTCCCGAGGCGGACCACTTCTTCGGCGTCGGGCTGGCCGCGCTCAATCGGGCGGCGACGGCCTTTCTCGAGCGATGGGAAGCGTGACGCACAGCTCCGCACCGCCCGCCGCGGCATCCAGGATCTCGATGCGTCCCCCGGCCTCCTCGACCAGGCGTCGCGTGATCGCGAGGCCTAGGCCCCCGGGCCGTTCGCCCCGACCCGACGCGAAGGGCTCGAAGAGCGCCTCGCGCCGCTGCGGCGGGATGCCGGGTCCGCTGTCCCGCACGTGCAGCGAGGCGAGCCCGGCCGCCGCCGTGACGGCGATCTCCACCCGGCCGCCGCGCGGCGTCGCCTCGATCGCGTTGCCGGCCAGGTTGAAGAGGACCTGTCGCAGCGCATCGCCGCCGAGGCCGACCGCCAGCGACTCGCAGCACTCCCCCAGCGTCAGCACCAGGCCGGAGCAGGCCGCGCGGTGGCGGAGGATCGGCCCGACGCCGGCGAGCACCTCGGCCACGACCGCTCGCGGCTCGCCTTCGCGGCGCGCCGGTCGTCCGTGCCCGATCAAGAGGTCCAGCAGCCGCTCCAGGCGCTCGAGCTCCTGGCCCACGATCCCGCCGAAGCGCTCCAGGAAGTCCGGATCCCGGTGTCGCTCCGGCAGGAGCTGCAGGAAGGTTCTCAGCGAGGTGAGGGGGCTGCGGATCTCGTGGGCGATCTCCTGCGTCAGGGAGCCCAGGGCGGCCAGGCGGTCGAGGCGGCAGAGCTCGGCGTCGGCGTGCTCGACGCGCAGCGCGGCCGAGAGCGGAACCTCCAGGCGGGCGGCCGCGGCCTCCAGGGCCGCGCGCGTGCGCGGACCCGGCGCGTCGCCTCCGAGCAGCAGCACGGCGGTGTCGCCGGGCACGGCGGCGGCGGCGCCACAGCCGTGCCGGGCCGCCAGTGCGCGCAGCTCCCGCCGGGCCTGGGGGTCGCACAGGTCCACCGCCGTTCGCAGGCCGGCCAGGGCCGCGAACTCGCCGGCCTCGGGCTCGAGCGGCGGGTCGCCCCGATAGGTGGCCGCGGCCAGGTGCGGGCGCGATCCGCCCCGGGCCCAGGCCAGAACCCGCTCGCGTCCCGTCGCCTCGCGCAGCCGGGTCACCGTCGCCTCGAGCAGCAGCGTGACACTCGGAAGCGGCGCGCCGGCGGCCGCTGCGGCGCTGCGCTCGGGCTCCACCGGGCGCGCCGGCGGACCGGGGCTGCGGATCAGAAGGCTTCCATGCGCAGCCGGTCGCGGGCCTCCGACTCGGTGCGCGCGGTTCGCGCCGTCTCCACCGGGACCGTGCCCGCGAGGAAGGGCTGGAAGACGCTCTCCTGTGTCGACCCGTCCGCCAGCAGGCCCGTCTTGCGATCGATGCGGGCGAAGACGATCGACTCGGGCACCGAGAAGTCGCGCATCGGCCGCCGCTCCAGCGCCGCCGCCATGAAGTCCACCCAGATCGGCGCCGCGGCCCGGGAGCCCGTCTCTCCCCAGCCGAGGAACTGGCTCTCGTCGTGGCCGACCCAGACGCCGGTGACCACGTTCGGCGAGAAGCCCATGAACCAGGCGTCGCCCTGGTCGTTGGTGGTTCCGGTCTTGCCGGCGACCGGCCTGCGCAGCGCCCGGAGCCGCCAACCGGTGCCCTTCGGGTCGCTGACCACGGCGCGCAGCAGGTCGGTGGCCAGATAGGCCTGGCCGGCGGGGATCACCAGCTCGTCGGCCAGGCTGCTCTCCTCCAAAGGCGCCTCGGCGACGTCGAGCAGCTCGCTGGGCACGACCGGCTCGGCCGCCAGCGGGATGCCCCCGAGCGGCACGTTCTCGAGCAGCACCTCCCCGTCTCCGTCCAGCACCCGGCGGACGAAGACCGGCATCACCCGCCGTCCCTGGGCGGGGAAGATGGCGTAGGCCCGGGTCAGCTCGAGCAGCGACAGCGCGCTGGAGCCGAGCGCCAGGGACAGGTCGCGGCTGAGCGGCGACTCCACTCCCAGCCGCCGCGCGAAGTCGATCACGAAGTCCACGCCCACGTCGCGGAAGAGATGCACCGTGGCGTTGTTGACCGACCGCACCAGGGCCTGGCGCATCGTGATCGGGCCGTAGAAGGAGCGCCCGTAGTTCTGGGGCCGCCAGACGAAGCCCGACAGGGGGTCGCGATAGACCACCGGCCGATCGAAGAGCACGGAGGCCGGCGTGTAGCGCCCGGTGGCCAGGGCGGCCGCGTAGATGACCGGCTTGAAGGCGGAGCCCGGCTGGCGCCGGGCCTGGGTGGCCCGGTTGAACTGGCTCTCCTCGAAGTCGTAGCCGCCGACCATGGCGAGCACGTCGCCGCTCTCCACCTCCAGCGACAGCAGGGCCCCCTGCACGATCGGGGCCTGGCGCAGGGTCACCGCGGGCAGGCTGGGCTCCTCGCCGTCCTCGAGGGGCTCGTCCGGCAGCGCGGCGAAGAGCGCCACGTCGCCCTCGCGGAAGACGGCATCGATCGAGGTGACCTTGCGCGGCGGGGAGGAGGGCTCGGGCGGCCGGGCCCAGTCGACGCTCTCGAGCTCGACGCGCCCCTCGTGCCCGGCGCCGAAGCCGATGCGGGCGCTCTGGGCCTTCGCGTCGACCGAGAGCACCAGGCCCGCCAGCAGCCGGTCCGCGGGCAGGGGAACGACCGGAGCAGGGTCCGCCTCGGGGTCGCCGGGCTGGCTCCCGGCCGGGGCGGCCGCGGCGCCCGCCTCCGGGGCGCTGGCGGCCTCCTCGGGCAGCAGGCGGTTGCGCTCGGCCAGTCGCTGCAGCTCGGTCTCGAAGTCGGCGCGGGCCACGTGGCGCAGGGGCCCCCGATAGCCCTGGCGCTCGTCCAGATCCTCGAGGCCGCGCTGGACCGCGGCCAGCGCCGCGCCCTGCAGCTCGGCGTCGAGTGTCGTCTCGACCACCAGTCCGCCGTTCAGGACGGCATCGCCCCCCAGCTCCTCGAAGAGGTAGCGCCGCACCTCCTCCGTGAAGTAGGCCGCCGCCCGCTCCTGCTCGGGGTGCCTCCGCTCGGCCAAGAGCGGAGGCTTCGCCAGCGCCTCGCCGTAGGTCTCCTCGTCGATCAGGTCGTCCTCGCGCATGCGCCGCAGGACGTAGCGGCGGCGGCCCTCGGCCCGCTCGGGGCTGGCGAAGGGCGAGTAGCGGGACGGGGCCTTGGGCAGCCCGGCCAGCAGCGCGGCCTCGCTGACGCTCAGCTCGGTGACCGGCTTTCCGAAGTAGGTGCGGGCGGCCTCGCCGATTCCGTAGGCGCCGCTTCCGAAGTAGATCTGGTTCAGATAGAGGTAGAGGATCTCCTGCTTGCTGAGGTGCTGCTCCAGGCTGCGCGCCAGGATCATCTCGCGCACCTTGCGGCGCAGCTGGCGCTCCGGCGTGAGCAGAAGCGTCTTCACGGTCTGCTGGGTGATGGTGCTGGCGCCCTGCTCGACGCCGCCCGCGCGCAGATTCACCCAGGCGGCGCGCAGGATCGACTGGTAGTCGATGCCCGCGTGCTCGAAGAAGGTCGAGTCCTCACCCGCGACGAAGGCGTCCACCACGTGCGGCGGCACGTCCTCGTAGGCCACGAGCTGGCGGCGCTCGTTGTAGAACTCGCCGATCTGCACGCCGTGGCGGTCGAGGACGCGGGTGGCGAGCCGGGGGCGGTAGTCGTCCAGGCTCTCGATGTCCGGGAGGTCGCGCAGAAAGGCGAGATGGAAGGCGACGGCCCCCGTGAGGGCGCCCAGTCCCAGGAAGCCCAGTACCGCGAGCGCGATCGTCAGCCCGCGGGATCGAAGGAAACTCATGGCCACTCCGGGGGTTGTGGCACCGTAGCCAACGCCACGCGCCCTGCGCTACCGCTTCGGCCGAGGCCCGGCCGCGCTGAAATGCCCCCCTCCCACCTGAGCTTCGTCGTCGTGATGGACCCGATCGAGTCCGTCGACATCGATGCCGACACCACCTTCGTGCTGATGCTGGAGGCGCAGCGCCGCGGGCACCGACTCTTCGTCTGCGGTCCCGGCGACCTGGGCGTCGACCAGGGGCATCCCGTGGCCCGCGTGTGCCCCGTCACCCTGCGCCGCGAGCGGGGCCGCCACGCAGAGCTCGGCGAGCCGCGGCGCGTCATCCTGGACGATCACGCCGACGTGGTCCTGCAGCGCAAGGATCCCCCGGTGGACGCCGAGTACGTGACCGCCACCCAGATGCTCGCCCTGTGCCGGCGCGCCCGGGTCCTGAACCGGCCCCAGGGGATCCTGTCGGCCAACGAGAAGCTCTACGCCCTCCATTTCGCCGACCTGATGCCCGACACCCTGGTGTCGAGGGACCGCACCCAGCTGGTGGACTTCATGGCCAAGCTGGGCGGGGAGATGATCGTGAAGCCCCTGGACGGCCGCGGCGGCGAGGGAATCTTCCACCTCCGGAACGACGACCGGAACCTGTTCTCGATCCTGGAGCAGTCGACCGCCTTCGGCAGTCGCTGGATCATGGCCCAGCGCTACCTGCCCGAGATCCGCAGCGGCGACAAGAGGATCTTGCTGGTGGACGGAGAGCCCGTCGGCGCCCTGCTGCGCGTGCCGGCCGAGTCCGAGATCCGGGCCAATCTCCACGTCGGGGGCCGCCCCGCGCGCGGCGTGCTGGACGACAGGGACCGCACCATCGTCGAGCGCCTGGCACCCTGGCTGCGCCGCGACGGCCTGTTCTTCGTCGGGATCGACGTGATCGGCGGGCTACTGACCGAGGTGAACGTCACCAGCCCGACGGGCGTCCAGGAGATCGACCGCCTCGAGGGGATCTGCCTCGAGGAGCGGATCCTCGACGGGATCGAGGCGGCAGTCGCCGCCCCCGCCGAGTCCTGAGCCGGCCCTTTCCAGCCGGCCCCCCGTCGGACCGCCCCCGGCCTCCCGTCGGGGGCGAGTCGCAGTTTTATGCCCTAAACCCCTGAAAAGCCATTGACAGGTATTGGGAAGCCCCCCACCCTTCCGTCGGCGAACGAGCCGGGCCTGCCCCCAGGGCCCAACGGGCGCCGTTCTCGCGAACTCCTCCGACTCCGCGGCATCTCCCCGACGCGGAGCAACCAAGACAAGGAGGTGGCCGATGGCCACGACGATCGCCAAGACGGGCATCAAGAGAGCCAAGGGCTGGCTCTACTTCATCGACAAGGCCGGGGACATCAGCCGCGTGCGCATGATGCGCGGCGGAACCCGCCAGCGCGGCCGGGAGAAGGTCGCGAAGGTGGGCGTGGAGCGCGAAGAGGGCTGGCTCTACTTCATCGACAAGAAGGGCAACGTCTGCAAGGTCAAGATGAAGCGCTCGAAGGCGCGGAAGTCGTCGGCGCGCAAGAAGCCGGCCCGTCGGAAGACGGCAGCGCGGCGGCGCACGACGGCCCGGCGCGGTGCGGCGAAGCGGAAGACCGCCCGCCGGAAGCCCGCGCGCCGGAAGACGGCGGCCCGGAAGCCGGCCCGCGAGAAGCCGGCGGCTCGCAAGAAGGCGGCCCGGCGCACGACGCGTCGCCCGGCCGCACGCCGCACGACGAAGAAGCGCG
>CAZYOL010000166.1:0-10556 GCA_964649065.1 uncultured Spirochaetales bacterium
ATGATCGTGGTCGCCATCATCGGAATTCTGGCGGCGATCGCCATTCCGAACTTCCTTCGCTTCCAGCTCAAGGCGAAGACCAGCGAGGGCAAGACCAACCTCGCCGCGATTCGCACCGCCGAGGAGTCGTACTTCGCCGAGTTCGGCGTCTACGTGTCGGCGGATGCCTCGCCCGCTCTCTCGAAGTGGACCTCGCGGACCCAGAAGATCGTCTTCACGGACGAGGGCACGGCTCCGCGGAACTTCGACACCCTGGGCTGGGAGCCCGAGGGCCGCGTCTACTTCCAGTACGGCGTGAACGCCACCGCCGGCGGCTTCACCGCCGACGCTTCGGCCGACATCAACGGCAACAGCACGGACCAGTTCTGGGCCTACGTGAAGCCGGAGCCGGGCGTGGGCAAGCTGAATGGCGAGCTCGGCTGCCACAGCCAGTCCGGGTGGGGCAGCATCCCGCTCGAGCAGGTCGTGGCCTGTGCCTCTTCGCACGGCCAGTCCGAGTTCTAGAAGGCCTCGAGGATCTCGGGAGGGCCGGGCTGCGGCCCGGCCCTCCTGCCTCCCCCCCGGACACCTCCCCCAGACACGATCGAATCGACGCGAGAGGGACCACACCATGCGCCGCAACCGGAACCAGGCTGGACTGACCCTGACGGAGCTCTTGGTCGCGGCCGGCATGATCGGGCTGCTGGCCTCCCTCGCGATCCCGGGCTTCGTCTCCTACCAGGCCCGGGCCCGACGCAGCGAGGCCTACACCAACGTGGGGGCCATCGCCCGCGCCGAGAAGAGCTACTTCGCCGAGCAGGACATCTACTTCGAGGCGCCTGCCCATCCGATCACCGACAAGAACCTGCTCGGCGCCCAGAGCCACACCTGGACGGCCGCGGCCGAGAACGACTACGCGGAGCTCGGCTGGGAGCCCGAGGGCAAGGTCCGCTACAGCTACGACGTCAACACCGGCTCCACCGCCTGCAGCTGCAACGACGCCTGCTTCACGGCCACGGCCTACGGCGACGTGGACGAGAACGACGCCATCGCGGCGATCGTCTTCGTCGAGAAGGGCGTGGACCCCGGCTCGGGGTCCGTCGTGACCTGCCCGCCGCACCTCTTCGGACTCGGCGTTCCCGCCGGCCCCGAGGGGGAGCTGATCCTGCATCCCCTGACCGACCAGTTCTGAGCCCAGCCGGGCACGAGCGCAGCGGAGTCCTTTGGGGGAAGGGCGTGAGGATTAGGCAGGGGCGCAGCCGCCGCTGGTTCGAGCCGGTCGCCGGAGTGACCGCGCTGCTGCTCGCGACGCTCGTCCACGGACACATGGACACCCGGACCCGCGCCGCGAGCGGCGGCCCCTGGCTTCCCGATCCGGAGCGGGCGCGACTCTCCTCGCTCGGCTTCCGGGCCCTGGTCGCGGACTACTACTGGCTGCAGGCGGTCCAGCTGGTGGGCGGGAGCGGCGCGGCGAGCGACCCGGAGCTGCTGGCCCGGCTGATCGACGTGACCACCACGGTCGATCCCTGGGTGGGACACGCCTATCGCTTCGCCGCGGTCTGGCTCGACGACAGCCCGGAGAGCGTGCGCGCCGCCAACCGCGTGCTCGCGCGAGGCATCTCCTACCACCCGCAGGACTGGAGGAATCGCTTCCACCTGGGCTTCAACCACTTCTTCTACCTCGAGGACAACGAGCGGGCCGCCGAGCTGCTGGAGGGGGCCGTTCCGCTGCCCAGGGCCCCGACCTACCTCGGGGCGCTGGTGGCCCGCCTGCGTGCGGACGTCGGCGGCCTCGACACGGCGGCCAGCCTGCTGCGGCGCATGGCCGAGGAGACCGAGGATCCCTACGCCCGGGCCGAGTACCTGAAGGCCCTCGACGAGATCGACACCGAGCGGGCCGCGCGCCTGCTCGACCGGGCGCGGGCCGAGTTCCAGAGGCGCCAGGGGCGCGACCTGCGAGACGTGCAGGAGCTGGTCGAGGGCCCGAGCCCCGTGCTGCGGCGCCTGCCGCCTCCGCACCCCCACTTCGAGGGCTTCCGCTGGCAGATCGATCCCGACTCCGGCCGGATCGTCTCCTCCTTCTATCGCAAGCGCTATCGCCTGCATTTCCACCCGAGTGACGAGCAGCGCCGCCAGCGCTGGCGAGGCGAGCAGGAGGCGCGCACGTGAGCGGGGCGAGCCGGGAGATCGTTCGGGTGGAGGGCCTCTGCAAGGACTTCCGCCCGGGCCTGGGCCTGCGGCGCAAGCGCGTCCTCCACGGCATCTCCTTCGGGGTCCACGAAGGCGAGATCTTCGGCTTCGTCGGGCCCAACGGCGCCGGCAAGACCACCACCCTGAAGATCCTGATGGGCCTGATCCGGCCGACTTCGGGCTCGGCCAGCATCCTGGGCCATCACGTGCGCGAGACGGCCTTTCGCCGCCACGTGGGCTTCCTGCCCGAGAACCCCTACTTCTACGACTACCTGACCGGCCGCGAGATCCTGGATTTCTACGCGCGGCTCTCCGGCGTCCCCCGCGCGACGCGCGCCGCGCGGGTCGAGGAGCTGCTGGGCTGGGTCGGTCTCTCGGCGGCCGCCGACGCCCGCCTGCGCAGCTACTCGAAGGGCATGCGCCAGCGCGTCGGCATCGCGCAGGCGCTGGTGCACGACCCGGACGTGGTCTTCCTGGACGAGCCGATGAGCGGCCTGGATCCCATCGGCCGCAAGGAGATTCGCGACCTGATCCTGCGCCTGCGCCGCGAGGGCAAGACGGTCTTCATGAACACCCACATTCTCTCCGACGTCGAGATGGTCTGCGACCGCGTCGCCATCATCGTGAAGGGACGCATCCGCTACGAGGGCGCCACCGAGATCTTCCGCCTGGGAGGGGCCGGCAGCGTCGACGTGGTGCTGGCGGGAGTGCGCCCCGAGCTGGCTGCGCTCCTGGAAGAGCGCGTCGGAGCCGAGCTGCGCGGCCACGGCCAGCGCGTAGAGGCCCGGGTCGCGGAGAAGGACGTCGATGCGACCCTGCGCGAGGCCCTCGAGGCCGGCGCCGAGATCGTCTCGGTGACGCCTCACCGGGTCTCTCTCGAGTCGATCTTCCTGCATGCGGTCGAGGACGACCGCCGGGCCGAGGGGGAGCCGGAATGAGAGCGCTGGGCCGCATTGCGGCGATCGCCACCAACACGCTGCGCGAGGCCATTCGCAGCAAGCTGCTCTATACGCTGCTCTTCTTCGCGATCCTGATCATCGCGAGTGGCGTGCTGATCTCGACGCTCTCCTACGTCGAGAGCGAGCGCATCCTGCAGGACATCGGCATGGCGGCGATCCGGCTCTTCGCGGTGGCCATCGCGATCTTCGTGGGCGTCGGGCTGATCCACAAGGAGGTCGACCGGCGCACCGTCTACACGATCCTCTCGAAGCCCCTCTCGCGGGGTGAATTCCTGCTGGGGAAGTACGCCGGCCTGGTGCTGACCATCTGGCTCCAGGTGGCGATCATGGCGCTCGTCTTCCTGGGCGTCTCCCTGGCAACGGGCGCGCCGCTGGGCTGGGCCCACGCCGGGGCCTTCCTGCTGGCGGCCGCCGAGCTGCTGGTCGTCGTCGCCGTGGCCACGCTCTTCTCGGCCTTCACCACGCCGCTCCTCGCCTCCTTCTACTCGGTCGGAATCTGGCTGGTCGGCCACCTCACGCGCGAGCTGCGCGATCTCGGTGCGGCGTCCAATCTGGAGGGCATGCGCACCTTCACCGCGCTGCTGCACCGCGTCCTGCCGGATCTGGAGAGCTTCAACCTGACCCTGGAGGCAGCGCACGGCCTGCCGGTGACCGCTGCGGACCTGCTGCTGCCCTGGGTCTACGCCCTCGCCTGGAGCAGCGCGCTCCTGGTCGGCGCCGTGGCGATCTTCGAACGCCGGGATCTGCGCTGAGCGCGACTGCTAGGCTCGGCCCATGGCGCCGCTCTCCGCGTGGCCCCTGGGCCCGACGCTGGGCTTCGCCTTCGTGCTGGGGCTGGTGATCGGCTCCTTCCTCAACGTCGTGGTGCACCGGCTGCCGCGGGGCGAGTCGCTGGTCCACCCCGGCTCCCACTGCACGCGCTGCCAACGGCCGGTGGCGCCCTGGGACAACGTGCCGCTGCTCTCCTTCCTGTGGCTGCGGGGGCGCTGCCGCCACTGCCGCGCGCCGATCTCTTGGCGCTATCCCGCCCTGGAGCTGCTGACCGGGCTGCTCTTCGCGGGCATCGCCTGGCGCTTCGGGATCTCGCCCATGACGCCGGTGGCCTGGGCCTTCGCCGCCTCGCTGGTGGCCGCGGCCGCCATCGACTTCGACCACCGGATCATCCCGGACTCGATCAGCCTCGGCGGGCTGCTGCTGGCGCTGGGGGCGGTGCCCCTGGCCCGCCACGCCGGGGGGATGCCGCTCGTGCAGGCCCTCGCGCTCAGCCTGGCGGGGGCCCTGCTGGGAGCCCTCCCGATCTGGAGCATCGGCTTCGTCCACGCGCGTTGGTGTGCCCTGCGCGGGCGCCGCTTCGAGCACTGGCCGGAGCCGGACGAGGACTACCCGCGGCCCGGGCAGCTGGACTACTGGGTCTGGTTTCCCGGCATCGGCTTCGGCGACGTCAAGCTGCTGGCGCTGATCGGGGCGGTGCTGGGGCCCCTGGGCGCCGTGGAGGCGCTGTTCGCCTCGGCCCTGGTGGGGCTCGGAGTGGGGATCGGCTGGGGCGTTCTCACGCGGCGCTGGGCGGTGCCCTTCGGCTTCGGGCCGGCGCTGGCCGCGGGAGCGCTGTTGGTGCTGCTGCTGCCGCCGGACTCGCTGATCCGCTCGCTGGCGCGGCTGGCGCCCTGAGGGGCTGGATCCCCGGGGAGGATTCGAACCTCGACCCGTTCCGCGGGCCGAGGGGGCTGGATCCCCGGGGAGGATTCGAACCTCGACCCGTTCCGCGGGCCGAGGGGGCTGGATCCCCGGGGAGGATTCGAACCTCCATTAGCGGAGCCAGAATCCGCTGTCCTGCCATTAGACGACCGGGGAGCTTCGCGAGCCGCTCGAAGGTACGAGACGCGACCGGGGCCCTCAACCGTGGCGCAGGTAGTGGATCCCCTCGGCGATCCGCCCCACGCTCCGCTTCTGCCCCAGCAGGGCCAGGGTCTCGAAGATGCCGGGGGAGGCCGCGCTGCCGGTCACGGCGACGCGCACCGGCTGGGCCAGCTTGCCCACCGGGAGCTCTCCGTGGCGCGAGCGCACCTGCAGGAAGGCGGCCTCGATGTGGGCCTCGTCCCAGACCTCCAGGGCGGCCAGGGCGTCGTGCAGATCGTGGAGCAGCGGCTCCGCCTCGGGCTTCAGGTGCTTCCGGGCGGCCTTCTCCTCGTAGGCGATCTCGTCCACCACCAGGAAACGGGCCCGCTCGGCCATCTCCGCCAGGGTCTTGCTGCGCTCGCGCAGCAGGTCGACCAGCTGCCCGAGCGCCGTGTCCGTCGCGACCGGGCGGCCCGCCACCGCCGCCAGGTAGGGCTCGAGCTCCGCGAGCAGGCGCTCGCGCGGCAGCTGCTTCAGGAAGTGCTGGTTCAGCCACTGCAGCTTGGCCAGGTCGGCCTGGGCGCTGGCCCGCCCGACGGCCTCCAGGCCGAAGAGGGTGCAGATCTCCTGGCTCGTGAAGATCTCCTGGTCACCGTGAGACCAGCCGATGCGGACCAGCCAGCTGAGCATCGCCTCGGGCAGGAAGCCCTGGCTGCGGAACTCCTGGACCGACACCGGATCGCGACGCTTCGAGAGCTTGCGACCGCCCGCGCCCACGATCAGCGGCACGTGGGCGAAGTGCGGCGGCTGAAGGTCGAGGGCGCGGTAGAGGGCCAGCTGCACGGCGGTGTTGATCTGGTGGTCGGCCCCGCGGATCACGTGGGTGATGCCCATCTCCGCATCGTCGACGACCACCGCCAGGTTGTAGAGCGGGGCGCCGTCGCTGCGCCGCACGATCACGTCTCCCAGCTCGCGGACGTCCTGGTGGCTGGGACCGAAGACCAGGTCGTCCCAGGCGAGCTCGGCCTGCTCCGACATGCGCAGGCGCACCGCATGGGGCCCCGCGTCGGGGCCGAGGCCCAGGTCGCGGCAGCGGCCGTCGTAGGTCCACTTGCGGCCAGCGGCGATGGCCGCCTGGCGGCGCTCCTCGATCTCGGCAGGGCTGCAGCGGCAGCGGTAGGCGCGACCGCGCTCCAGCAGCGAGTTCACGGCCGCGGCGTGGCGCTCGGCCCGCTCGCTCTGGCGATGCGGGCCCTCGTCCCAGTCGAGGCCGAGCCAGCCGAGGCCGTCCAGGACGGCCGCCTCGGACTCGCGGGTCGAGCGCTCGCGGTCCGTGTCCTCGATGCGCAGGACGAAGCGCCCACCGGCGCGCCGGGCAAAGGCCCAGTTGAACAGCGCCGTCCGCGCCGAGCCGACGTGCAGGAAGCCCGTGGGGCTGGGCGCGAAGCGCGTGCGGACCTCGCTCACGGAGCCCGAGCATAGCGTCGGCCGGCTTTGCCGGAAGTCGCGACCTCTGCTATCCGATAGTGCCAAGTCACTGTTTTCTTTGTCGAATCCAACGAAGCCCCAGGAGGCGGCGCGCCGGCGCGCCGCCGACGCCCGGCCCCGGCGGGTGACCCACCGTGAAGCTGCTGGTCGACGCGCTCTCCTCGACACCTCGCTCCTTCGCCTTCGAGGCCGCGCCCGAGTGGCTGGCGCCGATCCTGGATCCCGACGGCGTCGAGGCCCCGGGGCCGCTGGCGATCGGCCTCACGGCCTACCGCATGGGCGAGGATCTGCTTCTGGAGGGCCGCATCGAGGGAGGCCTGGGCCTCGAGTGCAGCCGTTGCCTCGCGCGCTATCGTGACACGCTTCACGAGCCCTTCCGGCTCGTTTTGGAGTCCGCCGGCGCACGGGAGCCCGCGGATCCGGAGGCCGCCCGGGCCCTCGCCGAGCACGGCGTCTGTCTGGGCGACGAGATCGAGACGGGCTGGTTCCGCGGGACCGAGCTGCACCTGGGAGCCTTCTTCCAGGAGCTGATCGCGCTGAGCCTGCCCGTGAAGCCACTGTGTCGAGAGGAGTGCCCGGGCCTGTGTCCGCGCTGCGGCGCCGAGCGCGCGGCCGGCCCCTGCGACTGCCACGAAGTGCGGCCGGACTCGCCCTTCGCCGTGCTGGCGGCGTTGCGCGGTGAGCCGAGCCGAGGAGGAGACTGATGGCCGTTCCCAAGCGCCGAACTTCCCGGGCGCGGCGCGACCAGCGCCGCGCCCACGATGCCCTGTCGAATCCCGCGCATAGCGTCTGCCCCCAGTGCGGGGCGCCCAAGGCCCCGCACCGGGTCTGCCTCAATTGCGGGTACTACGGGGGCCGCGAGGTGATCCAGATCGAGGCCGAGGACTAGCCCCGTGCTCGCCCTGGTCTTCCCCGGGCAGGGGGCCCAGGAGGTCGGGATGGGGCGGGACGTCGCGGATGCCTCGCCCGCGGCCCGCGAGGTCTTCGAGCAGGCAGATCTGGCGCTCGGCCTGCCTCTGTCGCGCCTCTGCTTCGAGGGGCCCGAGGACCAGCTGCTGCGCACGGAGATCCAGCAGCCCGCGATCCTCACCACCAGCGTGGCGCTCTTGCGTGCGCTCGAGGAGCGGGCCGCCGTCGAGCCGGTGCTGCTGGCCGGGCACAGCCTCGGCGAGTACACGGCCCTGGTGGCAGCCGGCGCGCTGGCCTTCGACAGCGCCGTGCGCCTGGTGCACGCCCGCGGGCGCTTCATGCAGGAGGCGGTGCCGCAGGGGCGCGGCGCCATGGCCGCGATCCTGGGCGCCACGCCCGAGGACGTGGAGCTGGCCTGCGAGGCCGCGCGCGCGCAGACGGGCCGCGTCGTCAATGCCGCCAACTACAACGCGCCTTCCCAGACCGTGATCGCCGGCGACGCACCCGCGGTGGAGATCGCCTGCTCGCGGGCCCTGCAGAACGGCGCCAAGCGGAGCGTTCCTCTCCCGGTGTCGGCACCCTTCCACTGCCCCTTGATGGAGCCCGCTGCCGAGAAGCTGGCCGCGGAGCTGGCCGGCGTCCGCTTCGAGGAGGCACGGGTCCCGATCGTGACGAATGTGCTGGCCGAGCCCGAGCGCTCCGCGGCGCGCTTCCCGGAGCTGCTCGCGCGCCAGGTCACCGCCCCGGTCCGCTTCACGGAGATGGTGCGGAGCCTGGGGCCGGCCGGAGTGACGCGGGTCCTCGAGATCGGTCCGGGGCGCGTGCTGAGCGGCCTGATCGGGCGCATCGACCGGGCGCTGCAGCGGGCAAACCTCTCGAGCACCGAGAACCTCGATTCGGCCGTGGCCTTCTCCGGGGGCGCCTAGGGTCGCCGCTCGGCCCCGAGCGTCGCCTCGGAGGCCCGCTTGCGCTACGACGCTGGGGAGACGGGAGCATCGGGAAGTCGGGAGGGGCGCAGCATGGCTCTGGAAGAGCGCGTTTCCGAGATCATCGTCGAGCAGCTCGGGGTCTCCAAGGAGGAGGTCGTCGCCGAGGCGTCCTTCATCGACGACCTGGGTGCGGACTCGCTCGATATCGTCGAGCTCGTGATGGCGATCGAGGAGGAGTTCGACATCGAGATCCCCGACGACGACGCCGAGAAGATCCAGACGATCGGCGACGCCTTCGCCTACATCAAGGAACGCCTCGAGGCCTGAACGTGTCTCGCGCGTCCGGGCGTCGCGTCGTGGTGACGGGCCTCGGCTGCCTCACCCCCATCGGCATGAACCGAGCCTCCAGCTGGGAGGCCTGTGCCGCCGGCCGCAGCGGGGTCGGCCCGATCACACGCTTCGACGCCTCGGCCTACCCGGTCCGGATCGCCGCCGAGCTGCCCGGCGAGATCCCGCTACCCGAGCTCTCGCGCAAGGAGCAGCGCCGCATCGACCGCGCCGTGGCCCTGGCGCTGGCGGCCAGCGTGGAGGCGGTCGAGCACGCCGGCCTCGACGGCGACGAGGCCGAGCGCGAGAGCTTCGGCGTCTCGATCGGATCCGGGCAGGGCGGGGTCGAGACCCTGCAGGCCGCGGTGCGCAGCCTCTTCGAGGCGGGACCGCGCCGCGTCTCGCCCTTCGCCATCCCCATGGCCCTGTGCAACATGCCGGCGGGCTACGTGGCCATCCGCCATCGGCTGAAGGGGCCGAACCTGTGTCACGCCGGCGCCTGCGCGACCAGCACCCAGGCCCTCGGCGAGGCGGCGCGGATCGTCGAGCGCGGCGACGCCGAGGTGATGCTCGCCGGGGGGGTCGAGGCCCCGGTGACCGAGGTCGGCATCGCCGGCTTCGCCGCCATGCGGGCGCTCTCCACGCGCAACGACGCGCCGCGGGAGGCCAGCCGGCCCTTCGATCGCGGTCGCGACGGCTTCGTGATGGGAGAGGGAGCGGCGGTGCTGGTGCTCGAGTCGCTGGAGCGGGCCCGGGCCCGGGGCGCGGAGATCCACGCCGAGGTGCTGGGCTACGGGCTCTCGGCCGATGCGGCCCACATCGCCTCGACGACCCGGGATGCCGAGGGCGCGCAGCGCTGCATGCGCAAGGCCCTGGCCGACGCTGGCGTGGCCGCCGCGGAGGTGGGCTACCTGAACGCCCACGCCACCGGCACGCCGGCGGGCGACGACTCGGAGGCGCGCGCGATCCGCGCCGTCTTCGGGGCCCACGCCGAGCGCCTGCCGGTCTCCTCCACCAAGGGCACCACCGGGCACCTGTTGGGCGCGGCCGGGGCCGTCGAGGCGCTCTTCTGCGTCGAGGCCCTTCGCTCCGGCCTGCTGCCCCCGACCCTCAACCTGGACGACCCGGATCCCGACTGCGCGCTGGACCACGTCGCGCACAAGGCCCGCCCCGCCGCCGTGGGCGTGGTCCTCTCGAACTCCTTCGGCTTCGGAGGCACGAACGCGAGCCTGGTCCTGGGCCACCCCGATCGCTGAGCCGGTCCGCCGAGGCCGGGGGCGAAGTCCCTCGGGCCCTGGCACACTAGGGGTCGGGAGGAAGAAGGGATTGGGCGACCGCATCGTCTTGGCCAGCGATCATCGCGGCACCGCGCTGAAGCGGGTGCTGCGCGAGCGACTCGAGGAGTCCGGCTACGAGGTCGTCGACTTCGGGAGCGAGGGCGACGCGTCGGTGGACTACCCGGACTTCGCGGCCCCCGCCGCGCGCACGGTGGCCACTGGCGAGGCACCGCGCGGGATCGTCGTCTGCGGCTCCGGCCTGGGGGTCTCCTATACGGCGAACCGCTTCCCGGGCGTGCGGGCCGCCCTGGTCCACGACGTGGAGAGCGCGGCCATGGCGCGGCGCCACAACGACGCCAACATGCTCGCCCTCTCCGGCGACCGGGTCGCCCCGGAGGAGGCCTGGGAGATCACCCGCACCTGGCTGGGGACCTCCTTCGAAGGGGGGCGCCACGCGCGCCGGGTCGAGAAGATCGACTCGCTCACGCGCCTGGACAGCCACTCCGTGCTGGCCACGGCCGATCCCGAAATCGCCTCGCTGCTGCGTCGCGAGGCGAAGCGCCAGGCGACCCGCCTGGAGCTGATCGCCTCCGAGAACTTCGTCTCCGAGGCCGTGCTCGAGGCCGCGGGCTCGGTGCTGACCAACAAGTACGCCGAGGGCT
>CAZYOL010000167.1:0-10530 GCA_964649065.1 uncultured Spirochaetales bacterium
GGTAGTCGGTGGGCACGAAGGAGAAGAAGGCGATGGCCGTGGTCGCCGCACACAGGAAGAGCGCAGCGCCCATGCGCCGCGCCGCCAGGCTCCAGGCCGGATCCTCGGCGAGGCCCGCGAGCCGGTGCTCGCGCTGGCGGATGCACAGGTGGATGGCGAAGTCGATCGACAGCCCGATGAAGAGCACCGCGAAGGAGACCGAGATGAGATTCAGGTGGCCGATCGCCAGTGCGGCGAAGCCGGCCGTCCAGACCAGGCCCACGCCGAGCGCGACGAGCGAGGCCAGCACCATGCGCAGCGAGCCGACCCCGAAGCCCAGCACCGCGGCCACGATGGCCACGGCGGCGAGGCCCGCGAGACCCGTCTGCCGCCCCACCTGCTCCATCTCCTCGTAGGCGAGCGCGTAGAGGCCCGTCACGCGGGCGCGGACCGCGGCGTCCGGCGCATCGAGGCCCAGCTCGCGGATCGCCTCGCGCAGGGCGAGCAGCGCGGACTCGGCCGGGTTGACCCGACCGGAATCGACGGCCGGCTCGAGCAGCAGGAAACGCCTGCGGTCGCCCGGCGAGGACTCCTGTCCCAGGATCAGGTCTCCCCAGGCCAGCGAGTAGGGGCGGCCCGTGCCGACCGCCACGACGCCGTCCCCGACCCGGCGCAGCACCTCCTCCAGGTCGGCCTCGGGGAAGTCGCCGTCGGCGACGGCCTGGACCGAGTCGGCCAGCAGCGTCGAGAGGCCGCGCAGGCTGGGGTCGCGCGAGAGCCTCGCGAGATAGGGCTGAGCCGCCGCCAGGTTGTCGGACAACTCCTCGAGCTCGTCGACGGTCCAGTACAGCAGGCCGTGACGCTCGAAGAAGGGGCCGCCGCCCGGCTCGAAGACGCTGTGGAAGTGTCGCTGGTCGTCGGCGAGCAGGGCCCCCAGCCGCTGGGTCGCCTGCTCGGCCAGGTCGCGGGTGTCGGCGTCGATCACCACCACGATCGGGTCCACCAGGCTGGGGAAGGCCCGGTAGAAGTCCGAGCGCAGCGGGGCGAAGGCAAGCTCCTCCGAGAAGAGATCGTTCTCGTCGGAGTTGAGGCCCAGGTTGAGCGCGGTGTAGATCGCCGCGGCCAGCGTGAGCGCCAGGCAGCTCACCAGGACGGACCGCGGGCGGGCCCGCACGAAGGCCACCCAGCGGGCGCATGAGCGCCCGAGCGCGTCGTCGAGAACGGCCCACATGACCCTTGAAGCGGACTCCGCGTCCCCTAGTATGCCGCCGCATCCACCCCAGACCAGAGCAGGAGCCGAGGACATGCTCTCGGCGCGAGCCATCTTGCAGGAGATCCGCGGGAACGAGGAGTGCTACCGGCTCTTCCTCTCCGTGGCGGCGCACGGCGAGGGCCAGGGCGGCTGGGAGAACGAACGGCTGGCCCTGCGCCTGCGCGATCGGGATCCGCAGCTGGCGGCCAAGGTGCTGCGCCACGGACGCGACGAGTCGAAGCACCAGCGCCTCTTCCTCGCCCTGCTCGCCAAGCGCGGCCTGGAGCCGGCGCCGGTGCCCCTGGAGCTCGACTACACCCTGCTGCTGACACGGGCCGGCATCGGCCTCGACCACGAGCGACTGCGCGGAGAGGAACCCGCCGGGCTCCAGGAGGTGATCGCCTACCTCGTCCACGGGCGCGTCACCGAGCAGCGGGGGGCCGAGGAGATCGCGCTGCAGAGCCGGGTCTTCGCCGACGACCCGGAGCTGGGTCGCGCAATTCGCCTGATCGCCGACGACGAGGTGGCCCACCTCTCGCACTGCCACGAGGAGCTGCTCGGGCTCGTCGCCCAGGGCCACGGGGGCCGCATCCGGCGCATGCTGGCTCACTACGCGCAGGTCGAGATCCGCGTCTACCGCGACGTCAGCCTGGCGATGATGGAGCGGATGGCCCGCCAGCTGGCCTGGCCGGCCTGGAAGAGCACGGCGATCCGGCTGGGCATCCACGCCGGCTACTGGCTGGAGCGGCTCTACTCGTGGCGCCGCATGGTCGGCCTGCGCCCGCCCCGGCGGCCCAATGCCCTGGGAGAGCCCGCCCCGCGCCGCGCCAGCGCCGCCTGAGCCGCCGCGCCCTCGCGAGCCGCCGTCAGCGACTGGAGCCGCGCAGGGCCTGGACCGCCAGCGTGCGGCCGAAGTCCCAGAGTGCTCCCGGGGTGCGGTGGCAGCCCGCGAGCACGTCCTCGAAGGCCTCGCAGAAGAGATCGAGCTCGGCCTCGCCCATCACCAGCGGTGGCAGGATCTTGACCACGTTCACGTCGTGGCCCGCGACCTGCGTCAGGATCCGGTGTCGCTGGAAGAGCGGCACCGTCAGCAGCTGGCTGAAGAGCCCCTTGCGCGCCGCCTCGAGGGCCCGGAAGCCGACCTTCAGGCGCAGGGAGCGGGGGGCGCCCAGCTCGAAGGCCAGCATCAGCCCCAGACCGCGCACGTCGCACAGCAGCTCGTAGCGCTGCAGCAGGGGCTCCAGGCGCTTCTTCAGCCGCTCCCCCATCGTGGCCGAGCGCTCGACGAGCCGCTCCTCGTCGAGCACGTGGAGCGTGGCCAGCGCCGCCGTCATGGCCAGCGGGCTCTTGGCGAAGGTCGAGCCGTGCACCACGGCGCGGTCGAGGTGGTGGAAGGTGCGCTCGAAGATCTCCTCGCGACACAGGACGGCGCCCACCGGGACTTGGCCCCCGGAGAGCGCCTTCGCCAGCGTGACCATGTCCGGCTGCAGGCCCCAGTGCTCCAGCGCCAGCAGCTTGCCGGTGCGTCCGAGGCCGGTCTGCACCTCGTCGAGCACGAAGAGGCTGCCGTGCTGGCGACACAGCTCCTGGGCGCCCTCGAGGTAGCCCTCCGGCGGCAGGAAGACGCCGTGGCCCTGGATCGGCTCGGTGACGAAGGCGGCCACGTCGCCGCGGCGCAGCTCGCGCTCCAGGGCCTCGAGGTCGCCGAAGGCAATGGCCTGACACCCCGGCAGGTAGGGACCGAATCCCTCGCGGAAGGGGGTCTCGCCGTTGAGCGACAGCGCTCCGTAGGTGAGGCCGTGGTAGCCGCGCTGGCAGTAGAGGAAGCGCGGACGTCCCGTGGCACAGCGCGCGAACTTGAGGGCCGCCTCGACGGCCTCGGTGCCGCTGTTCGCGAAGAAGACCCGGCTCAGGCCTTCCGGGGCCCGCTCGAGCAGCGCCCGGGAGAGCAGCCCCGCCAGCAGCGAGCAGTCGAGCTGGACCAGGCCGGGGAGGCTGGCGTCGAGCGCGTCGTGGAGGGCCCGCGTCACGGTCGGGTGGTTGCGTCCCAGGGCGAAGACGCCGAAGCCCGACAGGAAATCCAGGTAGCGGCGTCCCTGGCGGTCGATCAGATAGCAGCCCTCGCCGCGCACGTAGTCGCGGTCGAAGCCGATGATGCGCAGGGCCCGCACCATCTGTGCGTTCATGTGCTCGCGGTGCAGCGCGTAGCCCGCGCCGCGGTGGCGCTCGAGCTCCGCCCGGATGTCGAAGGCCATGGCTGCTCCTCTCGCCCCGGGGCTCCGCCGTGTCGGCGGCGAAGCCCCCCGGCCAAGCTCGCCCAGGTCTCACGAGGGATCTACCTGCGATTTAGCAGGTTCTGGGGCGTCGCTCCGGGCTGTGCCGTCCTCAGCCCGAGCGCAGCACTTCGATGCGGCCCGCCAGCAGGTCGGCCAGGAAGCGCGAGCCCTCGAAGCGCCCGAGCACGATGCGGAAGACCGCAGTGATCGGCGTGGCCAGCAGCGCGCCGACCACGCCCCAGAGCATTCCCCAGAAGATCAGCGCCAGCAGGATCGTCACCGGGTGCAGGTCCAGGGCGCTGCCCATGACGCGCGGCTCGACGAAGTTGCCCAGGGTGAGCTGCACGGTGCCGGGGAGCGCGATCGCCAGTACCGCCACCTTCCAGGACAGCTCCGGATCCATCAGCACCACGGGCAACGGCAGCAGGGTGGCGACGATCGAGCCGATGTTGGGGATGAAGTTCAGCAGGAAGGCGAAGAGCCCGAAGGTGAGGGCGAGGTCGACGCCCAGCAGGGCGAGGGAGGTGCCGACGAAGCAGCCGGTGACCGCCGAGATGACGGCCTTGGTCACCAGGTAGCGCTCGACCCGGATCTCGGCCTCGCGCCACACGCCGGTGGCCTCGCGCGTACCCGCGCCGCTGATCAGCAGGAAGACCACGAAGATCAGGACCAGCATCGACTTCGACATCACGTCGACGATGGCGTTGGTGGTGCCGACGAGCATGCCGCCCACCGAGCGCACCGGAAAGCTGGTCATGGACTCGAACTCCTGCGCCGCCTCTTCGGGCAGCAGCGCGATGCCCTGCTCGAGCAGCTTGCCGAGCTGTCGCGCGTAGGCCTCGGAGTTGGCGGAGAGCTGTCCGACCGAGGCCGCCACCAGGGAGCCCAGCAGGAAGAGCAGGCAGAGGGCGAGCACCAGCGTGAAGAGCACGGCGATCCAGTACGGCACGCGCAGGCGCTTCATCTGGAAGACGAGCAGCGGCTGGAAGGAGAGGGTGACGAAGACCGCCAGCGTGAAGGGGATCATCAGGGGGCGCAGCCAGTAGAGCGTCGCGCCGACGGCGATGGCCGTGAGCGTGACGAGACAGGCAGTCTGGACCCGGTCCTGCACCCCCGGATGCCCCCCCTCGCCGACAAGGGATACCAGCTTTTCCGGCCGGGTGTTTCGGGCGATACTCCCGGTATGGCGGCCTCCGCCCCCCGCCCGGCGAGCCGTTGGCTCTACGGCCCCCTCCCCGACCTGTTGCTCGGCTGCGGGCTCTGGTACTTCCTCGCCTTCGCCGTGCTGGCCCTCTACGGCAGCCAGATCCGCCTCTCCGGCGGGCTGATCTGGGCGCCCATCCTGATGCTGATCTTCGGCGTGCCCCACCACGGCGCGACCCTGCTGCGCGTCTACGAGAACCGCAGCACCCGCCGCGCCTACGCCCTCTTCTCGGTCTGGGCCAGCCTGCTCGTCTGGGGGGTCTTCGCCGTCGGCGTCTACAGCTCCTGGGTGGGCTCCTGGCTGCTGACCGTCTTCCTGACGTGGAGCCCCTGGCACTACACGGGGCAGAACTACGGGATCGCCGTGCTCTTCCTGCGGCGCAACCAGGTGGCCTTCTCGCCGCTGGCCAAGCGCTGTCTGCACGCGAGCTTCGTGCTCTCCTACCTGCTCACCTTCGTGGTGATGCACCACGGTGGCTCCGGCAGCAGCTACTCCGCGGTCCCCTACGACCTGAGCGGCTATCGCTTCCTGTCCCTGGACCTTCCGCTGGATCGCGAGCTCTTCCTGGGGATCGGCGCCGCCTATCTGGGAAGCCTGCTCGCCAGCGCGATCCTGCTCTTGCGCAGCGCGGGCCCCCGGGCCCTGGCGCCGACGGCCTGCCTGGTCGTCAGCCAGGCCCTGTGGTTCTCGATTCCGGTCGCCGTGCGCAGCTTCGGCCTGGGCAGCGGCCTCGAGGTGATCGACAGCCATCCCGAGTACTACTTCCTGTGGATCGGAGTCGCCCACGCGGTGCAGTACCTCTGGGTGACCTCCTACTACGCCCGGGCGTCCCGCGACTGGCCGGGCCCGGCGTCCTACTTCGCGAAGGCCGCCCTGGCCGGCGCCCTGGCCTGGACCCTGCCCTCGCTGCTCTTCGCACCGGATCTGCTCGGCCGGCTGCCCTTCGACGCGGGCCTGGCCGCCCTGATCGCCGCGACGGTGAACCTGCAGCACTTCATCCTCGACGGCGCCATCTGGAAGCTCCGCGACGGCCGGGTCGCCCGGGTGCTGATTCGCAGCGCTCCCGAAGAGGAGGACCAGGAGCTGCGGGCCGGGAGCCCCTGGCCGGGTCGCCTGACCTGGGCCCTCGGCGCGCTCTGCGTGGCCGTGATGTCGCTCCACGTCTGGGAGAGCTACAGCGTGAGGCGCGCCGTCTCGCGGGGGCCGGTGGACGTGGCGCGGCTGGAGCGCTCGCTCGAGCGGCTCAGCTGGGTGGGGCGGGACGATCCGAGCCAACGGGTGGCGGTGGCCCGCGCCTGGCTGCGCCGCGACCGGCCCGAGCGCGCCCTGCCGCTCTTGGAGCGAGCCATTGAGCTGCAGCCCTCGGCCTCGGCCTGGCAGGGCGTGGGCGACGTCCGGGTCCAGCTCCGCGACTGGCAGGGGGCGCTGGCGGCCTACGAGGAGGCCCTGCGGCTCGAGCCTCGCGACCCGAGGCTGCACCACGCCTCGGCGCTGGTGTGGCTGGAGCGGGACCAGCCGGAGCGGGCGCGAAGCGCCCGCGAGGAGGCGCTGCGGGTCGACCCGGCGCACGAGAAGAGCCGCCTGCTGCTGCGGCGCCTGGAGCGGCAGGCGGCGGAGCCGCCCGAGGTGCGGCTGCGCACCTCGGCCCTGCCCTGAGTCCGGGGACGGGGCGCCGCGTGCGGTACCCTCACGGCGACCGCTGGCCGAGGATCGGAGCTTGATCGAAGGCCTCAGGCAGCTGCTGAAACTGCAGACGCTGGACGACGAGCTCGCCTCTCTGGAGCAGGAGCGGGCGGCTCTGCCCACTCGGCGGGCCGGCCTCGCCCAGGGGCGCGTCGACTGCGACACGCGGATCGCCTCTTCGCGCCAGGCGATCCAGACGGCCGAGGCGGATCAGCGCCGCGCCGAAGGCGAGGCCCGCGACCAGGAGGCCCTGCTGGCGAAGCTCGAGGGGCAGACCTCCCAGGTGAAGAGCAACGAGGCCTACACGGCCCTGCTGCACGAGATGGACGCGGCGCGCGAGGCCCTCTCCGGCTGCGAGACGCGCATCCTCGAGGGCATGGAGGCCCTGGAGACGGCCCGCACGGCCCACGGGCAGGCCGAGCAGGAGGTCGAGGCCGAGCGCCAGCGGCTCGATGGCGAAGAGCGCTCCCTCGACGCGAGGGAGCAGGAGCTCGAGCGCGCGGTCACCGAGCTCCGCGAGCGCCGAGACGCGCAGCGCGGTGGCATCCCCGCCCCGCTGCTCTCCACCTACGACGGCATCGCGGGGCGCAGGTCGCCGGCGGTGGTGGTGGTCCAGAGGCCCATCTGCGAGGGCTGCCGCATGGACATCCCCGCCCAGCGCTACATCGAGCTGCTGAAGGCCGAGGAGATCATCTCCTGCCGCCACTGCCAGCGGATCCTGGTGCACGCCGGCAAGCTCAGCGAGCTGGCGGACTCCGCTGCCGGCTGAAGCGTCCGAAGCCTCTTCGAAACAAGGTCTTGAGGGGCCGAGTTGCGAGCCCTGGGAGGCTCCTCGACAGGCCCGCGAGAGCTGGGTTTTTCCTTGTGTTTCCAGCCGCTTGCGCTCGTGCTCCGACGGATGCAGCGCGCCCGTGGCGGGCCGCGCTTCTGCTATTCTCGGCCACCCAAAACGTTCGAGGGCGGGGAACCCCCCACCCTCCCTCAGCGATGGACGATGAAGGACCGCGATCGATACTGGGACTGTCTCGACCAGGCGATGGAGGCCTCGCACAGCGGGCGCACCGAGGAGGCGCTCGCCTGGCTCGACGAGGCTCTGGCCGCGCACCCGGATGGCGCCGAGGCCCACAACGGCCGCGGCGAGATCCTCTGGGACGAGGAGCGCATCGACGAGGCGCTCCACGAGTTCCAGCGCTCCCTGGACGCCGACCCGAAATTCGTCACCGCCCACCTCAACCGGGCGGAGCTGCTGATCGAAGAGCTCGGCGAGTTCGAGCGAGCGGTGCAGCTCTGCGACGAGCTGCTCGGTGGCAAGGCCGAGCTGCCGCGCCTGGATCGACCGACCGAGGCCGAGGTCTACTACCTCAAGTCCAAGGCCGTCTTCTACCTGGACGATCTCGAGGGTGCGCTCTTCCTGGTGCGCCGGGCCCTCAAGGCCGCCGCCGACCAGGTGCCCATCTACCGCGCCTTCGAGGGGCAGATCCTCTTCGAGCTGGGTCGCTTCGAGGAGGCCCAGCGGGCCCTCGAGCTGGCGGCGGTGCTCGACCCGGAGTCGGGCTACGCCGCCTACCACCTGGCGCTGGTCCTCGAGCGGCTCGGCTCCGACGAGGAGGCCGCCGCCGCCTTCGCCCGGGCCAACGCCCTGGCCCCGGAGCACTACCCCACGCCCACCAGCGTCGGGGAGCCGGAGTTCCGGGAGTCCGTTGCGGCGGCCTTCGACAACCTGCCGCGCTCGATCCGCGAGTACGTCGAGGACGTCCCGCTGCTCGTCGAGGACTGGCCGTCGCGGGAGATGATCGTCGGCGAGAACGGCTCGCCCCAGATCCTCGGCATCTACATCGGCACGCCGCGGACCGAGCTGGCTGCCAGCGACCAGCCCCAGGATCTGACCCGCGTGGTCCTCTTCCGGCGCAACCTCGAGAAGGTCTGCCGCGACCGCGACGAGCTGATCGAGCAGATCCAGATCACCGTGCGGCACGAGATCGGTCACCACCTGGGCCTCTCGGAGAGCGACCTGGAGCGCCTCGGCCTGGCCTGACGCTCGGCGCGCCGGCGTCTCGCTACCCTCTCCCCGTGGACTCGCTGCTGGGCTCGCTGCTCGAAATCGTCGGCGACGAGCGCTGCCTGCACCGGGTCGAGGAGCTGCTCGTCTACGAGTGCGACGGCCTGACGCTCCACACCGGCAGGCCCCGCGCGGTGGTGCTGACGCGCTCGACCGAGGAGGTGGTGGCCGTGGTGCGCGCCTGCCGTCGCCACGGCGCTCCCTTCGCGCCCCGCGGAGCGGGCACCGGGCTCTCCGGCGGAGCGACGGCCGGCGAGGGCACAGTCGTCATCGAGTGCTCGCAGATGAACCGCATCCTCGAGCTGAGCCCCGAGGATCGCTGGGCTCGCGTGCAGCCCGGCGTGGTGAACGCCGAGCTCTCGAAGGCGGTGGCGCGGCACGGGCTCTTCTACGCCCCGGATCCCTCGAGCCAGCTCGCCTGCACCCTGGGCGGCAACATCGCCGAGAACGCGGGCGGACCTCACACGCTCGCCTACGGCACCACCACCGACCACGTGCTGGCGCTGGAGCTGGTGCTGCCCGACGCAGAGGTCGTCGAGCTCGGCGCCTGCCACGGCCACCCGGAGGGCTACGACCTGGTCGGCGCCGTGGTCGGCAGCGAGGGCACCCTGGGCGTGGTGACCGCCGCCACCGTGCGGCTGACTCCGCTCCCCGACGGGGTCGAGACGCTGCTCGCCATCTTCGGCGACGTCGTCACGGCCTGCCGCTGCGTGGGGCAGGTCATCCGCTCGGGGCTGGTGCCCGCCGCCCTGGAGATCGTCGACCGGCGCACCATCGAGGCGGTCGAGGCCAGCGTCTACGCCGCCGGGCTGCCCCGCGACGCGGGGGCCGTGCTGATCGTCGAGCTGGACGGCCCGCGGCCGGGCCTGGCGGCGCAGGTCGAGCGGGTCCGCGAGCTGGCCGAGGCCGCGGGCGCCCGCGAGGTGGCGATCGCCCGGGACGAGCGGGAACGGCAGGCCTTCTGGAAGGCGCGCAAGGGCGCCTTCGGGGCCCTGGGACGCCTGGCGCCCGACCTCTACGTCCACGACGCCGTCGTGCCGCGCTCGAAGCTGCCGGAGGTGCTCGAGGCGATCTGCGCCATCGGCGATCGCTACGGCCTCACCCTCTCCAACGTCTTCCACGCCGGCGACGGCAACCTGCACCCGAACATCTCCTTCGATCGCCGCGACCCGGACGAGCTCGAGCGCGTGGTGGCCGCCGGCGCGGAGATCCTGGAGACCTGCGTGGCCGCGGGCGGCGTGATCACAGGCGAGCACGGCATCGGCGCCGAGAAGCGCGACTTCATGCACCTGGTCTTCGGCGAGTCGGACCTCGCGGCCATGCGCCGACTGCGCGAGACCTTCGATCCGGACGGGGTCTGCAACCCGGGGAAGCTGCTGCCCACGCCGCGCTTCTGCAGCGAGTCGAATCCCAAGGCGCGCGGCTACGACCGGGTGCCCCTCGCCGAATGACGAGCGCCGCGAGCCCGCAGCTCGACGAGCGCCTGGGCGATCTCCTGGAGCGACACCAAGCCGTGTCAATCGAGGGCCGGGCGCTGAGCGTCACGCTGCGCCCCCGCGACGGCGCCGAGCTGGCCCGCGTCACCGGGGCCCTGGGCGAGCTGTCGCTGGCGGCGCTGGTGCGCGGGGCGGGCAGCGAGCTGGGGATCGGCAATCCGCTGCACCGCGCCGACGCGCTGCTCTCGACCGAGCGGCTGCGCGGTGTCGACGTCTTCGAGCCCGAGGAGGGCGTCTGCCACGTGCTGGCCGGCACGCCCCTGGCCGAGGTCCGCGCCGCGGTGGAGCCGGAGGGCTGGGAGCTGCCCCTGGATCCGCCGACGCCCCGGGCGACGCTGGGGGGCGTGCTCGCGGCGGCCTCGGTGGGGCCGCGCTGCCATGGCTTCGGCCCGCCCCGGAGCGCCGTCCTGGGCCTGGAGATCGCGCTCGCCAGCGGCGAGCGGGTCCGCTGCGGGGGCCGGGTGGTGAAGAACGTGACGGGCTACGACCTGGCCAAGCTCTTCGTCGGCTCCTTCGGGAGCCTCGGGGTGATCGAGGGAGCCTGGCTGCGGCTGCACCCCCGGCCCGAGCGCCGTCTCGAC